>JANXWY010000418.1 GCA_025350905.1 Verrucomicrobiota bacterium
CCGTCGAAAAAAGGCACATTGGCGACCGGACTGCCATACGCGCGGTCGCCCATCATGGCGACCATTTCGCCGCGCCGCAGGGCGGCCACCAGGGGAATCGCATCGGTGGCGGAGCCGGTGAGCGGCAGCAGTTTGAAGTTCGCTTTCGCCGACTGATTGAGCAGCAGGCGGATGGCCGGATCTTCCTTATCAAAGCCGGTGACGTTGATGGGGACGTTGATGCGGGCGAGCAACTGCCCGGCGGCTTCCCAATTGCCAATGTGGGCGGTGAGCAACAACACCCCGCGTCCTTCGGCGACCGCGGCGCGCAAGTGATGTTCCCCGTCAAAGGTGAAGGAGAAATGTTTGGTGTTGCCGGCGAGAATGGCGATGCGATCAATGATGGCCTGGCCAAACGACAGGAAATGGCGGAAGACCAGCCAGCGCCGTTTCCACCAGGGGACCGCGCCGAAGATGCGCCGATGATAGTCCATGGTGGCCGGCACATCGGGCGAGCGGAAGGTAAAATAAAGCGCGGGCGGTACCAGCAGCGCGTAGGTCAGGTGCAAGCCCAGCACGCGCAGCGTGGTGATGAAAAACCAGATGCCCCAACGGCCGCCGCGGAGTTGGCCGGTGCCGGACCAATGTTTGGTTGGGGAATCACCTGCGGACATAGTCACGGCGTGAGGTGCTCGGAGTCATGCGGATTTTCGAGCGGTTCTGGAAAAGCGGTGTCGCCGCTGCGCTCTGCCACCGCAGTCCAAGATGCGGGCGCGTTCCCCTTCGGCTTCGGGTGCAGGTGGCGTTGTTCACGTGTAGACTCCGCCATTCACATTCAGCACCGCACCGGTGATATAGCTGGCGGCCTCGGAGCACAGAAAAACAGCGGCGGCCGCGACATCCTCGGGTCGGCCGAAGCGGCCGGCGGGGATTTGTGCCAGCAATGCCTCGCGCGGCAAACCGGTCGTCATTTCGGTCTCGATGAAACCGGGCGCCAGGACATTGACGGTGACGCCGCGTTTGGCGACTTCGCGGGCGAGGGCTTTCGAGGCGCCGATGACGCCGGCTTTGGCCGCCGCATAGTTGGTCTGGCCCTCCACCCCGGTCTGCCCGGCGGTGGAAGCGATCGTGACGATGCGACCCCGGCGTTGGAGCGCCATCGATTTCACGATCGGTTGAGTGACGTTGAAGAAGCTGTTGAGATTCGTGGCGATGACCTGCGTCCACTGTTCCGCCGCCATGAAAACCATCAGCGCATCGTGGCGGATGCCGGCGTTGTTGACGAGCACGTCGATCCGGTGGTGTGATTGTAGGACGCCGGCGATGGCTTGGGCGCTGGCCGCAGCGTCGGCGACATCGAAGGGGCACAACTCACCACTACCGCCGGCGCGCTCAATCAGCGCCAGCGTTTCATTCGCCTCCGGTTGGCGGCTGCGGTAGTTGATCAAGACATGACAACCCGTCGCCGCCAGCGCCGCCGCGACGGCCCGGCCGATCCCCCGGCTGGCGCCCGTGACCAATGCAATTCTCTTGTCCATGGCTCACGAAGCAGGTGCCGAGCGCGCAACAATTGGCGAAGCCAAAATTCAGTTGGCCGGATTCCAGACGTACTTGCCGGTCAAGTCCACGTAACCGGTCCGGCGGGCGAGTTTCACGCGCGCCAGGCCGTCGACGAAGGCGGCGGCTTCGTCGAACTGCGGATTGATCGCGTACTTGCCGCTCTTGTCGATAAAGCCCCAGCGATCCGCGATTTTCACGCGTGCCAGATCTTCCGTGAATGCATCCGCGTCGTTGAATTGCGGATTGATGATGAGCTGGCCGGTGGCGTCTATGAAGCCCCACAGTTTACCCAGGCGCGCCGGGGCGAGTCCCTTTGCGAAGTCGTGGACGTCATCAAATTGCGGATTGACGACGAGTTTGCCGGCCTTGTCGACGAAGCCCCAGCGGCCGCCCACGCGCACGGCGGCGAGGCCTTCGGCGAACGCGCCGACTTTTTCGAACTGCGGATTGATGAGGATTTTGCCAGACAGGTCGATGAAGCCCCAGCGCCGACCCAGTTCGACGGCGGCCATGCCCTCGGCGAAGGTGGCCGCGTCATCGAATTGCGGGCTGATGGTGATGACGCCACCCTTGTCAATGAAGCCGTGGCGGCCCTTGAGTTTGATCGCGGCGCGTCCATTGGCGAAGGGACCGGCAAAATCAAACTGCGGGTTGATAGTGTAACGACCCTCGGCATCCACGTAGCCGAACCGGCCCCCAAATTTGACGGCGGCGGCGCCTTCACTAAATCCACCGGCAGCGTCGAACTGCGGATTGATCGCCAGCTTGCCGTTGGCATCTACGTAACCCCAATTGCCCCCCAAGCGCACGGCGGCGAGGCCTGACGCGAAAGCGTCCCCGCGCTCGAACTGCGGTTGGACGACGACCGTGCCGGCTTTGTCGATGTAGCCCCAGCGGTCTTTGACCACGATGGGGTAGAGGTTGGCCGCGAAGACGCCCCCGGCAGCGCTTGCGAGGGCGAGGACGGCAAGGAATTTGGCGACGGAGTTTGTTTTCATCAATGGCTTCGAGTTCGGGTTCATGGTTTCAGTTTGGCGGTGGCTAAAGGAGACGATTTCAGTGTTATTCTGAAAACGGAGTTTATTTTGCGGCCAAGTCGAGTCAAGTAGCCATTCGGCAGCGGGCAGGGCAGACGCATCTAAATTCCCTCTGAAATCCAGAATGAATCACAAAAATTCACAGCTCAGCTTGCATCCGAACGTGAGGTTTCGTCGAAAGGAAACTGCCAATTCATTGAGTTTCTTAACAATTTGGATGCGTCTGCCCTGCGGCAGCGGGCGGACGGGCGCAGGGCGGCAAAGCCAATTGACAACAAGGCAGCCTTCGCTAGGCTGCGGGCGCAGGCCGGGGTTGGAAACGGGGCCGGATTTTCTTCGGAAAATCCAAGAAGCCTCGCCCGAATGGGAGATCAAATGCATCAGCCCAAACGATTGAGAAATAGCTTATGAAAAATATGACCAAACGAGGTTTTATTGTCGTGCTGGCGTTGGGAATTTTCACCTTTGCCACCTCCGCCTTGCTGGCTGGTCCCAAAAAGGTGAAAACGGAAGATGATTTGATCGCGCAGTTGAAGTCTGCCAAGGAAAATGAAGTCTTTGCCGCACTGCAAGAGTTGGAAAAGCAATATCCGATCAGTACCAAGGCATTTCCGGAAATGAAAAAACTGCTAACGGATCCACGGTTAAAAATCCGCTGCAAGGCAGCGCGTGTACTCGGCGCACTGCACGCCGAGGTGGATTCGACCGATCTCAAGAACATTTGCGCCATGCTCAAAGCCCCCGATCGAGGCGAAGTGACGGAGGCCCTCAAAGCGTTGCGTGGACTCAAGGCGGAGAGTACGGTGCCGGAGATTTTGCCACTGCTCCAGAATTCCAACGCCTTCGTTGTGCGCGACGCCTGTCGCACGATCGCGGTAATTGGGAACAAGAACATTATTCCCGCGATTGAACCCCTGTTGTCGAATTCGGATCCGAAGATTCAGAAAGACGCAGAGGACGCTATCTTCGCGCTGAAAGCCAAACCCTGAGTTGAAGCTAGGTTGCCGCCTCCACATCCGGCGGGACGCTAATATCACGGGCAAACCCAGTTGACAAGAAATCGGGCCTCGGTAGTCTCCGCATGCAGGCTGGGGTTCGAAACAGGGCCACAACTTCTTTGTAAACCCCGGCTTACGCAAAAAACACGCTAATAACTATGAAATCCAATCACGGCCTCGGCTTCTCACGCCTACTGGTTGTGTCTCTGGTCTTAATCGGAGTTGGTTGTCGAACTCCCAAAGGCCCCAAACCCACCGAGACGCCACCGCCGCAAATAAACACGATAAGAGTTGGCAACTTCCAATGTGATAACTCAGTTACGGCTCAAGCAGTCCGTAATGTCTTTCTTGAAGTCCTTGGCCGCAATCGTTTCGTTAAATTAATTCGAGAAGGTGAGGCAGATGTTTTGATTGAGGGGACTGTGACGTCCGGACAAGCAGGTTCTTCCAATGGTAGTTTCGGTGCTGGCCCAAACTGGGCTGGGGGTCGAAGTAGCGCCGTAGCTGGCGAATACATCTCTGGCGTCACATCGACTGCTTATCGTAACGGTGAGATTTTGAAATCGGCATCTTGGGGGCAAGTCATTGGGAAAAATGCAAAGATTCTGCCTCCGGAGGATGTTGCGCGCAATGCTGCTAATAGGTTAGTTGGTTCACTTTACCTTTGCGGCTTAAGACAACGGTGACGAACTTAATTAAACGCCCTTGGCTAAAGTCTCCAATGGCTAGTTGTATTATGTTGGCGTCTCGCACGCCGCCGATCATCCCAGTAGAGATCAATTCCACATCGTGCTACTCAAACTTCCGCATGGGAAGATTTCGAGCAGGCTTCATCGGCGCGTCCAGCTGGGCGGGATGCGCCGCTTTTTTGAGACAGAGGTCGGGCTTTTCTATCTAAGCCCGATGAATTCGTGGGCGACCTTGGAGAAACTTGGCGAATAAAATCGCAAACAACCACGCGCGGCTATCGGTCGGTACCGGCAGGTGGCGGCTCCGGTCGAACGCCAGCCGGAACGTGCGTTGCGTGAGGATGAGCGCGTTCGCCGGGCTGTCGCACAGCCGGGCCGCGAAACGGAATAGCGGCCGATAATAATCTTCCACCAGTTTTTCAATTTGGGTCGGGTTGGTTGTTCGCATCGCCAGCGGATCAGCTAACGGTATGCCAGTTGAGGGGATCGGCAGATCGGGAGGCGGATGGAATCGGATGACCTGCCGGGGCGGACCATCGTGTGGCACCACGAGCGGCACGGGTTTGGTAACGAGTGTGCGCTTCGGAAACGGGCCTTCGTGGCGCTTAAATTTTACTGGTCGTGAAGGTTTTTTTGTCTCGCTTGCACATAATCTGGATTACGTGCCGTCCCGAGTAGAGGCAGGGTGGCACTCCGCCGCCCGGCACCACCCACTGGCCGGCCATGTAAAAATTATCCAAGCCCGGAAGCGTTTTCTTGAACGGCGTGCGGAGCGCCTTCGGCGTAGGGGCCCAGCCCATAAACGCGCCCTCGTGATTCAACGTATAACGCCAGGTCGTGTGCGGCGTGGCCATGTCGGTCAATTCCACCTGCGCCGTGATGCCGGGATAATGTGGTTCCAAGCGGGCGAGCGCCTCGGCGCAGACGCGCTGCTTTTCGATCTCGTAACGCTCGCGATCCTGCAGCAGGTCCTTCCAGAATTTCCAATCGGTGATGAACAGAACTTGGAAAACCGTCCGGCCCGGCGGCGAAAATTTGTCGCCGTAATTGAAGATGCGGATGGGGAAGCCATCAATCGTCACGTTGCCGACCGTCATCGGTTCCTTCAGGAGCATGAAGCGCAAGGGTGGTTCGCCCGGAAACTCGCGGCGCAGGCCAAAGCTCAGCGTGACCAGGGGCCGAAGTTGTTTCCAGTTTTCATAGCGATCCTTGATGGCTTTGCTCACGTAGCGCCCACCCAGCAGGTGGAAGATGGTGTTGGTGCCGTCGCCGGCCGAAACGACCACATCGGCCCGCTGTTCGGTGCCGTCGCTCAAACGCACGCCGACGGCGCGGTCCTGCTCAACGATGATTTCTTTCACCGTGGCGTTGAAAGTGATGTCGCCACCCAAGCCGCGATAACGCTCGACCAGACTGTCCACGAAGTCATGGCAACTGCCGGCCAACAGGCCCAGCTGGCGGTTGGCCAGCAGCGACAGCATCAGCAGGATGAACCACATCGGCACTTCCGGCAGAAACAAATGGGTCATCAGCCGTCGCAACGCCGCGCTCTGGAAGCGCTCCGCAAATTCCTTGTTCGGCAGATTGTAGGGCCCGCCGAGGTAGCGCAACGACCGCCGCAAACCCCATAATTGTTTGATCGTGCCGAACGGGCCCAGCAACTCCATCGGCTCGGCCATCGTGCCGAACATGTCAGTGCGTTGGAAGGAGCGGACACCGGCGATGAAGTCATCAATCGCGGACGCGTCCTGTGGCGCCAGCTTTTTCAAGTCGCGCGCCAGTTGATCAATATCCGCGGTAAAGCTGACGCGTTGCCCGCTGATCTCGTCCGTGAAATCGCAGTAGTTCGTCAGGTCGGGATAGGTGCGGTGGTGGAAGATTCCCAGCTCCCGATAAATCTCGTGGCACGCCGCACCGGGGCGATGCCCCATGAGATAATGAATGCCGCCATCAATCAGATAATCCTTGTGCTTCCAAGCCTTCGCGACGCCGCCGGGCTCGCTGTGGTGCTCGAGAATGCGGGTGCGATAACCGTTCATGCGCCCGTAGCTGCCGGTCGCCAGTCCGGCGATGCCCGCCCCGATGATGATGATGGATTTCTCAGCCATGGCTTCAATAGGTCACTCGTTTGCAACCGCAATCCGAAGGTAGGTTCGTCGCGCTGCGACGACCCCGGCCCGTGCAGGGCCGGAACACTTGCAACTGGCAAGGTGGTGCCCGGTGTTGGATTGCACCGCTGCTACGCGGCGCTGGTCGTCGCAGCGCGACGACCCTACCTCATTTTCAATTTGGTTTACTCGACCGCGTGTCAGCAAACAGGGCCACGCTTGCTTGTTCAAGTTGTTTGTTGTAAAAACCCGCGCCTTCATGAGCGCCAAGATCAAACTCGACGGACACAACCTCTCCATCGGCGACACCTGGCAGATTGCCACGTTACAAGTCCCGTGTGAACTGGCGGCGGAGGCGCGACCGCTCATTCACCGCAGCCGGCAGCTGGTCGAGTCGCTCGCCGCGCAGCCGCGCGCCATCTACGGCATCAACACCGGCTTCGGTCCGCTGAGCGGCTTCCGCGTTTCAAATGAGGACCTGGCGCAACACCAGATCAACCTGCTGCATCACTTGACGGTGGGGCAGGGGACGCTGTTCTCCGATGCGGAAACGCGCGCGATCATGCTCATCCGCGCGAACGCCTTGGCGCGCGGTTACTCCGGCATTCGGGAAGAATTGATTGAGCTGATCATCGCGGCGGTGAATCGCGGGGTGTTGCCGGAAATCCCCAGCGAAGGCTCGGTGGGCGCGAGCGGCGATCTCGTGCCGTTGGCGCACATGGCGGGATTGCTTGTGGGTTTTGGTCACGCGCGGTTAAAGGGCGAACGCTTGCCGGCGACGGAAGCGTTGCAACGAGTCGGCCTCACACCCGTCGTGCTGCAATGCAAGGAAGGGCTGGCGCTCGTCAACGGCACGTCCGTGATGACCGGGCTGGCGGCGCTGGCGACCCACGAGGCGGACCGGTTGTTGCGCTGGATGGAATTGCTCACCGCCTGTTTGTTCCAGGTGCTCGGGGGTGAACCCGAGGCGCTCTGCCAACAGGCGCAGAAGGCGCGCGGGTTTCGCGGCCAGTCGCTGGTGGCCCAGCGCATCAGCAATGCGCTCCGCACCCATCCCGAGTTCGCGCAGCGCATTGATGATCATCAATGGGGCTCGCTGGCCAAGCCGGTGGACCCGGGCACAGAAATTCAGGATCCGTATTCGCTCCGCTGCACCCCGCAAATCCTGGGGGCCATTCAGGAGGCGCAATGGCACGTCGAACAAGTCGTCACGCGGGAACTCAATGCCAGCACGGACAACCCGCTCGTATTCGCCGACACCGGCATGGTGATTCACTGCGGCAATTTTTATGGCCAGCAAATCGCAATGGTCAGCGATTACCTGCGCATGGGGTTGATTAAAATGGCGCTGCTCGCCGATCGTCAGATCGAACGGTTGGTCAACTGGCGATACAGCCGCGGCCTGCCGCCGTTGCTCGCGGCGGGGGCGCCGGGATTGAACACTGGTTTCGGAGGCGCGCAATTGCTGGCCACTTCACTGGCGGCGGAGGCGCGCCTGCTCGGCACGCCCGCGTCCATCCAGACCATTCCCACCAACGCGAACAATCAGGACGTGGTCAGCATGGGCTGCATCGCGGCCAAGATGACGCGTACGGCTCTGCCGCTATTGTGGAAACTCGTCGCCATCGAAGCGCTGGCACTGGCGCAGGCGGCGGATGCGCGCGGCTGCGACAAAGTTTTGGGCGGCGATTACCGCAAACTTTACGACCTCGTGCGCGGCTGTTCGCCGACGCTGACCGGCGACCGCCCGCTCGCGGCGGACATCGCGGCGGTGACGGCGTTGCTGCAAACCGAAGCGGCCCAAGCGCAGTGCCTCGCCCCGCAGAATGACCACTAAGCCGACTGAAATTGACCCTCCTTTCCACGTCACGGTGAGTTAACCAATTATTCAAATTTAAGTGCTGATCCTTCCGGCGGATCTGTCCACGGCAGCTTGCCTCCCATTTGCCGGATCAAATTGGTCGCCGCATTACGCACCAGCCCATCACCATCCTCAAGGCATTTCAGCACTGCGGGTCGGGCCGGGGTAATATCCACTCCCAGTCCCGGGCCCAAGGACAAAGCGCTCAGGGCTCTATAACGCAATTCGGAATTCTGGTTGGTGAAGGACTCGGTTATAAATGGAATCGTTGTGGGATCGATTTCAATCAGGGCGTAACTGGCATAGATGTGGCCCGCTCGCAACGAGGCAACCAACCCAGGTACGGCTGGCTTAGCTTTTGGCCCAAGCAGGCGGCACGCTGCAATCGCCCCTTGCCCATTCTCGTCAGTGGCCAAAGCGAACTGAAGAAATGGAACGGAATTACTGCCAAGGTTAGAAATTGCATTCGACGCAGTGAGGTAATCCGCTTGAGTCCAATTCCCACTTTCCCAAGGCCCGGGACGACCGAGTATTTCCAGCCACGCACTTAATAGTTTGCCGTCGAAATTCGGTTCCGTTGGACGCGTGAGCATGGTTCGTTTGTCAGCACTGACTTGCTCGACCGATTTCCACTGTTCATGCCTTTCCAAGCACCCGGCAAGCAGAAGCCCAGCGAGAAAAGTCGCCATTATATGGACAACCTTGCCCTGAATAGGCCGCATCGTCATCGCTTCCAACTCCAACGTAACGCTGCAACCTTAACCTGATGTCCAGCCACTGGCACATTGAAGCCGGCGATACATTTCGGGCCTCCGGGCCAAACACTTGCCGACCAACGACGGCAGGACGAATCTACCCAACAATCGGGAATTACCGTAATCATAAACTTGAAAGTCGTGTTCTCATAAGCTTTGATGGAGGCTGAACTAACGTCGCTGGTGGTGGCCATCATCATCACCACAACGATGTAAGCGAGCAAAGTCGCACTCGCCAAACTGATATGCGATTTCATGAAGTGAGCGTGGAAGTGGTCAACAATTATTCAACGAACCGTTCGTATATCCGACCGCTGTGATTTCGCGGGAAAGTGAATTTTCATAAGCGAGTTATACGCTGAAACGCCGCCTCGTCAAGGTTCGCAAATGACCGCCCTTCCCCAAATTACCGAGTCAGAATCCGTACGGCTGTCGTCGTTCAGCTTGGTTCAGGTCGGAATTCCGAAGTGGAAACCACTAATCTTCGGTCATCGCCGCTAATCGTGGAGACTCGGAATAAGAAACCGTCGCGCGATTCGCGGTTGGACTTTGTCGCCACAGGCTTTTTTCATCAGCGCCGATTAGCGGTTCGAAATCAGTTTTCGTGGTAAGCCGGAAGTGGCCAGCAGACCCGCCTCACGGAACTGCTTCGCTCGTGACCGTTGATGCACGAGGTTGGTAAAAAAGCCCGGCCGATTTTTCGGTGTTGTGTGAGAAACAAAGTCCTCTAAAATTGATGCGGGTAATATCCCTTGTTTTCAGTGGTTTACGGACGGGCGCATCTTGACACTGCCCCCGATAGGCAGCGCTCGAAGATCTCGGAACGCCGCGTTTACGCGGCAGCAGCAGGGTTGGACTCGTTGCTGCCGCCTGTAGGCGGCGTTCCGCGGGGCAGCGTAAAGCTGCGCCAAATACAGACGATGTGTGGAATATGAAGTTGACTGACGTTGATGTGCTGATCATTGGTGCGGGACCGGCGGGTTCGACCGCGGCGGCTCTGCTGCAACGTGAAGGCTTCAAGCTGCTCGTCGTGGAGAAGCAGACCTTTCCCCGGTTCGTGATCGGCGAAAGCTTGCTGCCGCATTGCATGGACTTGTTGCAGGAGGCGGGCTTGCTGGAAAACGTCGTCGCCCGGAACTTCATGCAGAAAAACGGGGCGGTCTTTCATCGCGACGGCCGGACTTGCAACTTCGATTTCGCAGCGCAGTTCACCGCCGGTTGGACGCACACTTTCCAAGTCCCGCGCGGCGACTTCGATCAGACGCTCGCCGACGGCGTCGCTGCGCGCGGCGTGGAAATTCTCTACGGACATGGCGTCACGGCAGTGAGCTTTGACGAGGCGCAAGCGACGGTGACGATCGAACCGCCGGACGGCCCGCCGCGCAGCGTGACTGCTAAATTCGTCCTGGATTGCAGCGGTTACGGGCGCGTGCTGCCCCGGTTGCTGGACTTGGAAAAACCGTCGCACTTTCCGGTGCGCGAAGCGCTTTTCACCCACGTCACGGGCGACCAGCGGCCGGCGGGTCGCGAGGAAGGAAAAATCTGGGCGTGCCAGCATCCCGATGGCGCGTGGCTGTGGATCATCCCATTTTCCAACGGCAAAACGAGCGTCGGGGCGGTGGCTGCGCCGGAATTTTTCACGCGTTACCCCGTCGAGCCCGAGGCCCGTTTGCGTGCGATTCTGGCCTCCGACCCCAGCGCAGGTCCGCGCCTGGCGAACACGCAATTCACGTTCGTCCCGCAAAAAATTTCCGGCTATTCCTGCGCGGTGAAACAATTGTTCGGCCCGCGTTTCGCGCTCGTCGGCAACGCCACGGAATTTCTCGATCCGATTTTCAGTTCCGGCGTGACGCTCGCGCTGGCTTCGGCCAACCGCGCCGCCAAAGTGCTGACCCGACAGTTGCGCGGCGAAGCGCCGGACTGGCAGGCCGAGTACGCCGATTACATGATGCAAGGCATCAACACATTTCGCGCCTATGTGTCGGCGTGGTACGACGGCACGTTGCACCAGATCTTCTTCGCGGCCGGAGCGAACCCCGGCATCATGCGGCAAATTTGCTCGGTGCTGGCGGGCTACGTGTGGGACCGGTCTAATCCGTACGTCACCCAGCCAGAGCGCGCCCTGCCGCTGCTCGCTAAAATCATCCAGCCCCGCGCCGTGAGTTTCGCGCCATGAATTATTTCCAGCGCGATTCAAAAACCGCTTACGAAGCAAAATCCGAAGCCCAGCGCATCGCATTTGCGCCGGTCGTTTTTCAGGCCTGTCGGCTCCTGCGCAAATACGGACTGCTCGAAGAGGTCCACCGCAGCGGCAACATCGGTCTGCCATTGAACGAAATTGTGGCGCGGATTTCGGTCCCGCGTTACGGGGTGAAAGTTTTGCTGGAAGCCGGTCTCGGCATTGGCTTGTTTTGCTTGAACGACGGACGTTTCACGTTAACCAAACTCGGCTATTTCATTCTCCGCGACGCCATGACGCATGCGAACATGGATATGGCGCATGACGTTTGTTATCGCGGTTTGTTCCATCTTGACGAGGCGATTGAACAAGGTCGGCCGGCGGGGTTGCAGACGCTCGGGGACTGGAAAACATTTTATGAGGGATTGAGTTCGCTGCCGGCGCACGCGCGGGAGAGCTGGCTCGAATTCGATCATTACTACTCGGACCAGGCCTTTCCCACCGCGCTGCCATTGGTGTTTGCGGACCAGCCGAAGCGTCTGCTCGACGTGGGAGGGAACACCGGCAAATGGGCCATCCAATGCGCGAAGCACGATCCGCAGATCCGCGTCACCATCGCGGATTTGCCCCGGCAATTGGAGCTCGCGCGCGCCAACATTCGCGCTCACGGCCTGGAACACAGGGTGGAATTCGTGCCCTTGGATATTTTGGACCCAACCCAGTCATTGCCGGGCGGCCACGACGCGATCTGGATGAGCCAGTTTCTTGATTGTTTTTCGGAGCAAGAAATCGTTGCCATCCTGCGCCGTACAGTCGAGGCGATGGCGGCGGAAACGACTTTGCACATTCTGGAATTGTTTTGGGATCGGCAGCCCAATGAAACCGCGGCGTTCTGCCTGCAACAAACCTCGCTTTATTTCACCTGCATCGCCAATGGCAATAGCCAGATGTACCAGTCGGCTGACCTGATGCGCTGCCTGACCGAGAGCGGCCTCCAGGTCGTGGAGGAGCGCGACCAGGTCGGTCAGTATCATACGTGGTTGAAATGCCGGAAGGCGTAGGCATTCCGTTTCGCTTCCCGAACTTCCATCCGACTCGGCTGACTCACCCGGTTTTCTCAGTCTGACTTTCG
>JANXWY010000450.1 GCA_025350905.1 Verrucomicrobiota bacterium
GGGCACGCCACGTAGTCGGTCTTGAACGAACGGCAGCCCGCCGCCTGCAAAATGTTGTAGGCCAGCCGCAGCGATTGGCCACCGCCGGCTTCGCCGCGCACGAGAATCGCGTCCCCAATCCCGTCCGCCAGCAACGATCCAATGACGACGGAGGCGCGGAGCAAGGCGATCTTGGGTTCGAGTAGGACAGGCGT
Source organism: Verrucomicrobiota bacterium (assembly GCA_025350905.1). Lineage (GTDB taxonomy): Bacteria > Verrucomicrobiota > Verrucomicrobiia > Limisphaerales > JADLHS01 > JADLHS01. Next base: position 195 of record JANXWY010000450.1, read on the forward strand.
CGCGCCTGTCTCCCTATTCTCCCTTTGACTTGAGGATAAGTTAGAGACAGGCGCGACGCCTGTCCTACGGGCTTCGAATCCTAGACAGTCCTTCAGCAGAATCGGGTTATTCCGGCCCAGCCGCTTCAGCTTTGCTGCCAGCAGGCGAAACGCGGTGATGGCCGGTAGTGCCACGCCGTCCTTTACCGTGACGAGTTGCGTGTCGCAGTTGATCTCAAAGTCATGCGTCGGATCAATCTCGGCCACGTTGAGGTCTTCGTAGACCGCTTCGGGCTTCACATCGTCTTTGGGCCGGATCTTGGGCGCGACTTTGTCCCACGTCGCCCGCGTGACGACGACGCGAATGAGCTGCTCGCCGCCGCATTTGGTTTGCTCATTTAGTTCGATCTCAGTCGTCTCGCGGCGCTCGAAATGGAAAGGGTCATACGGAAAGGCTGAAGGCTGAAGGCTGAAGGCTGAAGCTGTCAGCTTCGGAATCTGCGCCAGTAAATCGCGGCAGACCTCGATCTCGCGCGGAGAGTCTTCGGTGAGCGAGACGCGGATAGTGTCACCCAAGCCATCGCACAAGAGCGAGCCGATGCCGATAGCGGATTTGATGCGACCATCCTCGCCTTCGCCCGCTTCGGTGACACCAAGGTGAATCGGGTAATTCCAGTCCGGTCCTTCCTGCTCCAGTCGCGCGACCAGCAGGCGATAACACTCGATCATCACCTTCGGGTTGCTCGACTTCATCGAGAATTTGAAGTTATGGAAATCGTGCTGGCGCGCGATATGGGCAAATTCCAGCGCGCTCTCCACCATGCCGAGCGGCGTGTCGCCGAAGCGGTTCATGATGCGGTCGGAGAGCGAGCCGTGATTCGTACCGATCCGAAGCGCGCGCTTGAGGCGTTTGGCTTCGAGCACCAGTGGGGTGAACTTTTCTTCGATCCGCTTCAGCTCGGCGGTGTATTGTTCATCCGTGTATTCCTTGATCGCAAATTTCTTGGAGTCGGCATAGTTGCCGGGATTCACCCGCACGACCTCGACCCATTTCACCGCCTCCATGGCCGCCTCGGGCTTGAAATGAATGTCCGCGACAATGGGCACCAGACAACCGCGCTGGCGCAGTTCGGCGACAATGACCTGCAGATTCGCCGCATCCTTCACGGTTGGCGCGGTGATCCGCACGAGCTGACAGCCGACGGCGACCAACTCGAGCGTTTGTTGCACGCTTGCGGCCGTATCCATCGTATCACAGGTGATCATCGATTGGGCGACGACCGGATGATCGCCGCCGATGATCACGCCGCCATGCTGAGGATCGCCGATGACAACTTCGCGGGTCTTGCGGCGCCTAAAGACGTAAGGAGATTCGCAGTAGCGCATGGCGGGGAATTATTTCTTCGGGGCGAACACGATATGCTGATCGCGTTCTGCCCGGCTGCTGCGAATCCAGTCGCCGGTGTCAAAGAAGGCAATGAAGAGCATGAAGCCGATGAGCAATACCGCGAAGCCGCTCTGGATGTAATTGAGGAGCTTGGGGCTGACGGGGCGGCGGCGGACGACTTCGATCAGCGAGAGCAGGATATGGCCGCCATCGAGCACCGGCAGCGGCAGCATGTTGAGCAGCGCCAGATTCACATTCAAGAGCACGCTAAACCACAGCACCAGCCGCCAGCCGTCCTCGTTCTCAAACAGATTTTTATAAACGCGGATGATCATCACGGCGCCGCCGAGCTGCTGCACGCCGATGTCCGTCTTTTTCGAGAAGACCGCGCCAACGGTGGCGAAAATCTGTCCGGCACTGGCCTCGATCTGCTCCCACGGGCCGGGATAGACGAGGGTTTTGTTCGTGTTGCCTTGCCAGCTGAGGATGCCGAAGGAGGGTGGCAGGTTGGTGGGTGTGAGCGGCTTTTCCGCCAGCATCGTCCGATCAAATTGTTCCGTCCCGCGGCGGATCGTGAAAATAACAGGGGCGGCGGTTGGATTCGTCTGGGAATCCTGTGCGTGATCGTAGGCGGCAAAACTGAAAATCTTTTCACCGTTGATGGCAACGATTTCGTCCCCGCGCTTCAGCCCGGCCGTGGCCGCCGGACTGTTGCTGGCCACGTCGTAGATCAGGGCGGGTTGAATCGGGCCGACGAGGATCTGGCGCAAGGAGCGGCGTTCATACCACTTGTTTGACCGCCGGAACGGGGTTAAGGAGGTGACCTTTTCCTGGCCGTTGCGGCTGTACTTGATGGTGAGACTGGGGTTCTCGCTGGTGATGACGCGCCAGGTGATGCTGTCCTGCGTCGGCGGGCCGAACGCTTTTACCGGCCGGTCGTCAATGCTCACGATGGTATCGCCGGGGCGGAGGCCCGCCTTCCAAGCCGGACCGTCCGGCACCACCCAGCCCAGCGTTGGTTTGTCATCCGCCACGCTCACCGGCTTGCCCACCTGCCAGACGACCACGGCAAAGGCGATGGCGAGCAAAAAACTGAAGAGCGGCCCGGCAATCGCGACGATGATCTTATCCAAAGGCGAGGCATTGGGAAGTTGTTCAGCGGTACTTTCGGTCTTGCCTTCGATGGCCTCCATCGTTGCCATTTGCGGCAGCGAGACGTAGCCGCCGGCGGGAATCCAGCCGAGGGCGTATTCCACGCCGTTGATCTTGGCCTTCCAGATCGGTTTGCCGAACCAGATGGCGAAGCGCTCAACCTTCATCCCGCGCCAGCGGGCCGCGAAGAAGTGGCCGAGTTCGTGGACAAAGATGAGCAAGTTCAGCGCGAACAGCGCTTCCAACACGACCAGAATTATTTTCAAGATGGACATTTTATATCAAGTTGGCCCCCCGTTGGAGCGGATTGACTATAACCGAAACCATGGGTGCGGCAATGATGGCTTTTGTGCGCCGTCCCGGTGAAAAGCTGCGGAGGGAAAAAGGGGCGGGGGAGAAATGGGGAATTACGGTAACGATGCGGTATCTCCTCTGCGCCTTTTCCCCGCTTCTCCTTTTCTCCCCTGCTCGTATCAAAGCGCCGCTTCGTGCCGCGCCCACACATCGGCGGCGAGAATTTGTTCGAGCGTCGGCTGGGCCACAACCTGATGCGCGTCCATCGTGCGGCGCACGGTCTCCGTAATCTGGGGGAAATTAATTTTCCGATTCACGAAGGCTTCGACCGCAATCTCATTCGCGGCGTTCAATACGGCGGGCAGCGTGCCGCCTTCCTCGCCGGCGCGGCGCGCCAGCGTCAAGGCGGGGAAGCGCTCCGGGTCGGGCGCTTCGAACGTGAGGCTGCTCAGTTTCGGGAAATCGGTCTGGACGCGGTCGCTGGCGGCCCGATCGGGATAAGTGAGCGCGTATTGAATCGGCAAACACATGTCGGGCGTGGAAAGTTGGGCGAGCAGCGAGCCATCCACGAACTCGACCATTGAATGAACGATGCTCTGCGGATGCACCACGACGCCAACGCGCGCCATTTCGATATCGAACAGCCAGCGCGCTTCGATCATCTCGAGCCCCTTGTTGAAGAGCGTCGCGGAATCGATCGTGATTTTGCGGCCCATGACCCAGGACGGATGTTTGAGCGCCCGTTCGACGGTGATCTCGGCAAACTTTTCCTTCGGCCACAATTGCGCGTCCCGGAACGGCCCACCGCTGGCCGTGAGCCAGAGTTTGCGAACCGAGGCCGCCGGTTTGCCGTCGAGGCACTGGAAGATCGCCGAGTGCTCGCTATCCACGGCTAGCACGCGCACGCCGTATTTGCGCGCCTCGTTCATCACGATCTCGCCGGCCATCACGAGGATCTCCTTCGAGGCGACGGCGATGTCCTTGCCCGCGCGAATCGCCGCCAGTGCCGGTTGCAACCCCGCCGTGCCGACGATGGCGATCAATACAATGTCGGCCTCCGGTAGCGCGGCCAGTTTCAGCAGGCCTTCCGCGCCGAAAAAAACTTCGCACGCGGTGCCGAGGGCTTCGCGCAGTTCAATGGCTTTTGCGGGATCGTGGATGGAAATCGCGGCCGGCTGGTGCTTGCGCGTCTGGTCGAGCAGCAATTCAGAATTGTTACCCGCCGCCAAGGCGATCAGCCGGATGCGTTCGGGCAAATCTTCCGCCACCTTTACCGTGCTCGTGCCAATGGAGCCGGTGCTGCCGAGCAAAACGACGTTCTTCATTTACGATTTATGATATTCGATTTAAGCGTCAACTGGAAGCGCGGGCCGTTTTCATTTCATTAGCACCCGGCTTCAGCCGGGTGTAACGGCGCACCCTGTGATTCAGCCGTTTCAACGGCTTCTGCGCAGCGGTCAAACCGTTGAAACGTTTTTTGTTTCACCGCCACGACCGACACCCAACCAAAGTTGGGTGTTAATGCGAAGCTATGAATCATGGATGCGTGAGGACATGCCGCAGGTACAGATACATGATCGGCGCGTTAAACAGCAGGCTGTCCAGCAAGTCGAGGATGCCGCCGATGCCCGGAAAGAAATTCCCCGAATCCTTCACGCCCGCTTCCCGCTTGAAAAGTGACTCGATGAGGTCGCCGATGACGGCGGTGGAGCTTAATACCACACCGAGCACCACCGCGTGTAGCGGCGTCATGCCCGGCATTTTGGCTGCAAAATAATGCGCGTAGACCAAGCTCGCACCGGTGGCCACCACGATGGCGCCGCCGAAGCCTTCCCATGTCTTGGCGGGGCTGATGCGCGGGATCATCTTGTGTTTGCCTATGAGCGAGCCCACGGCATAGGCGCCGCTGTCGCTGAACTTGGTGACCAGCATGAAATAGAGGACGTAGTACTTTCCATTGTCGTGGATGCCGGGGAAGAAATTGATTTTCTGGATGAAGTTCAGCAACCAGGGGACGTACATGAGGCCGAACAGCGTCGTGGAGATGGCGAGGATGCCGGCGGTGTTGTGCCGGGCGACGAATTGCCGCACGCACAAACCGAGCACGAAGAGGATCAGAAAACTGGTTTCAAAGTCGTTCACGCGCGCCGGCGAGTCGTGAATGCCGAGCCGCCCGGTCACATGCAGAAAGGTGCCGATCATCAACAACACCCCGGCCAAAATCCCCCAGCCTTTGAAACACACGAGATCCCGTTTCTCCACCAGGCCGTAGAATTCCATCAGCCCGACGCACGCCAGCACCACCATGAAGAGCGCAAAGACCAGGTCGGCGATGAGTTTGTTGCCCGAGAACATTCCGGCCAGGACAATGGTCCAGAGAATCACCGTGCTGGTTAGGCGACGAAAGAAAACTTTCGCCTTCGAAGGAGGTTGGGCTGCGACCGTTGGGTCCGACATCGGGGCGGACGTTATCAAGCCGAGGAGGTAATGCCAATCCGGCATTCTAGCCGGCGGCCAGATGCCGGGCCTGCCGTTTCAAGGGCGCGGCGCGATTTCGAACGCAGGGCACGTCAGCAGCGGTCAGAAATTCACGGAGAAACTCAGGCGCGTCGTGGCGTCCACCGCGCTGGTAATCGCGCCACATCGCTGCCGCCACGAGTGCGGGAGCGAGTTGCCGTTGCTCGGTTAGAAAAATAAAGAGCGATTCCATCAGGCGCACCAAAGCGATGGCATCCGTTCGCCGCACCCGGGTGTACAGCCAGTCACTCCAGTGCCGGAAGGAGTGAAACGGCGAAGCGTCGCCGCTCCAGATCAACGGCGTCGTTTCCACAAAATTACCGCTGTTGCCCACCAGGTCCCAGTAGCGGGCGAACCGGCGCAAGGATTGCATCGTGGCAAAATCAATCAGTCTGGTTTGCAGGATTTCGTACGGCGGCTGCGGATTATAGACCATTTCCCACTCGGCGTCGTGGCGCACGATGGGCGTGCCGCGCAACCGTTTCAAGATGCCGACCTGAATTTCCTGCGGGCGCAAGGCGATGAGCTGGTCGAAGCCGGCTCCGAAACTCTCGACGGTTTCGCCCGGCAACCCCACAATGAGATCGGCGTGGAGATGGACGCCCGTCTGCTCCCGCAGAAAATGGAAATTGTCGGCCAGCCGCGCGTAGTCCTGCCGGCGGCTGATCAATCCGGCGACCTCCGGATTAAACGTCTGGATGCCGACCTCAAATTGGAGCGTGCCTGCCGGAAATTTCGCGATGACTTCGCGCAGCGCTTCCGGCAGACGATCAGGAATCATTTCGAAGTGATAAAAGTTGCCGGGCTGATGCCGCTCTAGGAAGAACTCGAGAATGGCGCGACTGGTCGGGACGCTCAGGTTAAACGTGCGATCCACGAACTTGAATTGTTTCGCGCCCCGGTCGAGCAACCGTTGCATCGCCTCGAGAATCCTGGGTAGTGCCACGGCCCGCACCGGCACGTCGAGGGAGGACAGGCAAAACTCGCAACTAAAGGGACACCCGCGCGACGCCTCGACATAGAGGATTCGATGCGCGATATCCTGGGCATCGTAGAATTCATACGGCAGCGTGAGCTGCGCAAAATCGGGCAGGGGAGCGGGGATGATTTTGGGCAGCCCTTCACCCCGTCCCTCTCCCCATCGGATGGGGAGAGGGTGGCCGGCAGGCCGGGTGAGGGGAGTTCCGCGTTCCAACAACTGCCCGCACACCTCGGCAAATTTCAGATCCGCCTCTCCCGTGATGACGTGGTCCGCCAGGCGCACGATTTCCTGCTGCGCGGTCTCGTGGCTCACCTCCGGCCCGCCGAGAATGACGATCAGATCGGGGCGGATGCGTTTGAGGATGGCAACGACTTCCGTCGTGAGTGCGACGTTCCAAATATAAATTCCCAGTCCGACTATGCGCGGATTGTGGGCCAGCAACGCTTCCGCGATGTCCCCCGGGCGTTGATTGATGTCGAACTCCAGCAATTGCGTGCGGGATCGCAGCGGGCCGAGGTTGGCCAGGAGATAGCGCAGCCCGAACGACGCATGAATATATTTTGCGTTGAGCGTGGCGAGAATGATGTCCGGCATAGTTGGCAAACTATCAGTCGAAGGGGCGCACGCAAAGACTGAGATTTAACGCGGCTGCGTCGGGGAGATCCGCTGCGTTCTTAATCGTAATCTTTATCTTACTCTTAATCCTTGTGGGAAGGCCTGCTCTTTTCCGAAGAGCGAGATTAAGATTATGATTAAGAAAAAGATTAAGGCCAGCCCTCAACCCCAACCTAGGGCCTTACCGCCTTGATAGGTGATAAAGGCCAGCACCCAGGCGAGGACGCCCATGTACAGCCACTGAAAGAGCGGCCATTTCCAGGAATTGGTCTCACGCCGCACGATGGCCACGGTGCTGACACACTGCATCGCGAACACATAAAATACCATCAGCGTGATCGCCACCAGCGGCGTGTAAACCGGCGAACCGTCGGGCCGCTTTTGGTCCTGCAGGGTCCGCGCCAGGCTTGTCTGGCCCGCGTCCGTGGCATCGTCGGCGACATTATAGACCGTGGACATGGTGCTGACGAATACTTCGCGCGCCGCAAACGACGCCACGATGCCGATGCCGATTTTCCAGTCGAAACCCAGCGGCGCGATGACCGGTTCAATCGCGCGGCCAAGGTAGCCGGCAAAGCTGTGGCGGAGTCGTTCGCCCGTTTCCTCCTGGTCCAGCGCCGCAAGTTGTTCGGCGCGGGCCGCGTCGTTGGAGACGCCGGTCGGCAAACCTGTCGCAAAAGTTTTTTCCAGCGCCTGACGTTGCGCTGCGAATTCTGCCGTAATCGCGTCGCTCTTCGGATACGTCGCCAACGCCCACAGCACAATGTTGATCGCGAGAATCACCGTGCCCGCGCGGCGGAGGAACAGTCGCGCCCGATCCCACATGTGCCGCACCACCACGCGCACGAGCGGCCGTTTGTAGGGCGGCAGTTCCATGATTAGCATCGGCGTTTCGCCCTTGAGCAAAGTCTTTTTGAACAGCCACGCCATCAGCAGTGCCACGACGATGCCGAGCAGATACATCCCCAGCATCGTGGCGCCTTGCAATAATTTCGGAATTCCAAACACGGCCTGCGCGGGGATGCACGCCGCGATCAGCAGGGCATAAACCGGCAGGCGCGCCGAGCAGCTCATCAACGGGGCGACGAGGATCGTCACGAGACGGTCCTTCGGCGATTCAATGGTGCGGGTGGCCATGATGCCGGGAATGGCGCAGGCAAACGAACTCAGCATCGGGATGAAACTCTTGCCGTGCAAGCCGACCTTGCTCATCAATCGATCCATCAAGAATGCCGCGCGCGCCATGTAGCCCGTGTCTTCGAGCAGGCCGATGAAGAAGAACAAAATCAGAATCTGCGGCAGGAACACGACCACCGCGCCCACACCCGCGATCACCCCGTTGACGAGCAGACTGTTCAAGTCGCCCGGGGGAATCATCCGGCCCACCCGCGTGCCGAGCCAGTCCACGACCGCCTGCAGCGCTTCCATCGGGATTTTGGCGAACATGAAAATGCTGAGGAACATAGTGGCCATGATGGCGATGAAAATCAGCGTGCCCCAGACCTTGTGGGTCAACCAGCGATCCAGTTTGTCGCTGAGGGTGGCCCCGGGCGGCGCGAGTTCCGTCGTCACGGTTTGCTGGATTTCCGCCACGCGCGCGTACCGCCACTCGATCGGGGCGCCACGCCAATCCACGTTCTGGGCGTCGAGGCGCTTCCGCGCGGCGGCCACGGCGTCCTGAATCTTCTGGGGATAATGCGTGGTGCTTGACGCCAGCGCTTTTTCGTTGCTGAGCAGCAGCAGCGCCTCGGCTGTGGCCTGCAACCGCCGTTCCTGATAAGACTCCGCCAGCAAATCCGCGAGCCCGGTGGCTTCGATGCGGAACAACCCGGGCAACTGGCAGAACAAGCGCGGCTTGAGCTCGGGACCGGTGGGCGCGGACGCCAGAATTTTTGCGCGCAATTCCTGGAGGCCTTCGCCCGTGCTGGCCACGATCGGCAACACGGGCACACCGAGCAGTTGCGAAAGTTTGGCGGCGTCCAGGGCGTGACCGTTCTCCGCCGCCACATCCACCATGTTCAATGCGATCAGGGTCGGGTGGCCCAATTCGATGACCTGGGTGGCGTAGTAAAGATTGCGTTGCAGGTTTGAGGCATCCACGACCACAACGATCAAGCTCGGCGATGGCAGTTCCGGGAGACGATTCAGCAGCACGTCACGCGAGACTTGTTCATCGATTGAATTCGGGCTGAGGCTGTACGTGCCGGGCAGATCGAGCACGCGGATGTCCACTTCGGCGGGCGCGCCGAGCAATTTGCCTTCCTTGCGCTCGACGGTGACCCCGGCGTAATTGCCGACTTTGGCGCGCAGCCCGGTGAGGGCATTGAACAACGTCGTCTTGCCGCAATTGGGATTGCCGGTTAGGGCGACGTAGGCGCTCTTCGACCGAGGGTCGCCGCTGTTGGTTTCAGGTTGTTTCAATACCGCTACAGGCTAGTGACGGGAAAAGGACCGGGCAAGTTGGGATTGTGCCGAAACCATGGAGTGGTAGCGGGGCCGGCAGCATGCTGTCAGCACGAAGAACTTCCGGGTTCGACCTCCAAGTGACGGGTCGTGGGTTAGCTACTGGCCTTTACCAAAATCTGCTCCGCCTCACTCTTGCGCAATGTAAGATTATAGCCACGCACTTCGATTTCCACCGGATCACCCATCAGCGCAAAGCGGACGAGTTCCCCCTTCCGCTGACGTCGAGGCAATTGCACGAGCTCCGGACTGGCTGAGTTTTTTTCACCGATAGATTTCGCGGCGATGACCGATATTACCAATGACTAGGTGCTTGGTCTTTCCATCAACAAAGTAAAGCACGCGATAGTCTCCAACGCGAATCCGCCAACCATCGCGGTTTTTAAGCTTTTTGGCTCCGTGCGGATAAGGGTTGTTTTCCAATGCCAGGATGGACTTTGCGAGCCGGATTTGAATCTGTTCGGGAAGAGCTGCCAGTTCCTTGCGGGCGTCGCGTGAGATTTCGATCTGCCAATTCACGCGCGAATATTTAGCTCCTTCAATACCTGACGAAACGGCTGGCGCGGCTGGTTTCTGCGGCTTTCCAAGGCAAGGGTATCGGCGACTACTTCGGAAAGCTTTTCATCGGTCAAAATCTTTTCCAACACCGCTTCGCGTTGGCGCGGCTTCAAGGACTTGAAGGCCGTCACAAAAACTTCGGCTGTGGCTTCGGCTGCACTCATGTTGCTGGCAGTGTCGTTTATTCGCGCCCAGCGCGCAAGCCGCGTGACAAACTTCCCCGACGTGCGGCGGGTTAGTTGCTGGTCTTCACCAAAATCTGTTCCGCCTCGCTCTTGCGCAACGTGAGATTGTAGCCGCGCACTTTAATTTCCACGGGATCGCCCATCGGGGCGAAGCGGACCAGTTCGACTTTCGTGCCGACGAGCAGGCCCATTTCCATGAGGCGCGGCCGGCTGGCGGGCGGGAGATTGATTTCCACGACGGTGGCCGTTGTGCCCAGGGCGACCGAGGTCAGCGGTTGAAGGGCCGGGGCCATGGCGGTCAAGCGAGCTTGCGCACGGGTTCGACGAGGATCGCCTCGGCGAGTTTTTGGCTGAGCGCGACGCGGGCGTTGCAAACCTGGCAGATCAAACTCGGATGGCGGCTGATGAGGCGGATGCGTTGTTCCTCGCCCAAACCCATTTCGCGGAGGCGATTCAACACGTCCGGCTGCACGGCCAGTTGCTTGATGCAAACCGTCGTGCCCGCCTCCACGGTCGAGAGGGCGCAAGTCGCCGCCTCCTCGCAACAAATGTCGGGAGTGGCTTGGGCGGGAGTTGGCTTCGCCTTTTTCAACGCGGTCAGGCTAGGGAGCGAATGCAATGGTGGCAAGGTGATTTGCGGTACATGAAGCGGGTTTAACCACGAAACACACGAAGCACACGAAAATGAAGCAGGGCAAAACTCCCTACGCGTTCCACTAAAGGCTTTCGTGTATTTTGTGTATTTCGTGGTTACACATCCCGGTCAACTTGCCGGCTTTGAGCGACGCATGCCACTTTCGGCTTCTCTCCCGTCAGTGCCGTCGGCACTCTCTCGCCGCCATGTATCGCGGAAAAAAAGTGGTTGTTGTCATGCCGGCTTACAATGCCGCCAAAACCTTGCGCCAAACGTACGATGAAGTGCGGGAACAAGAGTTGGTAGACCTGATCATCCTCGTGGACGATCGCAGCCGGGACGACACGGTGTCCGTCGCGCGCGGACTCGAGGGCGTGCAGGTGCATGAGCATGAGCAGAACACCGGCTACGGCGGGAATCAAAAAACCTGCTACCGCCTCGCGCTCGCGGCGGGCGCCGACATCGTCGTGATGTTGCACCCGGATTATCAGTACACGCCCAAGCTCTTGCCCGCGATGGTTTCGATGATTGCCAACGGCCTGCATCCGTGCGTGCTGGGCAGCCGCATCCTTGGTGGCTATTCGCTGCGCGGAGGGATGCCGGTCTGGAAATACGTCGCGAACCGCGGACTGACGTTTGCGGAAAATCTATTACTCGGGGCCAAACTTTCGGAATACCACACGGGCTACCGGGCCTTTTCGCGGGAGATCCTCGAGCGCCTCAATCTCGCCGCCAATTCCGACGACTTTGTGTTCGACAACCAGATGCTCGCGCAAATTCTCTGGCACGGTTTCACCATTGGCGAAGTGAGTTGCCCGACGAAATACTTTGCCGAGGCGTCTTCAATCAATTTCCGGCGCAGCGTGAAGTACGGCTTCGGCTGCTTGGCCACGGGCTTGGCCTACCGCCTAGCGAAACTGGGGTGGGTGAAGTCAGGGTTGTTCAGCGACGGTCGGTGATCGGGGTATCTGAACTCGTAGGAGACGACGTAAGGAGTCTCAAATCGCTTTTAGCTGGGCCTCGTTGCCTAGTCGCCGACAAAGGGCTGAAAGAAAATCGGGCGCTTGATCTGACTCTCTTTTGGGCCGCGGGGGACGCCGGATCAAGGGCGGGAGCGAAGTTGAGGCACCCTTTCAATAACCCATGGCCGGCGACAGGAGACGGCCCTTTAGGGAGAAAGTTAGAGACTCCTCACGTCGTCTCCTACGGTTTTGAAAGCGGCTCGCCGGCGAATGGGTTTACTTCGCGCGATTGGTCGCGAGCGTCAGGCGGGACTTCTTGCGATTGGCCGCCGCGCGGGTGAGCACGCGGGACTTGACGGCCTTGTCCAAGGCGGACAACGCGCCGGGCAGGGCCTTGACCGCATCGGCTTTTTTGCCGTCGGTGACCGAGTCACGCAAACCCTTCTCCAATTTGCGGAGGTGGGAGGCGATGGCGCGGTTATGTAAGCGCTTGCGTTCATTGCCGCGCATGCGGCGTTCGGCGGACTTCGTATTCGGCATAAATCGGTTTTAGTTCAAACTAAGGGCGCTGACCTTAGCCAAACTCCATCGAATGTCAACGGCGAAGCTGGCCAAATTGCGGGCCGTCGCGTCTCCCGAGGGTGGGGAGATAAAGGGTAAGAATATGATTAAGAGAGACACCAAACC
>JANXWY010000023.1 GCA_025350905.1 Verrucomicrobiota bacterium
GAGATCACCGACTCGATCTACGTCGTGCTCAACATGCGCATCATGACGCGCATGGGGACGCCGGCGCTCAACCAACTCGGTGACACTTCGGACGATTTCAACCGCGGCCTTCACGCCACGCTCGACTGCTCGCCCGACCGCCGCTATATCTGCCATTTCCCCCAGGACAACACCATCTGGTCGGTCGGCTCCGGCTACGGCGGCAATGTGCTGCTGGGGAAAAAATGCCTGGCGCTGCGCATCGGCTCCTACCTCGCGCGCAAGGAAGGCTGGCTGGCCGAGCACATGCTGATCATGGGGGTGGAATCCCCGGGCGGCGAGACCACTTACGTCGCCGCGGCTTTTCCTTCCGCCTGCGGCAAGACCAATTTCGCCATGCTGATCCCGCCCAAGCGCTTTGCCGGCTGGAAAGTCTGGACGGTGGGCGACGACATCTGCTGGATGAAACCCGGTCCCGACGGCCGGCTCTGGGCGGTCAACCCCGAGGCCGGCTATTTCGGCGTGGCGCCCGGCACCAACAGCCGCTCCAACCCCAACGCCATCCAGACGGTCTCGCATGACACGCTCTTCACCAACGTCGCGATGACAAAGGACGGCGATGTCTGGTGGGAGGGCATGGACGGCGAAGTCCCCGATGAACTGATTGACTGGCAGGGCCGGCCGTGGAAAAAAGGCTCGGGTGAAAAGGCCGCCCATCCCAACTCCCGCTTCACCTCGCCCATGGCCAACAACCCGGCGCTGTCCGCGCACGTCAATGACCCGCAGGGCGTGCCCATCTCCGCCATCATCTTCGGCGGCCGGCGCGCCACCACCGTGCCGCTGGTCCTGCAATCATTCTCCTGGGGCTACGGGGTTTATTTCGGCGCGACGCTGGGCTCGGAAACCACCGCGGCCGCCACCGGCCAGGTGGGCATCGTGCGGCGCGACCCGATGGCGATGCTGCCTTCTGCGGCTACAACATGGGGGATTATTTCAGGCACTGGCTGAGTTTCCGCAACCGGCTCAAGTCGCCGCCCAAGATTTTCCAGGTCAACTGGTTCCGCCAGGGGCCCGACGGAAAATACCTCTGGCCCGGTTTCTGCGAGAACATGCGCGTGCTCAAGTGGATCGTGGATCGTTGTCGCGGCCGTGCCGACGCGGATGAAACTCCGCTGGGCTGGGTCCCCGGGCCGCACTGTTTCGACCTCGAGGGAATGCCGAATTTTTCGCGAGATCAGCTCACGCAACTCCAGTCCATCAACTACGAGGATTGGCGGCGCGAGATCATCCGCCAGGACGAACTGTTCATGAAAATCTATTCGCATCTGCCCAAGGAATTGATTTTTCAACGGGAACTGCTGGTGTCGCGATTGTAATGGAGGCAGGCCAGCGAACCCGGCGGAGCCACGGCGAAGCTTGCGCAGTTCGCCGAATTCTCCGAAGCTGATCGCGCGAACAGCACCATGCCCAATTACAAAGTCATCGGCGGCGACCAACAGCAATATGGCCCGATTACGACCGGCGAATTGCACCAATGGATTGCCGAAGGGCGGCTCAACGGCCAGTCGCAAGCGCAAATCGAGGGTGGCGCGGAGTGGAAGCCGCTGGCTACTTTTGCCGAATTCGCAAGCGCGCTCGGCAGCCACGTTGCGCTGCCGGCCACCGGCGCTCCACCTCATCCGGCTGAGTGGACGAATCAAATCCTCGCCCGCGATCCCGAACTCCGCCTTGGCGAATGTCTCCGCACCGGGGCGAGTTTTTTTGCGTCCAACGCTGGATTTGTGGTGGCGGCGGTATTCGTCAGCTGGTTGATCAAAGTTGTGATGACTTTCACTCCGTTCATTGGCGGCATCGTGCATCTGCTGTTGGGCGGCGTCGTGACGGGCGGGCTCTACCTGGCGTGCCTGCGGCGGATGCGCGGCGAACCGGCGGGCGTGGGCAGCTTGTTCGATGGTTTCAAACTTTGCTTCGTGCAGTTGATGCTCGCCGGCGCGATCTCGAACCTGCTGACGCAACTGAGTTTTCTGCTTTGCTTGCTCCCGTGGGTTTATCTGAGCGTGGCGTGGGCCTTCGCCCTGCCGCTGGTCGCGGACAAACGGCTCGAGTTTTGGTCGGCCATGGAGCTGAGCCGGAAAGTCGTCACGCGTGTATGGTTTCCCATGTTCCTGTTGCTCGTCATCGTATTCCTGCCCTTCATCGCGGTGCAAATCCTCACCGGGATCAAGCTGGGTGGGTTTATCCTCGGCACCCTGCGCGAAGTGGACTTTGATGCCGTCCGCTGGGCGAATTCGATGCGGCAACACGTTGGCGAGATTGTGAAGATGTCGCTGGTTTGGGCTTTTGTCGGGCAGGCGGCGTTACTGGTGTGCCAGTTTTTCGCCGTCGGTGCGATCATGCGTGGTTATGAAAACCTCTTCGGCCCGCGCCGGCCCTGAACCGATGAGCGCGCAGACCGCGCGGGGTTGCGCCGGGACGAATCTCGCCCTGCCCGGCTTCGGCTCGCTCATGGCAGGGCGAAAGGTCGGTTACCCGCAGGCCGCACTGACCGTGGTTGGGTTCGTCTTGACGATGTGGTTTGGCGTACGATTCGGAATCTTTGTTTTCAAGAATTGGTCCGCGCTTTACGGCGAACAAGCTGATCCCTCGCAAACGCTGGTGGAGATTTGGCGGGCCGCCCGGTGGTCCCTGCTGGGGATGGTTTTCTTTGCGATATCGATGTTTTGGGCAATTGGGACGAACGCCAAGATCCTGCGTTCTGCAAAAGCAGGCCGTGAAATCAGCAAACCGC
>JANXWY010000044.1 GCA_025350905.1 Verrucomicrobiota bacterium
CATGCGGCGGCCAAATTCCAAACCAATAAAACCATGCAAATTAAAATTCATCCAACCCGCGTCGCTCTGACTGGACTGCTCGCTCTGGCCCTGCTAGGCTGCGCCACCATGCCCGAAGCCAATGTCTCCATCAGTCAGTCGCCATTTGGCGAAGCCCCCGATGGCACGCCGGTGCAACTTTACATCCTGTGCAACGCCCGGGGATCGGAAGCCCAAATTTGCACGTACGGCGGCATCGTGACTTCGCTCAAGGTGGCGGACAAAAGCGGCAAGTTCAGCGACGTGGTCCTTGGTTACGATAATCTCGCCGCCTACATCAAACAAAGCCCCCACTTCGGCTGTTTGGTGGGACGTTACGGCAATCGTATCGCGAAGGGAAAGTTCACCTTGAATGGCCGGGAATATAAGCTCGCATTGAACAACGGCCCCAACTCGTTGCACGGTGGCTTGAAGGGTTTTGATAAAGTCGTTTGGCAGGCCAAGGTCGTGGTCAGTCCAACCGGTCCGGCGCTGGAACTGGCCTACACAAGCAAGGATGGCGAGGAAGGCTTCCCGGGTAATCTAAAAGTGACGGCGACCTATGCCTTGACCGCCGATAATGCGTTGCGGTTGGATTTCAAGGCGACGACCGATGCCGACACGGTGCTCAACCTGACGCATCACTCTTATTTCAACTTCGCGGGCAAAGGCGACGTCCTCGGCCATGTCGTCACCATCTACTCGGACAAATTCACCCCCGTGGATACGAACATGATCCCGACCGGGGAGGTGCGACCGGTCAAAGACACGCCGCTGGACTTTAATCGAGCCACGCCCATCGGCGCCCGGATCAACGACGGTTACGAACAAATCAAGCTGGCCAACGGCTATGATCACAACTGGGTGTTGAACCAGGCGACGCCCGGTCAACTGACGCACGCCGCAACGGTGGCTGAACCAACGAGCGGGCGCGTGATGGAAGTCTGGACGACCGAACCGGCGGTGCAGTTTTACACCGGCAATTTTCTCGACGGCACGATCACCGGCAAGGGCGGCTGGACCTATCAATTCCGAAATGGTCTTTGTTTCGAGCCCCAGCATTATCCGGATTCGCCGAACCAGCCAAATTTTCCAACGACGGTCCTGAAGCCTGGCCAGACTTACCAGAATACGATCATCTATAAATTCTTCGTTATGCACGGTCCTGAATTTTCCGTTCGCTAAATCTGAACCTATTAAAACGCCAATTATGAAATGCAACCAACTCCAATCCGCTTTCGCGGCGCTTTGCGTGGGACTCATCGTCGCCGGCTGCGGCCAGAACGATGCCGGCCCGTCCCCCGGCACCGGCAAGAAGCTCAAGCTCGCGTTCGTCTCCAACAACGCCTCGAGCTTCTGGACCATCGCCCGTGCCGGCACCGCGGACGCCGCGAAGGAACTCCCCAATGTGCAAGTGGATTTTCGCATTCCGTCCTCCGGCGGCGCGGCGGAGCAGCAGCAGATTCTCGACGACTTGTTGGCCAAAGGGATTGACGGCATCGCGGTCAGTCCAATCGATCCCGCGAACCAGACCGACTTTTTGAACAAGGTGGCTGGCCAGACCTTGTTGATCTGCCACGACAGCGACGCTCCGGCCAGCAAACGCGTTTGTTACATCGGCACGGACAACATCGCCGCGGGGGTCGAAGCGGGCAAGCTCATCAAGGAAGCGCTGCCCAACGGCGGCAAGATCATGTTGTTCGTCGGTACGCTCGACGCCCAGAATGCGAAAGATCGATTCGCGGGCATCAAACAGGAACTCACCGGCTCCAAAGTGGAGATCCTTGATGTTCGCACGGACGAAACCGACCGCGCCCGGGCCCAGAAGAATGTCGAGGACACACTCGTGAAATATCCGGACGTGGCGGGTCTCGTCGGTTTGTGGAGCTATAATGGGCCGGCGATCCTGAACGCGGTGAAGAACGGCGGCAAAGGAGGCCAGGTTAAAATCGTGTGCTTCGACGAGGAGGACGATACGCTGGCCGGCGTGGCGGATGGGTTGATATTTGGGACCGTGGTCCAACAGCCTTATGAATTCGGCAAACAGGCGATCACTCGGATGGCCAAGCATCTTGGCGGTGACAAGGAAGCGCTCGCCGGCGGCAAGCAGATCGTACCGACGTTGAGCATCAAGAAAGATGGCGTGGCGGAATTCAAAGCCCGGTTGAACAAACAACTCGGTAAATGAGCAAGGAGCTTCCCCTCACCCCGGCCCTCTCCCCTTCGGAAGGGGCGAGGGAGAATTGCCGTCAGCCGGTCGGCGAATCGGAGCGGGTAAAGATTTTCGTGAACCGAGCCTTCCCTCTCCCTCTCCCTACCCATGAACCACTCCTCTCCCGGCTTGCGGCCACCCTCTCCTCTCCTTCGGAAGGAGAGGAGAGGGAAGGGAGAGGAGTGGTCCGGTTCAGGGGAACAAATCGTGAGCTTGGGCGGCTCATGGAATCTCTCCCCGGGGAGAGGGTAGGGGTGAGGGCGAGCGTGAACACTATCCCGTTTTCCTAGATTGAAACCATGTCCACCACCCCACTCCTTGCTCTGCGCGGAATTGCCAAGCGTTTCCCTGGTGTGGTGGCCTTGGATGGCGTGAGCCTCGAGGTCGGACGCGGTGAAGTCGTGGCGCTCTGTGGCGAGAATGGCGCGGGCAAGTCCACGCTCATGAAGATTCTCGGTGGCGTTTATCAACCGGACGCAGGTGACATTCTGATGGATGGCCAGCCGGTCCGCATCAACCACGTCACGGATGCTCTGAGGCTTGGCATTGCCTTTATTCACCAGGAACTCAACGTCCTCGACAATCTGGATGTAGCAGCAAACGTTTTTCTCGGTCGGGAACCGCTACGCGGACCGTTCAAACTGATTGATCGCAAGAAAATCCATGCGGATACCGAACCGCTCTTGAAACGCCTCGGGCTCGACATTTCCAGCCGCACCCGGCTCGACAAGCTTTCCCTCGCGCAGCAGCAGATGGTCGAGATTGCCAAAGCCCTTTCGCTCAACGCCCGCATCATCATCATGGACGAGCCGACGTCCAGTCTCACGCTCACCGAGACCGAACGACTCCTCCAGCTCGTCTGCGAACTGAGCGAGCAGGGCGTCAGCGTCATCTACATCTCGCATCGCTTGGGGGAAGTCGAGCACTGCGCCGACCGTGTCGTCGTCTTGCGCGACGGCCGGAACGCCGGCCAGCTTCCGCAAGCCGACGTCACCCACGACCGTATCGTCGGCTTGATGGTCGGGCGCGAGATCAAGAGCTTTTACTGTGCACCGAAAGCACCGCCCACCGCAGGCGTCTTCAAAGTGCGCAATCTGCGCTCCAGCCGTTATCCGGCCCAGGCGGTGTCGTTCGACGCCGGGCAGGGCGAGATTCTCGGCTTCGCAGGACTCGTGGGCGCGGGCCGAAGCGAACTCGCCAAAGCCATCGTCGGGCTCGACCGGCTGGCGAGCGGCGAAGTCGCCTTGGGCGGCGAGCGACTTTCGGTGGGCGATTCGCGTGCCGCGATTCAACGCGGCATCTACCTCGTGCCGGAAGATCGGCGCGGCGAAGGATTGGTCGTTGGCATGACCGTCCGAGAAAACGTCACCCTGGCTTCGCTGCGCCGGTTCGCTTCGCTCTTTCTGATCCACCGCGACCGCGAGCGCGCCGTGGCCGACGAACAGATTCAATCGCTGAGCATCAAGACCCCCAATGCCGAGACGCGCGTGCTGAATCTTTCCGGCGGCAACCAGCAGAAGGTCGTGCTCGGCAAATGGCTTTCCATGGATCCCAAAGTGATGATCCTCGACGAGCCGACGCGCGGCATCGACGTGGGCGCGAAGGCGGAGATCTACCGGTTGATGCGCGCCCTGGCCGAGCGCGGCACCGTAATTCTGATGATCAGCAGCGACATGGAGGAAGTTCTGAACATTAGCGATCGGGTGGCGGTGATGTACGAAGGCGAAATCGCCGGCGTGCTGGCCCGCGCCGATTGCACCGAGGAAAACATCATGCAACTGGCTGTAGGAAAGAAGATCGCGGCGGCGAAACCGGCGTTTGCCAACTCAAGTCCGGGTTTCGAATGAAAAAAGAAATTGGTATTTCCGTTCTGCTCTTCGTCCTGTGCGCAGTGACGACGCTCTTGAATCCGAAGTTCATTTCCCCGGTCAATCTGACCAATACCGCGAATCAGATTGGCATGTACGGGATTTTCAGCCTCGGGCTGGGGCTCGTCATCATCACGGGTGGCATTGACCTGTCCGTCGGTTCCATGATCGCGCTCTGCGGCGTGTTGTTGTCCATGATGCTGACCGAATGGCATTGGCCCTGGTCGTTGGCGGCGGCGGCGGCGGTACTGTTGCCGATGCTGCTGGGTTGGGTTCACGGTACGCTCATTACCCGGATGAAGATCCAACCCTTCATCATCACGTTGTGCGGCCTGCTGATTTACCGCGGTCTGGCGCGGTTTATTGCCCGTGATGATACGAAAGGTTTCGGCAATGCCGAAGGCTTTGCGATCCTCCGCGATGCGGCCAAGGGTAAGCTCTTGGGATTGCCCATGCCGTTCGTGCTGCTCATCATCCTCGCCCTCATCATGTGGTTCGTGCTGCACCGCTCAATTTATGGCCGTTACCTGCTCGCCGTCGGGCGCAACGAGGAGGCCACCCGTTTCTCCGGCATCAACACCCGCCGCGTCATCGCGAGCAGTTACATCATTGCCGGAATGCTCACGGGCATTTCGGGAATCCTGTTCGCGTTTTACACCAATTCCGTCTCACCCTCGAACCACGGAAACTTCTACGAACTCTACGGCATCGCCGCCGCTGTGCTGGGCGGTTGCAGTTTGCGCGGTGGCGAAGGTTCGATCCTCGGCATCCTCATCGGCACCGCGCTCCTCCAGGTACTCCAGAACTTGGTGAACCTGCTGGGCATCGACAGTTCGCTTAACTACGCCGTTATGGGCACGGTGGTGCTTATTGGAGTGCTAGCGGATCAAGTCTTCCAGGCGCGCGCCGCGAAGAAGCTCATGCGGCACTGAACGGGGGAGGGGAGATGGCCAGTTGCGGCTGGGCTGTCGCGGCTCATTTCCCAACGTCCGATCAGTGACGGTTTGCAAACAGCGCGATCACGCCCAGGACCGCCAGGCCGCCCAGGATCGCGAAGAAGATTTTCACCCAGCTCTTGGGATATTTGCCCGCGATGGTTCCGGTGAAGCCATTGACCACCACCTGAAAATTCTGTGCTCCGTAATTGTAGGTCAGCAACCACACCGGAACGAGGATGTGCTTGAACGTCTGCCGCGAATAATCCGTGCGTACGTCGAGATTACGATGCGTGTCGCCGGGGACTCCTTGGGCGCAGAGCGCTGTGATCTTTTGATCCATGCCTGCGCGCGCATTTTGCGCCGCGCTGACGAGATCAATCTGGTAACGCTCGACCACCCAGCCGGAGAGGAACCCTG
Organism: Verrucomicrobiota bacterium; assembly: GCA_025350905.1. Taxonomy (GTDB): domain Bacteria; phylum Verrucomicrobiota; class Verrucomicrobiia; order Limisphaerales; family JADLHS01; genus JADLHS01. The sequence goes on from JANXWY010000044.1 coordinate 5,454, forward strand.
CGTTGTAGGGCGACACTTCCTTCGTGGGAAACGGCTCGACCTGGCGCAACAAATCCGGTTGGACGCCGCGCGAGGCCGCCACGAGTTCGTCGTCGAAGAAATGATCCACGCAGCCCGACGACCATTGCCAGCGAACTTTTTGCACCTGACGGCTCTGTTGCTTGCCGTTCGCGTCCGTGTAGTACTCCGTCTCATAATAATAATAACCCGACTCCGCCGTCCAATCCGCGTGCACTTGGGCGTCGAACGTCCAATAGGGGATGTAGAGGCCCTTGACGGTGTCCGTGAGCGCGGCGTTTTTGAGTTTGTTCGGTGCGAACCAACGGCTCCCATACCAGTTGCGGATGCTCTCGCGGACCTGGATTTCACTGACCTTCATCCGCAACAGGCTCTCGGGTCGAAACGTCTCCTTGATATCCTCGTACGGCACCAGCGCCGCCGAACCGCAGAAATTGCAGCGCTGTCCCACGCGCTCGGCATCGAACACCGAGATGGCCTGGCAACTCTGGCATTTGACCGAAGTTTTCTTCGCCTGCCAGCCGCGTTTGTCATCGGGAATGCCGCGAATCGCCGCGACCAGATCATGCTCCTTGATGACTTCGGCGCCGGCGGCATTTAGTTCCAGTTGGGCTGGCGACGTCGTGCCGCAGAACGGGCAGACGAGGGATTGCTTGGCGGGATTCCACTCCGCCGCTGCCCCGCACGCGGGACACGAGAATTTTTTCTGGGCGATGGCTTCAGACATAGGAATCAAGGCAGAGGAATGAAAGGCAGGGGATTGGGAAAAAGTTTTTTTAGGATTATTTCCTTGCCGTTCATTCCCTTGCCTTGGATTGAATTGTTGTGAACTCGATCTGCGCGTGGTTCAGGTTGATCCACTGGATCGCCTTCAGGTTGGTGAGCGCAAGCAGTCGGCGGAGATGTGATTCAACGTGCGGTTGGTCCTCCGTGACGGCCGTGAGTCGAAATGCGACTGCCGGTGCGTGAAGCAACATCCGTTGTCCGCCCAGATCAATGCCGCTGCGACCGAGGCTGACGCGCTGCTCAATCTTGCCTGCGCCACCCAGAAAGTGAAGCAACGCCTCTTGATACAATCCGACTTCAAGGAACGCGCCCCAGTCTTGCATCAGTTCGCACAGCGTCGAACGCAATAGGGCACAAGCCGGGGTCAAATCCCGATAACGGTCGATAACGGTCGTGAAATGGCGACGCGCTTCTGGTGTCAGGCTCGTGGCGAGAATCTTGCCCTGAACCTTGGCCGGGCGGAAGTTGAGCAGCTTGCCGCGAGGGATTCCGAGTAGGAAAATGTAGTTCAGCATCTGCGCGTCGTGTTCGTTGACGAGCGCGGCTTCGGCCTTTAATTCGTAAAGTGCGTCGTCGGCCAGCAGATCGAGGTAATATTTCTTGGTAAAATCCCGATGCGTGACCGTAACCGGCACTTCGGTCAATACCGAGCGAAAGCCGTCCGCCAACAAGCGGGCTTTCAAGTCGGCTTGGTAGGCACACTCATCACAAAGCCGGCCAAGCTCGTTCTGACTGGCATAGGCATGGCCCATGACGCGGTAATCGAGCGATTCAAAAGCAACCGCATCCAGCGGCTTAATCTGAACTGGACAGTGAATGGGCATTGGGACTTTGGAGGCAGGGGAATGTTCGGCAAAGGAATGGAGACCAGAAATACTCTTTCACAACCATTCCTTTGCCGTTCATTCCCTTGCCATTGATTTCAGGTTTTGACCACATGCTTGCTTGGCGGGATTCCATTCCGCCGCCGCCCCGCAGGCCGGGCAGGAGAATTTCTTTTGGGCGATGGCTTCAGACATGAGCCAGTCTGGGATTTACTTCGTCAGAAAGCAGGTCGCGCAAAAGCCGTCCGTAAAGTTGGCAGAAACCAACCACCACGTGCCCACAACGAAACAAAGTGAATCGTGCCGCTGAAGTTGCCTCTCATCGGTTTAGCTGGTTTTCAAAGTGGCAACAATATCAGCAACATTCTTCGGATCAAAAAGAAGGGGCTCGCATTGCTTAATTCTACCAGCCATTGCTTCGAGATCAGCCTGGCTAAAATAATGATCCGTAGTGATCAAGTGCTTCGCGATATCCTCAGGTTCATGGGGTGTGTGATTGCACTCCGGGCATGGCTTCCACGCACCATGTTTCATCGCCCCGCATTTCAAGCAAATGGCGACAGTCATTGGTTTGCCCCAATGCTATCCATACAGTTCGTTTTCACCTACGATTTCAAGAACTCATCCAGCGCGGCTTTGGTCACGCGCCAGGTTGAGCCGATCCTTTTGCCCTTAAGTTCACCCTTTTCCAACGTGGCTAGCACATCGGTTTCACTGACCCCGAGCGCCCGGGCGACATCGCCCGTACCCAGTAGTTCAGGAATACTACCGGCGCCGGCAATGACCGGCGGCACGGCGGAAGGTGTGGATTGCACTGAGCCCATCGCCGCCATCATCTGCTGGCCCATTGCGAGGCCAGCGCCGAGTTGCGCGGCGGTATTCGCCATGCCACCGCCTTCGCCGCCTTTGCCCATCGCTTCAGCCATCTGGAATTTCACGTAGTCGTTCAAGTTGCCCACCGCCGCCATGCTGCTGCGTTTGTCGATCGCCGCTTCCACTTCCGGTGGAACGGACACGTTCTCGACAATAAAGCTGCTGATCTCGATGCCGTATTTGCTGACGACGGCGGGATTGATGGCGGGCAGCAACGCTTCACCCAGTTCCGCATAGCGCGAGGCGACGTCGAGCACCGGGACTTTGGCCGAGGCGAGCGCATCGGTAAAGACGCTCACGATTCGTGAACGCATGGTGTCGGCGAATTCATCGAGCCGGAAATGATCGTCTGTGCCGGCGACTTCCTTTAGGAATGTCTTCACGTCCACCACATGAAAATCAAACGTGCCGTAGGCGCGGGCCCGCACAATGCCGAAATCCGCGTCGCGCATCATGATGGGATTGGCTGTGCCCCATTTGTTGCCGGTGAAAAGGCGGGTGTTGACGTAGTAAAGATCGGCTTTGAACGGCGAGTGCAGGCCATACTTCCAGCCTTTGAGCGTGGAAAGAATGGGAATGTTGTCGGTGGTGAGCGTGTGTTTGCCCGGGCCATAAGTGTCGCCGAACTGGCCGAGATACACAAACTGCGCAGTCTGCGATTCGCGGACGATGAGCTGCGCGCCGTTCTTGATTTCCTTGTCCTCGTCCGGGAAGCGCCACGAGAGCGTGTCGCGCGAATCGTCCTGCCACTGGATGATTTCCAAGAACTGCGTTTTAAGATAATCCATCAAGCCCATAATTTGCCTTTCGTTAAGTTGGCGTATCATTACTCCGAGCCGCAAACCTGTGAAGCATAATTTCCGACAATTAATATAATCGGTTAAGCCCCACTCTGAACTTGCGAAATACCTGCCCGCGTCGAGAATTTCCCGCATGGCAGCTCAATCACTCAATTGCCCCAATTGCGGCGCCGCCGCTTCCACGGAATCCACCCGCTGCGAACATTGCAACTCGCGACTTGCGACCATCGCCTGCCCGCAATGCTTTGGAATGATGTTTATCGGTACCAAATTCTGTTCCCATTGTGGCGCGCAAGCGGAGCGGGCGGAAGTTCCCTCGCAAAAAATTTGCCGCTGTCCGCGGTGCCGGGTGAACACGAACGCGCTGGCCATCGGGAAAACCGAGCTGCGTGAGTGCCCGCGCTGCGAAGGCGTCTGGGCGGATGCGGAGGCACTGCAACGCATTTGCGCGGATCGGGAGCAGCAAGCCGCCGTGCTCGGCGTCGCAACGACGGTCGCCGCACCCGACACCGCGCCCATGGAAACCGTGCGCTATGTCCCTTGCCCGGTCTGCCAGAAATTGATGAACCGGGTAAATTTCGCCCATTGTTCCAGTGTGGTCGTGGATGTCTGTAAGGGCCACGGCACCTGGTTCGATAAGGATGAGTTGCGCCGGATCGTCGAGTTCATTCGCGCGGGCGGCCTGGAAAAGTCCCGGGTGAAAGAAATCGATGAATTGGAACGACAGCGCCGCGAATTGAATGCCGCGCGAACCGCCACTGCACGCGATCGAGGCTTGGAATATCAACCAACCGTATTCAGTCCGCGCGGAAACGCGCTTTCCCTGGCGGCTGCGGCGATTGTCAGTTCGCTTTTCGATTGATGCAATTCTCGGAATAGGCAATGGAATGAACGGCAAAGGAATGTTCTTTATCCGCTGAAAAAGTTTTTCCTATTCCCTTGCCGAACATTCCTCTGCCTTCCGATTCTTGCCTGGCTTAACCCGGCTTGATTTCTCCGCAATCTCCCCTACGCTGACACACTCGAATCCCTCGCGGTTCGATCTTGATTGATTATGCAACTGAACAACGAAGAAATCCGCCGTTACTCGCGGCATCTGATCCTGCCGGAAGTCGGTCTGGCCGGGCAAAAGAAAATCAAAGCCACCAGCGTGCTGTGCATTGGCGCGGGCGGTCTCGGTTCCCCCATCGCGATGTATTTGGCCGCCGCCGGGATTGGAAAATTGGGGATCGTGGATTTCGACACGGTGGATTTTTCCAATCTACAGCGTCAGATTCTCCACACGGATGCTGACGTGGGCCGCTCCAAGGCGCAATCCGCCAAGGAAACCATCGCGGGCATCAATCCGCATTGCGACGTGGTCATCCACAACACCGCGATCAATTCCGGCAACGCGTTTGAGCTCATCCGCCCTTACGACATCGTGGTGGACGGCACGGATAATTTCCCGACGCGCTACCTCACCAACGACGCCTGCGTGCTGCTCAAGAAGCCGAACGTTTATGGCTCGATCTTCCGCTTCGAGGGCCAGGCCAGCGTGTTCGCGCCGCATCTGGGCGGACCGTGCTATCGCTGTCTGTATCCCGAACCGCCGCCGCCCGGCATGGTGCCGAGTTGTGCCGAGGGCGGCGTGCTCGGGGTGTTGCCCGGCATCATCGGCTGCATTCAAGCGACGGAAATCCTCAAGCTCGCCATTGGCAAGGGAACTTCGCTGGTCGGTCGGTTGATGCTGTTCAACGCGCTCGACATGAAGTTCCGTGAACTCAAGCTGCGGCGGGATCCGCAATGCCCGATCTGCGGCGATCAGCCGACGATCAAGGCCTTGATCGATTACGATCAATTCTGCGGCATCCAACCCGCGCCGGCCGAGCCGACCGGCAACCCCGACGAAGTGACGGTGCAGGACATGAAAAAGGCGCTGGATAATCCGGGTCTCGGCATCAAGGTCATTGATGTGCGGGAGCCGGATGAATACGAGATCGCGAAGGTGGCCGGTGTGGCATTGTTACCGTTGAGCCAGATCAACGAGCGCTTCACGGAACTCGATCCGAACCTGCAATACTATCTGCACTGCAAAGCCGGCGTGCGTTCGTTGAAGGCGCTGAACTTCCTGCGGCAGCAGGGCTTCAAATATCTCAAGAGCGTCAAAGGCGGTATTACAGCTTGGTCGGACGAGATTGACCGGAATGTTCCTCGATACTGAGGCTCAAGAGCGTCAAAGGCCGCGAAAAGCGGCGTGGCCGCCTCGCGGCTTTGCGCCCCATCACTGCCTGGAGCGAGGAGATTGATTCCCAAGTGCCGCGGTATTGAAGCTGACGGCCGGCATCCGTGCCCCCCGCAAGGTGTGCAGCTTCAGGCGGGTCAGCGCTTCTTTCAACTCTGGCAGTGTCGTGAGCACGCCCACCAGTTCGGCCGGCAGGAAAGCCAGTCGTGAATTCAGTGCTTCATTCTCCACCACCCACTTCGGCACGTCCCTGGATTCCAGTCGCTACGAATCGTGCGCGGCAACCAGGGTCGCGTTCTCGCCCCGCGGAATGGCAGTGTGCGGCGCGGCGACGCATCTCGCACTCAGCAGCCCAGCCAAGACGATGAAAACAGATCGGGCCATCCGACGCCTAACCAATGCGGGCCAAAATCCTCGCCGCGCACAAAGGTGCTGACCAATCGCCGTGGTAAGCACATCCGGCGGAGCGACGGAGCTGCCATGGGTGCGTGATCACAACACAGGGCTACCGTGCGCCACCGCTTGCGTCCCTCACGGCAGGCGCAACCGGAAGAACCGGTTGGGGGCTTCGATGGGCACGCTGACGATCCAGAGGTTGCCAAGTAGTGCGGGATTGCCGGGGACGGGCGTCCAGGTCACGGCATTGGTGTTGGTGCTGGTGCCGAACAAGTAGGTCGCTTCCAGTAGGAAGTTCGTGCAGGTTGCAGACCACCAGAGCAGGGCATTCCCGCCCTGATGGCTCAGGTTGAGCGTTCAGTCGGGATGAGTTAGGACCGTCAAGGTGACGAACTGCGAGCTGCCCGGCAGATAGGTGTTGTCCCGGTAGTTAATTTGGTAGGTGTTCAGCCCCAATGTGAACGTGTGGCCATTGGGGTAGCCGGCGAAGTACTTGGCGGAGCCGAGGGTTGCCTCCGGGCCGCGGTAATCCAGAAGGACGAACTTCGCGCCCGGGGCGAGCGCGGCGTCGTTGACCACCTGAAGATCGAGGGCCGCCAGGGGTTTGATGCTAATCAGGTTGCTGCAAATGATCTGGTCGCTGGTCAGTCCCGTCGGATCGAGAGTCATGGTCAGCGTCGAGTTAAACTCGAAATCAATTTGGTTACCGGTGCTGAGGGAGTTCTTGCCCAGGTAGCTTGGGAAGCCAACGGCGAAGAATAATTTCCCGTCAACGGCCGTGATGCCGGTGCCGCCGATGGTGGCGTGTCCGATAACATTGAGCTCGCTGTCGTCGCTCATCGAGAACGAGCCGTGGTTGATGAAGGTGCCGGCACTACTCAGGGACATGCTCGAACCGGTCAGGGTAATCCCGGCCTCGTTCGTCCCGGTGCGCTCGGTGGTCAGGCTGCCATGGCTGTCGAGGCTGAGATTCGCGTTGCTAAACGAGAGGTTGGCGTTCTGGGTGACCCGGATGGCCCCGGATCCTGGGAGCGGAAAATAAGCTGCGACGGTGACTCCCATGTCGCCGTCGCCCGCGAGGGTGAAGGTCGCACCGTCGTTGAAGGTGAGGAACTCGGTGACGATGCCCTGGGAATTTTGCCCACCGCCGGCGTGATAGGTAAGGGTCGCGGCCGAGTTGCTCTTGACGATGACCTGGAAGGCGTTCACCACGGCCCCATCCCCGATGACCGCCGTGCTGTGGTCGAGTTCTAGGAAACTCCGCGGCGTGAGTTTCGTGTTGTCGGCCAGGTTCAGCGTGCTGTTCTGGAGCACGATCCGGTCGGTTTCGAGCTTCGGCGTGGTGTTCGGGCCGGTGATCTGGAGGATGGCATTATTGAGAAACGTCATGGTGCTCTGGTTGACGTCCTTGTCGTGGGGATCCCGGCCAAAGACGACGGCGGAGTTGTCAATGATGAGCGAGCCGCCGCTGATGACCGCTGTGTTGTTGAGTTCGCTGAAGTAGAGCTCGTTGTTCAAGTTCGCGCTGGTAACGTCGCCACAGTCCTTGATGCGGAGCGTGGCCCCGCTGGCAACGTCGAGCGTCGTGGCCGACCTTAGGGCGTCGTTCCACCCGCCAATCTGCGAGTCGCCGGTGACGTTGAACAGGAACGGCGACGGGGTCCAGAGCAAGGGCGTCCGCAAGCCGCCGCCCAGTGAGCCATTATTGAGGGTGAGGGCGATGGCCGTGTTGGGGCTGGCGTTGGGCGGGTGAAACTTGAGCTGCACGTTCCCCATGTCGAGGTCCACATTTGAGACCGTCAGGTTGTTGATAGTCAGTCCGCGGTCCTCAATCGGCTCCAAAAATTCATTCATTCCAGCCATCGCCGCGGAAACGCGCGATCCGGAACTGGAGACCCAAGCCACGGACTCCCAGGCGGTGGCACCATAGCCGACGTTGAAGTCGATCTCGTAGTTTGCCTTGAGCACATCGCCTTCGTGAGTGTTGAGTTGAACCGCATGGTAGTCTGGGCTCCCAATTTGGCCGATATACAGATCGGCGGACCTGACAATTGGTTGCGCGTGCGCGGAGCCGAGCGTGCTGAGCGCCAGGACGGCGACCAAGGCCCAGAGTGAGGCGAGCATCACCTGGAGCCGAACCACCTGCTGGACGAAGTGGTGGGTTGTCGATGGCGACAGCGGTTGAGTAGTCGGGATGGAGTTCATTTTCATACCAGCTTGCTTTCAGTTCCTGTCAGTTATTTGTTTGCCGAGGCAAACGAGGATGACTATTCCCTTGTACAACAGGCCTACCTTCGGTCTCCTTGTGACAATAAGTCAAACAAATAAGATTAACGACATATATTAGCTCAGCGAGTCGTGAAGTGCCGCCGTGGGCAGCGCTGCGGCTCGTCGAAATTCGGCGGACCGGGTTTCGATGCACTGCGAAGCCGGCGTGCATTCGTTGAAGGCGCTGAACCTCCTGCGGCAACTCGGCTGGAAATACCTCGGGAGCGTCAAAGGCGGCATGACGGCCTGGAGCAAGGCGATCGAGTCCAAAGTGGCGCGGAATTAACTCGGTCGGAATTCAACGCAACGGCAATCCCAAGCGGTCACGACGGCAGGAAAATCCAGTCAGGGCTGGTAGATTTGCAGCCCAGCCACCGCCCACGGGCCCAAGCCCCGTTTCGGGGCGGCACCCTGCCGGAGGACGGAAAATGTCGCCCAGATGGAGCTGGTAATTCAGTTGGGTTGGGTCGGGTTGGAGATCCAGAAAGCCGTCGCACTTGCGGAGCGGGCTCGTGAAATTTCTTGGCGACTTGGCTGCGTGGGGATTTGGCATTAGCCAGTCTCAGCCATCTCCTGACCTGAAAGGAGGAGATTAAGGCTGAAGCCGCCGCGGACAGAACCAATCCGCGGCCGCGAAATGCGCTGCCCTCCGGCTCAATTCGCGTGTGAAAAGATGCGGCGCAACTGGCCGAGCATGGTTTCGGAATAACGCTCGCCGGCGGACAACACGCGGCCATGGATTTGGATTTCATCCACGGCGGCGAGCGTCATGCAGAAATCCACGTCGTGCAGCGGCCGTTCCCGGCGAATGCGCCGAATCCAGCGGCGCATGTCGGTGACTTCTTCAATTTCGAGTTTCTGGCCGGGATAAAAGGAAATGCCCCATTCATTGCGCCGCGCAAAACCATCGCTTTCCTGCTTCTCATCGAACCAGGAATCGCCGAGCAGCACACAGACGGAGCGGCCTTTGCTTTCGCCCAACCGGTAGAACACGAGCCGCGCCTCGGATTCGCAGAAATGTTCATAAGCAATATCGAGCGCATCCGCAGGCACGGGGGCGAAGCGGGTTTGAAACCCGATGTGAAGGCCGCCTGGCAAGTCCGGACGTTTCTCAAAACACAGGTTCTCCTCGAAAATCCAGAGCAACTCCGTGGCGTGCCCCTTTACGGCGAGCAGTTGATGCCAGGCGGCGAGGGCGGCGGTCAAGTTGGGACGGGAAACGGAGGCGGCTTGATTCATGGTGGTAATTTATGGGTTGTTCTTCCGAAACCAATCTACAAATAACGGGATACCCTCGGCAATCTTTACGCGCGGTTGATAGCCCAGCCGCGCGCGGGCCTTGGCAATATCGGCGTACGTGATCGGCACGTCGCCCGGCTGGGACGGCTGGCGGTCGAGGACGGCTCGCAGGCCCAAGGCTTTTTCCAGCAGTTCGATCAGCTGACTCAAAGTCACAGTCTGCGATTCGCCCAGGTTGAACACTTCAAAACCAAATGTCCGCTGGGTGCAGGCCAGCACACCGTCCACGATGTCGCTGATGTAGGTGTAATCGCGCGCCGTACGGCCATCGCCAAACACCGGGATCGCTTGCTTCTGGCTGATGAGTTGCGCGAACTTGTGAATCGCCAGATCGGGCCGCTGGCGTGGGCCATAAACCGTGAAGAAGCGCAGCATCGCCACGTCCAGTCCGTAGATGTGATGATATACGTGGCCGAGCGCCTCGCACGCCAGCTTGCTGGCGGCGTAGGGCGAGATGGCGGAGAAAATCGGATCGCTTTCAGAGAAGGGCACTTTGGCGTTCACCCCATAGACCGAGGACGAGGAGGCGATGGTGATTTTTTTTACCCCGTGCAAGCGGGCGGCTTCGAGGACATTCACCGTGCCTTCGACATTGACGCGCTGGTACAGCGCCGGCTCGGCGAGGCTGGGGCGCACGCCGGCGCGGGCCGCCAGGTGGATCACTTGATCGAACTTCACATTGCCAAACAATGTATTCAGGGCCGCGCGGTCGGCGAGGTCGCCCATCACAAACACGAAAGCTGGCGACAGCGATTGAATGTCGCGGAGATTGCGGCGCTTGATCTGCGGATCGTAAAAGTCGTTGAGGTCGTCGAAGGCCCATACAGAATGGCCCGCGCCGAGCAGACGCTCGCACACGTGAGAACCAATGAAACCCGCGCCGCCGGTGACCAGAAAATTCACGCCGCGAGCTTAAGCCATGTTCCCGGGCCAAGTCGAGCTGCGCTTGCGGGCCAGAGCGATGAAAGTTTCACCCCGCATCGGTGGACTGGAGGGTCCGTTTGTGAATTTTCAAGCCGGAAGCATGATTGACTGATTAAGCTTACGCGCCGCCTTCTCCTGTCGCTGTTTCCCCTGACGCCCAGGCAGCCGGGCCGGAGGGGTTCAACAATCTACAACTTTTGCCATTGAATTTTGAATTCCGAACTTCATCATGCGCGGGCTATGGCGAATAAGACATTGCTCAATCTCGAACTGCCCGGCATCGCGAAGCTCAAAAGCGGCAAGGTTCGGGAGATTTTTGACCTCGGCGACGCATTCCTGTTCGTCGCCAGCGACCGCATCTCCGCGTTTGATTGTGTGATGCCCAACGGCATCCCGCGCAAAGGCGAAGTGCTCACTCAGATATCGCACTTCTGGTTCGATCAGACCGAAAAACTTGTGCCGAATCACCGGCTCGCGAAAGCGGGGGATGCCTTCACCATTCCGGCCTTGGCCGGTTTATCCGCCGAGCTGAAAGCCACGCTCACGCGCCGCGCCATGATTGTAAAAAAAGCCCAGCCGCTCGCGGTCGAATGCATCGTGCGCGGTTACCTGGCCGGCTCAGGTTGGAAGGAGTACAGGAAATCGCAAACCGTCTGCGGACTTCAGTTGCCGGCTGGATTGAAGGAATCCTCCGAGCTGCCCGAGCCGATTTTCACGCCTTCTACCAAGGCCGAGACCGGCCACGATGAAAACATCTCGTTTGATGAGGCGAAGAAAATTCTCGGGGCCGATATTGCAAATCAGGCGCGCGACCTGAGTCTAAAGATTTACAAATTCGCCCGCGACTATGCCCGCCAGCGGGGCATCATCATCGCGGACACCAAATTCGAGTTCGGTTTGTTCGAGGGGAAACTGATCCTGATTGACGAAGTGCTTACGCCCGATTCCTCGCGTTTCTGGCCCGCCAACGAGTACGTGCCCGGCAAAGGCCAGTCCAGCTTCGACAAACAGTTCGTCCGCGATTACCTGGAAATGCTCGACTGGGACAAAACGCCGCCCGCCCCGGCGCTCCCGCTCGAAGTCGTCGCCAAAACGCGGGCAAAATATCTGGAAGCCTATGAACGGTTGACGGGCAAAAAACTCTGAGCGCGAACGCCCTCGAATCAGCGGTTTCCGACTGAGTCGTTTTTTCTCATTTTCTGTCGCCAGGTAGAGCAATACTCTTGAACAAGTCATCCCCCGCTTCGGCGCTCGCCGGCCTCCAAAAACAAATCGGGAAACAACTTGCCGCCTGGCGTGACGGCGTAGTGGTCGAAATTTGTGATCCCCGCCGCCGCCAGCACGTCTTCATCAATGAAAAAGTTACCAGTGCATTCGCGGTTGGGACGCGTCAAGATTGCGTGGGCGGCATCCGCCATAATTTCCGGCTTGCGGCTATGGCGCATGACTTCCTCACCTCCCAGCAGATTCATAACGGCGGCGGTGGCAATAACGGTCCGCGGCCAAAGCGCATTGACCGCCACCCCCTGGCCGCGAAATTCTTCCGCCATGCCGAGGACGCACAGGCTCATACCGTATTTGGCCATCGTATATGCCGCGTGGGGCGCGAACCACCGCGGGGCCAGGTTCAGCGGGGGCGAAATGTTCAAGATGTGCGGGTTGGACGCCTTCAAAAGGTGCGGCAGGCAGGCCTGCGAACAGGCGAAGGTTCCGCGCACATTCACCTGCTGCATGAGGTCATACCGTTTCAGGGGCGTGGCCAAAGTGCCGGTCAGGCTGATCGCGCTGGCATTGTTCACCAGGATATCAATCCCGCCAAAGGTAGCGACGGCTTGCGCGACGGCCTGACGGATTTGGTCTTCAAAGCGGATATCCACTTGGCAAGCCAGTGCTTGGCCGCCCGCGACCACCATTTCTTCCGCCGCCGTGTAAATGGTGCCGGCCAGTTTTGGGTTCGATTCGACCGTTTTCGCGGCGATGACAATGTTGGCGCCATCGCGGGCGGCTCGCAACCCAATGGCTTTCCCGATTCCGCGCGTGGCGCCGGTGATGAAGATCGTCTTGCCTTTTAAGTTGGACATGAGTTTTGGTGGGTTTGCAGATTTGTTGGCGCCGGAAACTAGTTGCCCCGGTCCTGGTTGGCAAGACCGCTTCGTACGGCGCGTGTGCTGGGCCACGGCGGTAGCCAAGGAGTAGCAAGCGAAATTCAGGGATAAAGGTTTAAGTTGATTTTGCTGGCGCAACTTTCACGGATTTGGTTGAGTCAGGGCATGTCCATTCATCTTTCGGAAACCCTCGTTGAGGGGTTGCCTCA
>JANXWY010000053.1 GCA_025350905.1 Verrucomicrobiota bacterium
TCATGGACGATTTATGGCCTGGGCAGCCCGAGCGAGAGCCTGCCGGGTTACGTCGTGCTCACCAGCGCCAAGGGGACCAGTGGCGGCGCCAGCAATTACGGCTGCGGCTTTCTGCCTACTGTCTACGGCGGCATCCCGTTCCGCCCCACCGGCGATCCTGTGCTCTACCTCTCCAATCCCCGGGGCTACGACGTGGCCACGCAGCGCGCTTCGCTCGACACCTTGCAACGCTTGAACTCGATCGCGCTCGCCGGTCACGGCGACCCCGAGGCCGCCGCCCGCATTCAAAATTATGAACTCGCTTATCAGCTGCAGGCCAGCGCGCCCGAGTTGATGGACTTGTCGGCGGAACCGCAGTCGGTGCTGGAATTGTATGGCATCAAGGATCCCAAGCAGCCTGGTTTTGCCCGCAACTGCCTGATCGCGCGGCGGCTGGCCGAGCGGGGGGTCCGCTTCGTGCAACTCTTCCACGAGGCCTGGGATCAGCACGGCGACCTGACCAATGGTATCAAGAACAATTGCAGGGACACCGACCAGGCCAGCGCCGCGCTGGTGCAGGACCTCAAGCAGCGCGGCCTGCTCGACGACACGCTGGTCATCTGGGGCGGCGAGTTCGGTCGCACGCCCATGGTGCAGGGCGGCAACGACGGCCGCGACCATCACAACCGCGCCTTCAGCCTCTGGCTCGCGGGCGGCGGCGTGAAACGCGGCTACGTTCACGGCGCGACGGACGACCTCGGCTTCAACGTCGCGCGCGACCCGGTCCATGTTCACGATCTGAACGCCACCTTGCTGCACCTGCTCGGCTTTGATCACACCAAACTGACTTACCGGTTTCAGGGCCGGGATTTCCGGCTGACCGACGTGCATGGCGAAATTATTCAGGGGCTGCTGGCCTGATGGCCAAAGTATAAAGTATGAGACGACCTGAGGAATCTCGAACGCATCTTTCCGGCATCGGGGGATTTTGAGACTCGTCACCTCGTCTCCTACTGCAGGGAAAACTTTCGGCCACGCGAAACCTGGGCGCGAAACCTGGGTTGACAGTCAAGGTTGGCTGAAATACAACCCTATTATGACAGCCGCGCTTGACCGCAACGCGCTTGCGAATTTCTCCCGGCAGCCACTACCGCCGAAAAGAGGGAAAACCACACCATGAGAAAATCACCTCCCAATGGGATCATGGTCGTCGCTGGCTTGGACTTGGCCCTGGCATGCGGTTGCATCCTCGCCAGCAGTCACCGTGAGCGGAGTTTACCCAGACAAAGCGGATGAGCCCATTCCACCGTTCGAGACGCAAGCAATGGTTCGGCGCGTTAGTCTTGGGCGTTGCGATTTCGGGGTGGACAGGATGCCAGAGCTTGGCGCCGACGCAACAGCAGCAGTTGGAAGCGGCGGAGGAAATGCACCGCGATGTCCATCCCGAGTATGCCGCGGCTGTCGAAGTAATCGGGACGGTGCTCTATTATGTCCTGCAATATTTCCAGTGTTTTCGGTAACCCAAAGCGTATGTCGATTCCGTGCCTGTCTGCGGCCCTCGGCTCAGTTTGCGTTTCTAACGCCGGCCCATCTAAATCTCCCGAGCGGAATCGTTCGGTTCGCACTTTGTTGTCTCGCCCCGTTGGCATCGCCGTCGCGGAGAAAATATCAACGACCGGCACGAGGCAATTGCGCGCTTGGGGCCTTGCACTTGTCATCGGGTTTGGCGGCTGCGCGTCGGCGCCCACGATCAGCTCGCCGGCGAAATCAGCGGTGGGAAGCGCGCAGATCCAAAACCGGCTGAACGAAATCTTCGATGCGGCCGCGAAGCAAGACCTGCCACGCTTGGACAGCTATCATTATTACGGGCCGAAGTTTACCAAGTTTCCAGCCGCGCCGATCGGCCGCCAGGATGCGGCCGGCGCCCGCCAAGGTGAGCATGATGGGTTGGGCGCCATCAGTGCCCTGACGATGCAGGCCGAGGACCTGAAGATCGACCTCTTCGGCGACGTCGGGATTGCCACCTTTATCCTCCACTCCCACTTCAAAGCAAGCGCGGGCCTCATCGAAAGAAAAGAGCGTGCAACCCTGGTCTTCGTCAAGGACCACGGCGCTTGGAAAATCGCGCACGAACATTTCTCGCCGTTCAAAGTTGAGCCATGACTCGTCCTCTTCCGGCCAGTCCCGCGCGATCCATCGCGCCGCCCGGAGGTTCGCCCTGTGCGATCGCCGGTTCGGCGGCAGGACATCACCCAACCTCCAACGCAAAATGAACCTTGAAAAGTCATTGATCGAACATTTGCGTCAGCTCGAAGAGCGGCTCACGCAACCGGACATTCGACGCTCCGCCCAGGAGCTGGATCAACTTTTGGCCGATGATTTTCGCGAGTTTGGTGGCTCCGGGCGAAGCTTCGACAAGCCCCAAATCATTGCCGCTCTCAAAACGCAACCGCCGTGCTCGATTTGGCTGGAGGAATTTCAAGCCACTGGTTTGGCGCCCGATGTCGTGCTGGTCACGTATCGCGGGAACTGTCGCTTTGCCAATTCAGAGAAAATATCGTCCTCGTTGCGAAGTTCGATCTGGAGGCATCTGAATGGCCGATGGCAAGTGGTGTTTCACCAAGGCACACCAACGGCGGAATCCATTTCAGGCGGAGGGCCAATTTAGCCGCCAACGATCATCCCTAACCAAACCACCCACGCGCGCGACACTTTTATGTTTCCATCAACGGTTAACATGCCGTACGCCGAATCCTTTTGGGTGGTTCCCAACCGGTTTCTGGCCGGCGAACATCCCGCCGCCGTCGACGAGTCCGGCACGATCGTGAGATTGTCGGCGCTCTTGCACGCGGGGATCCGGACCTTTATCGACCTAACGGAAGAGCAGGAGATGGCCGGCTATCATCAACTTTTGCGCACCGTGGCAGAAAGCCGGCGGATTGATTTCACGTTGCTGCGAATTCCGATTCCGGACCGGGGCGTCCCATGGGTTGAGACGCTGCGCTGCATCCTCGACGTGATCGACTGTTCCGTGGCCAACGCGAACCCGGTTTTCGTTCACTGTTTCGCCGGGATCGGTCGTACGGGCACGGTGGTCGGCTGCTATCTCCAGCGACACGGCTTGGCGACGTCGCAAGATGTGCTGGCACAGATTGCGGAGTTGCGGCGGCGGATGCCAAGCGGCCGCGAAGCTTCACCCCATACGTTCGAGCAAGTTCGGATGGTCGAGAATTGGCAGGAAGGCGCATAATGCCCGCGACGCGCGGAGCAGGATTGGCCCCAAACCTGAAGGGAACCCTATGAAACCGAACAAGTGGCCTGACTTTCTTTTTACCCTTGCCGTTCGATTCGTTTGCGGGCTGGCGTTGGGTGGCGGGGCGTGTTTCCTGTCTAGTTACCGCTGGATTTTGCGGGCGTTTTCCCATGACAATATTCGCGCGCCCCTAGTCTGGTTGATTATTTGGGGGCTGGCCGGTGGGATCGTCGCGATGTTTACCGTGCCCCACTGGCAGACGCCTTGGTACAAAAGTATTCGCATGCGAGAGCGAGACGATATCGACACCTAGGGAGACGCTGAATAAAGCGATGTTTTCAATTTTCCCGGATTGCTGACGGCGCATGATGGTCAAGCGACCCGCGAAACTCGCCTGACGGCTTGGTTCGGCGTCGCAGTTCTGGTTCGGTGGCGGTCTTGAACCGC
>JANXWY010000054.1 GCA_025350905.1 Verrucomicrobiota bacterium
GGAGGCGGGGGCGTTTCAAATCCAAGCAATGCGGCGGCTGCGGGAGGTGTTTGTCCGCTACAATGAGATCGGCCAGGCCTTGGAGCAGGATTTGGGGAGGCGGCGGTTGGAAGTGTTCAACCGCCCATTGCGTGGTATGCGAAACGAGCTCAATGTAATTGGATCCGCTCTGCGACGGCAAAATCAGTTTGCTCCGCCGGTTCTTGCGTTTTCTTGATTAACGCATGTCCGCAACTCCTTCCGCCACGAAGCAATCCCGAGCTGTCCTCGAGTCCGGGATCAGCGCCTATCCGGATGTCGGCGGCATCTACCGCGACCTCGCCGGGTTGGTCGGTCAGCCGATCCGCCCGCTGCCGCGCCCGGCGATGGCGGCGTATCTGCAACATTTCGAAACGCGCTGCGCGAAGTCCAAAGCGATTATTGATCGCGCCCGGCAGTTCATCCCCGGGGGCGTCCAGCACAATCTCGCCTTCAACTACCCCTTTCCCCTGGTCATGGATCGCGCGGAGGGCGCGTACCTCCACGACCGTGATGGCAACCGGTACATTGACTTCCTCCAAGCCGGCGGGCCGACGGTGTTGGGCAGCAACGATGCAACCGTCAAGCAACAGGTCCTGGCGTTGCTCGAGGTTTGCGGACCGGTGACCGGCTTGTTTCATGAATATGAGCTGAAGCTGGCTGAGTTCATCTGCCAGCACATTCCGTCAGTGGAGATGTTCCGCATGTTGGGGAGCGGAACCGAAGCCGTGATGGCCGCCTTGCGGGTGGCGCGTCTCGCGACCGGCCGGAAGAAGGTCATCAAAATGGGTGGAGCGTATCATGGGTGGAGCGACCAGATGGTTTATGCACTCCGGATACCGGGCACCGGCGGGTTCGAAGCGCACGGCATCCCGCGCGCCTGCCGCGCCCACACCCAGGAAGTGATGCCCAATGATCTGCACGCCCTCGAACGCACCCTGCGATTCAATCGTCTTCGCGGCGGCACCGCGGCGGTGATCCTCGAACCCGTCGGCCCCGAAAGTGGCACTCGTCCGGTGGACTTCGAATACAACCAGGGGGTCCGGGAGTTGTGCGACAAATATGGTGCGCTCCTGATCTTCGACGAAGTCGTCACCGCCTTCCGGCTCGGGTTGTCCGGGGCGCAAGGCTATTACGGGGTCCGGCCCGATCTGACCGTTTTCGGCAAAGTGGTGGCGGGTGGATACCCCGGCGCGGGCGGACTCGGCGGACGGCGGGATCTGATGAACTATTTGGCCGCCGGGCTCCAAGGTGGGCAGAAGCGGGCCCTGGTCGGTGGCACGTTGGCGGCGAATCCGCTCAGTTGCGCTGCGGGCTACCACACTTTGCTGGCGATCGAACGCACCGGCGCTTGCGCCAAGGCGGGGATGGCAGGCGATCGCTTGACCCGCGGCCTGCAAGCGCTGATCACCCGGTACCGACTGCCCTTCGTCGCCTACAATCAGGGTTCGATCTGTCACCTCGAAACCGCCGGCACCTTGTTTGTAAAAGTCAATGTCGCCCGGCCATGGACGATTCCCGCGGCCATGAAAGAGATCAAGACTCGCAAGCACATGATGGAGGAGATGGGGGCCGCATATCTGGCCGAGGGGATTGTGACGCTGGCAGGAAGCCGGATGTACACCAGCATGGCAGACACCGACGCGATTATTGATGAAGCACTGATCGGATTTGAAAACGTGTTCCGCCACATCGAAGGGGTGGCAGCGTAGCACGCCATGGAACATGTCATCGCCCATGACGTCGGCACCAGCAGTCTGAAAACCGCGGTGATCAACGCGCGCGGTGAAATTCTTGCCGCGCGGGTCACCTCGTATCCATCGACCTCGCCCAAACCGGGTTGGTTTGAGCAGAACCCCGCGGATTACTGGAACGCGACCGTGGCGAACACGCGGCAAGTGCTCAAGGGAAGTGGCATCAACCGGGACACGATAATCGGGATGGCATTCACAACTCAGGCCATGGGCATCATCCCGGTTGACGCGGCGGGCCGGGTGTTGCATCCGAACATTGCCTGGGTGGACGGTCGGGCCGAGGACCAAGCGGCAGCCATCATGCGAGTGTTTGGCGGGCGGCGGATTTTCCGGGCGATCCTCGGCATTGAGATCAGCGGCAAGGATGTCCTCCCGAAACTCAAGTGGCTCATGCAACACCGGCCCGGGGTGTACCGCGCAACGGAACACGTGCTCGACGTCAATGGCTACCTAAAGTTCCGCGCCACTGGCCGGCGGGTGTTCGAATGGTCGGGGGCCTGTTCTTACGGTTTCAACCTGCGCCGAAAGGACTGGGATCGAATCTACTTCCGGGCCGTCGGTTTCGACCTGCGCAAACTTCCGCCGCTCGTTCGGTCAACCGATCGGATTGGGACGCTCACGTCGGAAGCTGCGCAGGAAATGGAACTCCCGACGCAGGTCGCGGTGTTCGGTGGTTGCGACGACACCCAGAGCGCGGCGCTCGGCTCGGGTTCAACCGGCGAGGGCGCGGCGCACATTTACCTCGGCAGCTCGGCTTGGGCCGGAGTCACCACGCGGCGACCCCTCAGCCATCGCCACGGCGCCGTCTGCCTGCAAAGTGGTGATCCAGCAATGAATCTGCTGGTCGGGATCACGGAATCAGCGGGCGCGCATTTGAGCTGGTTCCTCGACCGCTTCTACCCGCTTGAGCGTGCCGATCCGGCCAATGCCGACATCCAGCGCCTGATCAATCAGGAAATCGCCCAGGTTCCACCCGGTTCGGATCACCTGATTTTCACGCCCTGGCTGATGGGCGAACGCTGTCCCGTGACCACGACCACGACGCGCGGCACGGTTTTCAACGTCGGCTTGGAGCACAGCCGGGCCCATTTCCTCCGGGCCCTCCTGGAAGGGATCGGGTTCAATCTCCGCTGGATTCTCGACCAGTTCAGCGCTGACTTTGGTTTCCATCCGGCAAGCCTCCGCGCCACCGGCGGCGGCGCCACGAACGATCCTTGGCTGCAGGGCATCGC
>JANXWY010000060.1 GCA_025350905.1 Verrucomicrobiota bacterium
TAAGTCGTTCATCGACAAGAACCGCGCCGCGCTGGTCGACATGATGGAGGACACGCTGCGCATCACCCGCTGGTTCAACGATCCGAAGAATCACCAGGAGGTGATGGAAATCTGCGGCCGCATCCTGAAGGCGCCGCCGGAGCGGTTCGGCTGGGTCTTCACCAAGGGCACCGACTATTTCCGCGACCCGAACCTGATGCCCAATCTCGACGCGCTGCAGAAGAACGTCGATCTGACCTACGAGCTTGGCTTCGTGAAGTCGAAGGCTGGAGGCCGTTGGCCATTTGTTTCTGCCAACGACGGCCTTCGATTGTTCAGCGTGATCGGCTGAAGATTTGCCATGCCATTCGACCGCGCCACGATCCAGAGCGCCGCTGCCCGGCTCGCAAAGCTAGGCGTCTACATGGGTACATCGAGTTGGAAATATGAAGGGTGGCTGGACCAACTCTACACGCCCGGCCGCTATGAGTATCGCGGCAAGGTGGCAACGAAGCGATTTCAGCGCGATTGCCTGACCGAATACAGCGAGGTGTTCAAAACTGTGTGCGTGGACGCCGCGTACTACACGTTCCCCAACCAAAAGTATCTGGAAGGGCTGGCCGGGCAGGTGCCCGGTGATTTCCAGTTTGCCTTCAAGGTCACCGACGAGATCACCGTGAAGAAATTTCCGAAGCTCGACCGGTTCGGGGATCGGGCCGGCAAGCTCAACGAGAACTTCCTCAACGCCGACCTGTTCGCCTCCACACTGCCGTTGGTCCGCACGCTGATCTCCAGCCAGCGATTGGCACTCGTGAAGAGGCCCGCACCAAAGTCGAGCGTGACGGTGAACAATCCGCCCTAGTAAGTGAACGCGGTGGATTGGGCGTGGACAGTTGAGAATGGGGGAAAGAGGGCGGGGAGCAAAAGCCCGGCAAACAGGAGCTGATTAAATTTTATTTTCATAGATTGATGCTGCGGCGGCTGGTCTTGGGTTACTTTTGCAAAAGCGATTCGATGACGGCAAGGCGTTTCTCCAGTTCAGCGATTCGGTCGTCCTTGGCTTTCCCTTCGGCTTCCAGTTTTTGATTCAACCCCTGGATGGCCGCCAGCGCCACGCCGCTTTCGTCCACAGTGGCGATGCTCGTCTCGTCCTCCCCGTTCAGTCCGAAGGCGGCGTGAAAATCTTGCGCGACCGGGCCGATATGCCGCTTGGCCGCATCAAATTTATAGGCCCAGCTCGCCACGGGCAGCGCCGCAACTTTCGCGAGTACGTCCTGCGCGTTTAGCGGATGAAAATCCTGTTTGATGTTCCGGTCGCTCGGCTGGGTAATCGTGCCGGTGAAGACCGCCCCGGCTTCGCACCAGAATTTTATCTTGCGGGCCCCCGTCCCGGCCCCGATGACATCCAGCGCATCCGCGGTGAAGGTTTGGTAGCCGATCCTGCCCGCATTGGCCTCCTTGCCCGCGACGCCATAACCAAATTCTAGCACGTTCGCGCCGGAAATGGTTTCGCGCCCATTCACTGCCAGCGCCGCCGTCCCGGGATTGGCAGTGTTGATGCCCACCCCGCCGGCGGCGCGGATGAGGAATTGATTGATGCCGGTGGAGATGAAGTAGCTCGGCTGAGCATCCGCCCAGACAAACGAGTTGGCGTGAATCGCATGCGCCGATTGCCCCATCGCGGTCGAATAATTGCCGCTGGCGACATTTTGAAAGCCACCGGGAATGGTCGCAGAAAAAGCATTAGTCGAAATCGTATTGAAAGCACCCCCACCAATAGTTGCGTAGCTGGCGTTGGATTGAATCGTGTTGTAACTACCTCCGCCAATAGTGGCATAGCTGGCGCTGGTTTGAATCGTGTTGTAAGCACCCCCACCAATGCTGGCAGAGCTGGTGCTGGTCTGGATGAGGTTGCCATAGCCGCCCCCCACCATCGAGTTCGGACCGGACGCGGTGTTTCCACTGCCCCCGCCCACGGTGGCGGTGTCGCCGCTGGCGGTGTTCGCGCTGCCGCCCGCGACCGTTGCCTCCGCACCGCTGCTGGTGTTATTCTGACCGCCGCCCACGGATCCGAAATCGGCCAGGACCGCGTTGGGCACGAAGACACCCTGGTAGTTCGCACCGCCGCCGCCTGCAATGGTCGCGCCAAAGACACCGCTGGCAACGGAGTTCGCCGGGGAACCGTTCACCACGTTGACGATGTTCGAGTGGGAACCGTCGTTGGGGGTCACCTGACTCGTCAGCACGGGCCGACCATCCAGGGCCAGTCCGGCGCCGCTCGTTTCCAGACGCACGCCGCCCGCGGCGCGCACGCTAAACTGGTCCGGGGCGCTGGAAAGAAATCCGGCCGCCTGCGAATCCTCCCACACGAACGCGCCCGCATGATTGGCCTGCGCCTGCCTCCCCGCGGCCAAGCTATAGTTCCCCATCGCAAAATTCTGCGCTCCACCTGGCACCGTGGAGTAATCGCCGCCCGCAGTGTTTAGCCCGCCACCGCCGACGGTCGTGTAGCTGGAGTTGGTGGGGATCGAATTGAAATAGCCGCCGGCGATGGTGCCGTACACCGATTTCGTAAGCGAACCCACGATCTGGTTGCTCCCGTGTACTTTGCGAGAAAAGATGGCAGATCGTGACAAATGACGTTTTTGTCTCGATTTGGGAGAGGTAGAATTAGAGACGGAAGCTACACTTTTTGGTAGGTAGAATGAGAGAAGCCCGAAGCGTCAACTCACCGGGGCCGAGAGCTTCTTCTGCCGGGCTGCCTGGGTGCGCTTCAGGGCATACAGATACTTCGCCACGCTCCAAGGTTGAATCTTGTTCTGGATGACGGTGAAGTAGCCGAAGCCATAAGCGGCATGACCGACCATTGGCCCCAGGTCGCCGGGTCGGTTGTTGCAGGTAACGAGTTGCAGTCGACCCGCCGCGATCAGAGAATCGGTTGCCGTCGCTGGGGCTCTGGTCGTCTTTTCAGTAATAATGGCGCCACAGGAGGTCGTTGAAGTTGCGGCTGGCTCCGGCTTGCTTTTGATCCCTTCCGATTCGCAACAACTGGCGTGGCAGATAGGTCCGGTGACTCTACTCATTTATGCTGCTATTGAACTCGATACCGGGTGCCAGCCCGCGCCGGACAATGGGTCGTTTACTCACTGCGCGTCGGGGCATTTGGGCGATTGCAGTTTCTTGACATGGACAGCCAACCTTGGGAGAAAATGTCGTTGGAATGGCGGTTGGTTTACGCGAGTTACAGCCTCAAGCGGCTGTTCACACTCAAGAAACTGGCGGTGTCCGAATAAAATGCGATGGCGGGATAAAATAAAGTCCCAGGGCGATCCTGACAAAAAACACCCACTCATCGACTCCTGTCACCTGTCTGATCTATGCGATGTGGATCAAACATGGTTTTGGGAACGCAGCGTAACCCATAATGGAGTCCCGCCAGAATGGCGCTTAGTTAAGGCAGCGATTCGGTCGTTTTCCGTCGGAATTCGCGTGAGAATTCATAGCAGAAGGTTCTTATCTAAGCGTCATTCGAGTCCCGCCACCCAATTCGTTTCCTAATCCCGACAATTCCTAGAGCGCAACAGAAGTCGCCATCGCCGCTCCAGTTCTCTGAGGATGAGTTCGAACGAATTGTGGTCCTGCGAGGGTACGGCCCCGAGCTTCAAGGATAATTGCCAAGTCTTCCCTCCCGCGTCCCCGGATTTATCAGTCCTGCCAGTGGATGGTGACGGAAGATTACCTGCACCCGGCGGGGCGCGGCAAGGCAGGGCGAACGCATCTAAATGATTTCTGAGGATGTGTATGCAAGTCACTGCGTGGGGCCGACTTGCGCGAGTGAATTTTGAGGTTCCCTTCGGTCGTGATTTATGATTCAAACTGGGGATGCAAAACCCGCATTCCAAACC
>JANXWY010000063.1 GCA_025350905.1 Verrucomicrobiota bacterium
ACTTTTTTGCGAGCGCGCCGCGCTTTGCACGACGCGCGGAAACATCACGGCCGTCAAAGGCCCCACGGCCCATACGAGCGCACGCGAAAGTGTGCCAGCTGCCACATAACATTGTGAATTCTCCTGGAGGTAGGTTTTCACAATCATAGTGTCCGCCGCCATCAAGAACTGGCACGCCCCAAAGCCGACCATCAAGGGAATCATTTCACCAAACATCGCGCGACGATCGAAGCTTTCGGACGGCCCCCGCCAGATCCTGCGCGTTTGCCAGACGCACAGGCCAAGCGCAATCGCCAGGCCGATGAGCGTGCCCGTCATGATGCCGGCCACATACCCCCCCAGCACCAGCACGATAAACGCGCCCGCGCCCACGCGCCCGACCCCGTTCAAAATCATCGCCCAGCCGAACGTCATGAAATCCTGTTTTCCCTGGAGCAAGCCGAGGAACAACGGCAGCCAGACGGAAGCCAGAATAACCAGCAACGTCATCCAGAGCGCAGCGGGGTTGGCAATGCCCCAGCGCGCAATGAGCCGGTCCTGCAACAGGAGAATCGCGCCCGCACCGACCACCCACAGCAGCGTGACTGCCAGCCACGTGAACCGGAATTTCCCCGCCAACTGCCGCTCCCGGCCCGTGGCCAGCGCCGCCGCCGCTTGCTGCGCGAAAACCATTTGTAGCGGCATCGTCGGCACGCAGATCGTCATCGCCAGCAGCGCCCCGAACACCGCATATTCCTTCTCGGGAATAACCTTCGAGAAAAAATGGACGCCATACATGAGCGCACCGCTGGCGACACTCGCAAACATCAGCCAGCCGCTTTGGCGGAAGAATGAAGCAGTGGGTTCAGCGGATTTAACCGGGAGGGGAGGCGTTTCGGCTGCAACCATGAGCGGTGGATAGTATGCAACCGGCCCCGTTCAAGGAAGCGATTTCAGATAGCAGATCAACATTTCCTGCGCGCGCTCCAATTCGGCGATTGAAATCCACTCCTGGGCCGTGTGCGCCTGGGCGATGTCGCCGGGACCGAAGACGACGCTGGGGATCCCGCCGCGGGACAGCACCGCCGCATCGCAGAAATAATGCAATCCAGTCGGCCTCGCCTGCCTCAGACTCCGGAGCAACTGACGGACGAGCGGCCGTCGCGCATCCGTTTCCAGGGGAACGCAGGGTTTCAGTTTTATTGTGGAAACTTTTGCGGCCAGCTTCCGGGTGCGGAGAAACGCAGCAACTTCGCGTCGCGCGGTCGCCTCCGATTCGCCCGGCAGCGTGCGCCGATCCACGTTGATCATACAACGATCGGGAACAATGTTCGTCTGCGTCCCGCCCGCGATGGTGCCGACACTCACGGAGCCGGGTCCCAACAGCGGATGCCGGCGCTCGCGTAGCCGCGCCGCGAAATCAGTTTCCAGTACATCCACGACCCGGGCCATTTCGTGCACCGCGTTCTTGCCAAACCACGGCGTGGCACCGTGGGCCGAACGACCGCGGGTCTCCACCGCCAGCCAAACGCTGCCTTTATGTGCCGTCGCCAGAGATAGTCGGGTGGGTTCGCCGACGATGGCGAGGTCGGCTTGGAATTTTCGGTCGGCGAGATAACGCGATCCACCCTGACCGTATTCCTCGTCCACCAATCCGACGAAAATGATTTCGGTTTCCCGGGGACGCGTGCTGGATTTTGCCAGCGCGCACAGGGCGCTAAAGAATGCTGCAGCTGAACCCTTGGTGTCGCACGCGCCACGACCGAAAATCCGGCCATCCCGGGTCCGGGGTGTGAACTGATCGGCCTGCGCCACATTTACGGTGTCGAGGTGTGGCGCTAGTAGAATCGTACGACGAATTTTCCCGGCCGGCCGCAGGCGCGCCAAAAGATTGGGCCGGTGTGGCAAAGCGGATTGAAACTCGATCTCCAGCCCCGCCCGCGCGCCTAATGCGGCGAGATACTCCGCAACACGCCCCTCGCCCGCGTGCGGATGACGCGGCGGCAAGAACGCCGGGTTGACGCTTGGCAGTGCAATCAGTTCGGCGAGGAGGCTTTTGACATTGGCCATAAGGTGTTCAGAACCGACTCGTCGAAGTTTATCGGTGAAGTTACCGCCTGTCGAGAATTGAACCCAACCCGAGTCACGCTGGCATCGCGTTCTGTTTCGGCGCTCGTGCTGGCTCACCCTCGCCCTGTGAACTTCCCTTTCGGGTCAAGTAGTGAGAATTTTCGAGCACTGTCAGTCGAAGCGGAAAAATACGTTTGAGGGCATCATCACCCTGGCCGTGACTGCGAAGGCCTGCCCCCGCGAGGGAAGTCCTCGGGTCCGCAACTCCGCGATGAACGGGTCACACTGTCACGCTCTTGCCGACCTGCGGCTGGATGACTTGTATCTTGGGGTGACGCGCCTGGATTTGTTCGGCGAACCATTGTCGCGAATCCTCATCGCCATGTCCCAGCAGAATGGTGCGCGGCGAAACCTGGCCCACAAAATCCAGCAAATCATCGCGGTTCGCGTGTGCCGTCAGGTCAAATTCCTGCAGGTCGCAGTGGCGGGTGACGGCACCAGCGCTGGGACTGAACACAAACGTCTCGCCGGGTTGCGAGGCCTTTAACCGGCCGCCCGGCGTGCTGGGATCGGCGTAACCCACGAAGAAAATGGATTGTCGCTCGTCGCCGGCCATGCGCAGGGCCAGGTCGTGCGCGGCCGTGTTTTCGCTCATCATGCCGGAGGTGATGACAAAAATGCGTCCGCCGCTCAGTTTCATTTTCTGCGACTGGCCGGGGTCGAGGACGATGAGGTTGAGCGCTTCGTGGAGCTGCAAATTGGTATGCTGCCGATGGGTGCGATGGGCTTCGAGATCGTAAATCTCGGTAAAGACGCGGCCCAGCCCGCCGATGTAAATCGGTTGGGGCTTAAGCTTGCCTTCGCGCATAAGCAAGGCGAGCAGCGCGAGCACTTCTTGGGTGCGCCCCAATGCAAACGACGGGATCATCACGCAACCCTTGCGCTTGAGGCCCGTTTGAATGGCGGCCGTAAGGCGTTCGACTTCGGTGGCGCGGGTGACCCCTTTGGGAATGGCGCGGTTGCCACGGGTGGTTTCCATGATGAGGACGTCCGCTCGCACATCCTGAAAGCGGGCGGCGCGGAGCAGCGTCTGATCATGGAAGCAAACGTCGCCGGTATAAAATACTGTTTCCTTCTGGCCCCGTAACATGATGCCCGCCGAGCCGAGCGTGTGGCCGGCGTCGTAAAATTCCAAGGTCGGGGAACGAAACCCGGCGCGGGTCTTGTGGTACGCCGCCCATTCGACTTCGCGATTGTAGCGGAAGCTTTGAAACAGCGGTGCGATGTCGTCCACCTGGTCGTGGGTGTAGAGCGGGTATTCTTTGATGCCCAGTTCGTCGCGCTGGCGCGTCATAACGTTCACGGAATTGTGGAGTACGCGCTCGATGAGGAAATAACTTTGCTCCGCCATCAGCACGTGGGCTTTCGGAAAATACTTCGCGGCGACCGGCAACGAGCCGACGTGGTCGTGGTGACAATGCGAAATGGCGATGGCATCCACCTCCTCCTGGCGGATGTTTTTGTAGAGGGGCAGGCCTTCACTGCCCTCGCGTTTGGGGTGCATGCCGGCGTCGAGCAGGATGCGGTGGCCTTCGAGGTCAACGAACCAGGCGCTGGCGCCAATGTCGGTGTCGGGGTTCAGGTTTGCGATTCGCATTTGAATTTCCGAGTCAGAATAGGCGATCGCGGGCGGGTCACCAGACAAAAGGTGGGGGCGAACGGCAGACAAACAGTCCGGGTTTGACGCGCCGAAATAATGTGTTAGCGTGAGTCCGAAATTATGAGTGCGAGAAAAATTGGAACTGGAGGATTAGTGGGACCACCCGTCACAGTCGAAGCGCGGCAAACGCGCTTGACGCTGGCCCCCGAAGCGGTGTCGCTTCATAAAGGCGGCATTGAGTTTCGCAGCAGCGCCCCGTTTGCCCCTTGGGTGGAAATGACTGTCACCTTGCAATCACCGAACGGCTTGGCCAAAGTCAATTGCACGGGCGTGGTGGTCGGTTGCCAGGGCAACAAGCACGCTGGCTACCACGTTTCAATGGTGTTCACCAGCCTGTCCAAACAGGCGGAAGCGCGATTAAACACGCTGGTCCAGGCCGGTGCGGTTTGATTTTCAGTTCACTCAAAACTACCCAAACCGGAATAACGCGAGTGTCCGGTTTCACTTCGTGAGTTGATACCCCGGGCGACGACATTCGAGGGTTGAACCATTTCCCGCCGACCGGTGGTGTGGTCGCGCCCACTTTTCGGTAGGGTAAGCAACCAGGCGCACCTGCCTGCCCGCTAGGTCGTGATGCCGACGCGCCCCCCCCACTTGCCCGTAAAACGCATTCGCGATGCGGGCGCGACTGGAAGTGGTGGTCAGTGTGGTAGAACGGCTCGCGCTGCGAGCCGTCGTGCCGCGTCCAGCAGCACGTGCGAGTCACCGCACGTTCCGCCCGCTCTGCGCGGGCGGAGTGTTCGCAGCGCGAACACTTCTACCACCCGGATTGACCGCCACTTCTGGTCGCACCCTCGCGATCAGGGCGAACGCATCTAAATGATTTCTGAGGATGTGTATGCAAGTCACTGCGTGGGGCCGACTTGCGCGAGTGAATTTTGAGGTTCCCTTCGGTCGTGATTTATGATTCAAACTGGGGATGCAAAACCCGCATTCCAAACC
>JANXWY010000104.1 GCA_025350905.1 Verrucomicrobiota bacterium
GTTGCCTTTGGGGTGAAAGCGCCGCTTCCGGCTCATCAAACAGATAAACGCCACCACCTTGAAGCCGTTCGTTCATTACTGCGAGAAAAGATTCTCCGTGGGATTGTTGATGAAGCGACTTGCCTCCGTACGCGTGGAATGCTGATCCGATCTTCTCAAGTTGGCTGGCCACATTGTAGAAACTTTCAGCTCGTAGAAAAAAGCCGTCGGTTGGTGCGCCGAAGCTCCGTTCCAGTCTCAAACAATCGTGGAGCGGCGAATGAGTGTCATGGGTGCCGAACTGCAGCTGTTTGTCACCGCCTTCCGCGCTGAAACCCGCTTTGACCGCAATTGCTTCCAGCAGGGTTGACTTGCCCGAACCATTTTCGCCGATGAAAAAGGTCACGGCGGGATGAAATTCCAAGCGATGCAAGTGTCGGATTGAAGGAATCGAAAAAGGATAGGTTTCGAAGTTCTTCACTTCATCGCGCGCCAGCCTGACCGCTTCAAAATATCGTCGCAGCACCCGTTTTGGTGGGGTTGCTTTGGGGAAGCTGGGAAATTTCTGTTGTTTGGCCGTTTTTGCCTGTTTCATTTGGTGCCTCCGCCTAGCAACGTCGTGAGCGCTACGAATTGTTCCAAGCTCAACTTCTCGGCGCGCTCCATTGGCGAGACGTTCAATTCCGTGAATGCCTGTTGCAGTTTCTCCGCCGGCCAGTCCGCCTTGAGCAGTTTGGCCATCATCTTCCGCCGTTGCGACAAAGCGCGCTTCACCACTTTCACAAACGCCGCCCGGTGCCCGTCCGCCAGCAATGGTTGGGCCCGGCGGACCAGAACCACGCACGCCGAGTCCACGTCGGGCGCGGGGAAAAAGCAGGTCGCCGGAATCTTGAACAGGCCGCGCGGCTCGTAGTCGAGCTGCACCAACAAGGTGAGGAGGCCGTAATCGTCATCATCCGCCCGCGCCATGAGGCGGCGGGCCACTTCGAACTGGAGCGTGACGACCAGGCGCTCGGGGCGACCCGGCATTTGCGCCAGTTCGACCAGGATCGGCGACGCCACCGAGTACGGCAGATTCGCCACCAATTTCCAGTCGCTCCAATCGCGGGGCGCTCGTTTCAAAAATTCGAGTGCATCGTCGTGCAGCAACTCCAATCCCGCTAGGCTCGCTTTCCCCTCACCCGGCCGGTCGGCCACCCTCTCCCCTTCTGATGAGGAGAGGGACCGGGTGAGGGGAGCGCCGAGCAATTGAGCTGCAAACCGTTCGCGCAACACCGCCACCAGGCGCGCATCTTTCTCGATCGCCAGCACCGAGCCGGCGCGCGCCACCAGCAATTCTGTCAGCGGCCCCAGCCCCGGACCGATTTCCAACACCTTATCCGCCGGCGAAAGTTCCGCCGCGTCCACGATGCGCCGCAGTTGGTTGCCATCGTGCAGGAAATTCTGGCCGAGCGACCGCGTCAGTTGAATGTCGCCGCGCGCCAGCAGTTGTTTCATTTCCGAAAGGTTCATGAAAATGGTTTTGGCGCCACGGCCGGACGCAGATGAATATGGATGGGCAGCGAAGTCAGGCCGGAGAGCTTATTGATTTTATACTTTTCCATCCGTGTCAATCCGTGGTTAGACATTTTTGCAAAGCCTGGATGGTCTGGGTAAGTTGTGGCTCCGAAATGGTTAGCGGCGGCGTGAAACTGATGACGTTGCCGTGTTCGCCTTCCGGCAACAGAATGAATCCGCGCTGCAGCATCGCCTTGATAATCTGCATGGCTTCGACCGTGGCTGGGGTGCCGTCGGATCGCCGCAATTCGAGTCCGGCCATTAAACCCAGACCGCGGGCCGAAAGGCGGAGGGCGGAGGGCCGCCCGCAGAGTGATTGCAATTGTTCGAGCAGCGTGCGACCGCGCCGGGCGCTCCGCTCGCTGAGTTTCAGTCGCCGAAGCTCTTTGATCTGGGTCAACGCCATCGCACAGCCGACCGGATGACCGAGGAACGTGCTGGTATGGATTGCCTCACCGGTGGAGGCGGGCCACGCCGTGTCCATGATGTCCGCGCGACCCACGCAGGCGGACAGCGGGAAGCCGCCGGTCAAGGCCTTGCCTAGGCAAATCAGGTCCGGCATTGCGCCGCTGTGTTCGCACGCGAACCATCTTCCCGTGCGGCCAAAACCCGTGTAAATCTCGTCGAAGATGAGCACCGCGCCGAGCTCAGCGCAAAGCCGGCGGAGCAAGGGGAGAAAATCCAGCGGCGGAATGTTGCAGCCGCCGCGGGCTTGGATCGGCTCGACAAGAATGGCCCCGATTTTCTCACGACGGGAGAGCGAGCGGATGTGTTTCTCAACTTCGTAGCAGCCGACGTGAGGAGGTTCATTCTTTTTCGGTTTTGATTGGCGACTCCTCATGTCTTCCCCTACAGGAAAAGGAACAAAATGTCCGAACGCGCCAAGCTGCGAGCGGAACGGGCCGCGGAAGTGTTCGCGGTGGGTGGCGTTGAGGGTGCCGTAACCCAGGCCATGGTACGCGCCTTCAAAGGCAATCACGCCCCGCTTGCCCGTCGCCAGGAGCGCCGTCTTGAGTGCCGCCTCGACGGCTTCAAAACCCGAATTGCAGAAGATGGTTTTGCCCGTGGCCACTTCAGACTTTGGACTTTGAACTTTGGACTTTTTTGTCCAGCGCTCAAAAGTAATTCGGCTCAGTTCCCGCGCGAGCAGGGCCTTGAGCGCGTGGGGATGCACGTCGCCCATCGCATGGAGCAGCTTCGCCATTTGCTGCTGACTGGCACGGACGACGCACGGATTCGCATGCCCCGCCGCCGCGACTCCGAACGCGGCCGTGAGATCGAGATACTTTTTTCCATCCGCGTCCCAGACATGAACGCCGTGCGCCCGCTCCCATACAATTGGCCAGGACCCGTCCGGTTCGCAGAACGTGACATTCTGCGATTCGTACGCCTGCAAGAGCTGGACTGTCTGGCGCGTGTTCATTCGTGGTGGTTCAAACCCCGCGCTGCTCGGGTGGCCAGATGATTTTGTGGAGCTGCGCCTGGAAACGCACCGGCAACGCGTCGGCGATGATGCGTTCGACGAGTTGCTGGCGCGTGATCGGCGTCTGGTCGGTGGGGACGGGCTTGAGCGATTTGTGCTGCTGCTCCGGTCGCAACGGATGCACCCACGACATGAGCAGCGGACAAATCGCATCGAGCTTGTGCGTGGTTATTTGCTGCTTCGCCCACTCGTAATCCTCCACTGTACCAAGGACAAACTTGATTTCGTCGGTGGCTTTCAAGTGAGGATTGTTCGCCGGGCGATTGCGTTCCACCTCGCCGCTGCTGGGGCATTTCAGGTCCACGATGCGGCGCACTCGAGGGTCAACGTGTGAAATGTCGTGGGCGCCACTGGTTTCGAGGAGGACAGTGAAGCCGTCGTCGCAAAGTTGTTGCATCAGCAGCAAAGAATTCTTTTGCAGCAACGGTTCACCGCCGGTGAGTTCGACCAGCGGCAGCCGGTAGCAGCCAACGTGAGGAGGCTCATTCTGTTGTTCCTGCTTCCCGCTTCCCACTTCCCGGTTTGAAGCGAGCCTCGTTACCTCGGCTGCTACATTGGTTTTGGAGTACGCCGCCGCCAGCCGCCGAACTTCCACTCGGATTTCTTCGAGCGTCCGCTTCTTGCCTTCGGTGAAGGCAAACGCCGTGTCGCAATATGAGCAGCGCAGATCACAAGCGGTGAGCCGTACGAACACGCACGGCAGCCCGGCGAAGGTGCTTTCCCCCTGCAGGCTCAAATAGATTTCGTTGACCACGAGCGTTTCGGACATGTCCCCGCATGGTAACGGGTGTGGCGAGGGGAGTGAACAGCGAAGTGCATTTCTAGCCGGGTCGAACAGCCAAGCTGGCTACTCGTCCTCATCCTCGTCCGCGTCCTCGAACTTCCGTGACAAAATCGAGGAGGAGGACGAGAACGAGGAGGAGGACGAAATTGCAGCGCGGTTAACAAACTCGCGCTCGACAAAACGACGCGACCGCCGCAGATTTTTCGCATGGCCAGAACCGCTTCCACCATGCTGCCGCTCGGAACGATCGCCCCGGATTTCCGGTTGCCGGATCCGAACGGGAAACTTGTTTCGCTCGCGGACTTCGCCGGCCAGCCAGCCCTGCTCGTAATGTTCCTCTGCAATCATTGTCCCTACGTGAAACACGTCCAGGCCGGACTGGCAAAATTGGGCCGGGATTATGCCGCGCGGGGCGTGGGCATCGTGGCCATCAGTTCCAACGACGCGACGAATTATCCGGAGGACGGCCCGGCGCTGATGGCCGACGAAGCCAAGGCCGCCGGCTACAACTTCCCGTATCTCTACGATGAATCCCAAACGGTGGCTCAAGCACATCGCGCCGCCTGCACGCCAGATTTTTTCCTGTTCGACCAGAGCCGCCGGCTCGTCTATCGCGGCCAGTTCGACGCCAGCCGGCCCGGCAATGGGATTCCCGTCACCGGCCAGGATCTGCGCGCGGCTGTCGAGGCATTGCTCGCGGGCGAGGCGGTCGCTGCGGAACAATTCCCCAGCCTCGGTTGCAACATCAAGTGGCGGCCGGGCCAGGAACCTGAATATTTCCGCCCTTGACCCGCCATTTCGCTGGCAACAATGCTTGACGCCGGTCCCGGCTTTCCCTTATTTTCGACTCGCAATGTTCGGACAAATTCGACAAGTAATAGCGGTAGTAGTCGTCGTCGTTGGCGACGCCGTTGGGACTGGTCGAGGTTAAAGACTCTTTCGACAACAACCCACGGCTGGAAACGGCTGTGGGTTTTTTTGTTGCCCGCACCGCCAGCCACAAACCTAGAAAAATGATTAAGAGTAAGAGAAAGTTTATGATTAAGAACTCCAGCGCCCCGGCGTTGGCACCGGTTTCTTGGTCGTCCTCGTCCTCGTAATCTTGATCGCCCAAACCATGAGCAAGACCACTGAAATCGCTGCCCCGAAGAAGAAAACCACTGCCAAGCGCGCCGAAGTCGGCACGGCCATGTTCGGCCGCGACATTCTCGTCGCGGCCCTCGAACGCGAAGGCGTCGAAGTCATTTTTGCCTATCCCGGCGGCGCCAGCATGGAAATTCACCAGTCGCTCACCAAGTCGAAGATACGCACGATTCTCCCACGGCATGAGCAGGGCGGCAGTTTTGCCGCGGAAGGTTATGCCCGGGCGACCGGCAAGGCCGGTGTCTGCATGGGCACGAGCGGACCGGGGGCGACGAATCTCGTCACCGCCATCGCCGACGCGTACATGGATTCCTGTCCGCTCATCGCCATCACCGGCCAGGTGAACCAGGCCATGATCGGGCGCGGCGCGTTCCAAGAGACCGATATCATCGGCGTCACGCTGCCGATCGTGAAACATTCCTATCTCATCACGGATGTGAACGACATTGCCCGGGTGGTCAAGGAGGCATTTTACATTGCCCAATCCGGCCGGCCCGGTCCGGTGGTGATTGATTTTCCGAAGAACGTGCAGCAACAGAAGACCCAACCGGTCTGGCCCACTTTGGAGCAAATCAAAAAAAATCTGCGCGGCTATACCCAACCCGATCTCCGCGCGGATGAACTCGCTTTGAACGAGATCATGGGCCTGATCGAGAAGGCCGAACGCCCGGTGCTTTATTGCGGGGGCGGCATCATCACGAGCGGCGCGGCGGCGGAATTGAAGAAATTTGCCGAAGCCACGAACATTCCCGTGACCACCACGCTCATGGGCGTGGGCGGGTTTCCGGAAACCCATCCGCTCTCGATGCGGTGGCTCGGCATGCACGGCGCGGCGTCGGCGAATTGGGCGGTGAACGGCGAATATCAGCAGCGCCACAATCCCGCCGAGCCGATGGTGAAGCTCAAGGATGGCGCGGATTTGTTGCTTGCGTTCGGTGTGCGCTTCGATGACCGCGTGACCGGTAAGTTCGAGGAGTTCTGCAAGCACGGTACGATTGTGCATGTGGACATTGACGCCTCGGAGTTGAACAAGAACCGCCGGGCGAATCTCGCGGTGGTGGGCGACATCAAGGACACGCTCACGCGCCTCAACGCCATGTTGGGCAAGCGGCCAATCAACAAGAAACACACGCCGTGGCTCGAACAGATTGCGGAGTGGAAAAAGAAAGCGCCGTTTGCCTACGCCGTGACGCCGGAGATCGCCAATAGCGATCACATGAAAGACCATCTCAAAGGCCAGGAAGATCAAGTCATCCTGCAACAAATGGTCATCGAGGCGTTGTACGAATTGACCAAGGGCGAAGCCTACATCACCACCGGCGTCGGCCAGCATCAGATGTGGGCCGGGCAATGGTACAAATACAAGTACCCGCGCCAGTTTATCACCAGCGCCGGCCTTGGCTCGATGGGTTTCGGCTATCCCGCCGCGCTCGGCGTAAAGGTGGCGCATCCGGACAAGGAAGTGGTGGACATCGATGGCGACGGCTCGTTCCTGATGAACATTCAGGAACTGGCCACCGCGCACGTTGAGAAGATCGCGGCCAAGGCGATCATCCTGAACAACCAGCACCTCGGCATGGTGGTGCAATGGGAGGACAATTTCTTTGACGGCAACCGCGGGCACACCTATCTCGGCGATCCCGATCATCGCGAGCAGATTTATCCCGACTACGTGCGCGTGTGCAACAGCTTCAACGTGCCGTGCGAACGGGTCATCTACAAACGCGACCTCAAGGCCGCCATCCAGCGGATGCTGGATTCCAAGACCGCCTACGTGCTCGACGTGGTGACGCCCTACTCCGAACACGTGCTGCCGTTCATCCCGGCGGGCCGCACCGTGGCGGACATGATCTGGAAGTAGCGCGCGGAGATAATCCACGAACCGCCGGGCGGCATTTGCTTGTCGCCCGGCGGTTTTCTTGCCAGCCTTGGTGACATGTTGAGTCGTATTTTTGGGTTGTGGGTGGCGTTCATCGGGTCGGCGGCGGCGACCGAACTCGCATTTGACTTCAGCACCGTTCCCGCCAGGCAAATCCCCCCCGGCTTTACCAACCTCGTCGCCGGCAAGGGCAAACTGGGTGAGTGGCGCGTGATCACGGACGAATTCCCGTCGGCGCTGCCGGCGCTCAACGAAAAAACGCCCGCCATGACGCAGCGTTCGGTCCTGGGCCAGTTTAGTTTGGAGGTGACCGACGAGCATTTTCCCATCCTGCTCTATGACCGCGAGACGTTTACCGATTTCACCCTCACCACGAAATTCAAGCTGGTGGACGGCGTGGCCGAGCAGATGGCGGGCATCGTGTTCCGCGTGCAGGACGAGAAAAACTTCTACGTCATTCGCGCCAGCGGCTTCGGCAACAACGTCCGGTTTTACAAGATGGTGGCCGGCCTCCGCAGCGCACCGATTGGCCCCGAA
Organism: Verrucomicrobiota bacterium; assembly: GCA_025350905.1. Lineage (GTDB taxonomy): Bacteria > Verrucomicrobiota > Verrucomicrobiia > Limisphaerales > JADLHS01 > JADLHS01. The sequence continues at coordinate 7,363 of JANXWY010000104.1, forward strand.
CTACCCGTGCCCCGCGGCGTGTGGCACGAGCTGAAGATCACGTGTCAGGGCAACCGCATCCAGGCGTGGCTCAACGGCCAGGAGGCGCTCCCGGCGTTGACCGATACGAGCTTCGCCTCCGGCAAGATCGGTTACTGGACGAAGTCGGATGCCATCAGCTATTTCACCGACACCAAAATCACCTACACGCCCCGCGAGACGCTGGCGCAGATTCTGGTACGCGACACGGTGAAGGAGAACCCGCGCCTCGTTGGCTTGAAGATTTATTGGCTCGATGAAAACGGAGAACCGCGCGTGGCGGCCAGCAAGGATCCGAACGACGTCGGCACGGTCGGGGAAGCCGCGGAAAAGCAGGCAATCGTGGGGGGGAAAGTTTTCTATGGTAAAGGCCGGGATACGGTGGCGGTGGTCCAACCGCTGCGCGATCGCAACGGCGAACCGATCGCCGCCGTGCGCCTGACCATGAAGTCGTTTGCCGGGCAAACGGAGCAAAACGCCTTGCAACGCGCCCTGCCGATCGTGAAGTCCATGCAAGCGCGCGTCCGGACCCTGACGGAGTTGAAGGAGTAGCCCGCCAGAAAATTCGCCGGGTCCCGGCGGCGGGGTTCACGCTGAGCTTGCAGCGCGCCGGCAACTGGCCGCTGCGTCAGTACGAACCAGCCCGGAGCCAAGCCGGCTTCAAGGTGATTTTGGCGTCACCTCTGCCTCCGGCTTCGTCGGCCCGGGCAGGTCCTCCGACGTCCGTCGGCGTGTGCCGCCGACCACCGCGAGTTGCCCGTTCTCGCCCAACTGCAATTTCGGACGCGTGCTGGCGTAGTCGTGGGTTTGGCGGATGAGGATCTCTCCGTCGGGGTTGATTACGGTGTAACTGAACGAGCGGGCGCCATTTTGGTAGAGCACGTGGAGATTGCTGGCCGTATCCAGTTGTTGTTCCGGAATACCAAAGGAAACCATGGGGCCGAGTGAAAAAACTTTCATCACCCGCCCCCCCTCGGCGTCGGTTAATCGGAAGTAAAGGCGGAGCTGCGTCCGGAGATAGTTGGCCTGTTCCAGGGTGTATTTGCGAACTTCCGGCGATTGGTTCGTCGTGGCGGCGGCCGGCACACCGAAATCCTGCGCCCACAGTTTCGCACCGTTGATGATGTCAAAGCTCTTCGGTTTGGTGGTGAGCGTTTGGTCCCACTCCTTGATGCGCACTGAGGCGGTGAGGCTGTAGCGCCCGGGGCGCGCGAGGTCAAGGTGGGGCAAGAGCTCCACCCGGCGGGTGGCGACCTTGGAGGTCTCCAAGGTGAACGGGCCCAGCACCGATGGTTCGCTATTTTTTCCCACAATCCCCCGCCCATCGCGCGACTCGCAAGCGAAGGTCAGCCAGTCCTCCTCGCCGCCCAGATGTAACGTCTGCCCGGAACGGTTGGTGATGCGCACGGCCGCGGTCAGGTCTTCGCCCGAGAGAAAATGTTCCTGATCCAACACCACCTCCACTTCCACCTGCGCGCCCAGGCGCAGGAGTGGCGCCAGCAGGACCACGAGGAGTAAAGCCAAGCGTTTCATCCGTCCACTTTAGGTTGGTAGGGCAGGGTGGCAAGTCGCAAAATTTCCGAGTGACCCAGATACAATGGAGCGGCGGAGCTTGCGGTAACCGGGCTCCATCGCGGCGCAGGCGGTGCTCGCCCAGGGCGATTGCTCTGCCTCCGGGCAACCCTGCCCTGGCTTTGCGGTTGGCAACCCACTAGGAATTGCCCGGCTAGGATTTAACCGGAGCTGTGCTATGGTGAGCCAAAGGAAATCCGGTCCGGGGCTCACTTGAAGCCGTCGGATCCGCCGGTGAAAGGGCATTATATGTCACCGCTGATAGTCGAAAGGGCAGGGTCGGGTGGGAGCCGCAAAACCGCGCTCATTGTGGAAGGTGGGGCGATGCGTGGCGCGTGGGCGGCGGGGGTGCTGGCTTCGCTGCAGGAACGCGGCCGGCGGCAATTCGATCTGGTCTATGCCGCTTCTTCCGGCGCTTGCTCGGCCGCCTACTTCGTCGCCGGCATGTGGGAGCCGGGCCTGGCCATCTGGCGCGAACTGGCCTGCAACGTGGTTCGCAAAAGTAATTTTCTCCGCCGCAAACCAATTATTGACCTCGCGTACCTGGTGGATCATGTCTTCCGCACGCGCATTCCCCTCTCCGTCGAGGCGTTGCAAAACGCGCCCAGCCAGTTCTTCATCGTGCTGACCGACTGTCACACGGGCGACCCGGTCTATTTCCACGCCTGTGATGACCGCGTCTTTGCGGCCCTCCGCGCCACGGCTTCGATGCCGCTGGCGACCCGCGGATTTGATTATGTGGACGGGCAACCCTACGCCGACGGCGGCTTGGCGGATCCGATTCCACTGCGGCGAGCGATCCAGGATGGCGCGACGGATATCACGGTGGTGCTGACGCACAATCCGGCTTTCCGCCTCAAGCCGGTACCGCACTGGATGGGGAAACTGGCCTATCCGGAATATCCCCTGGTGGCCCGGGTCTGGACCGCGCGACAAAATGTGAATTACAACGCCGCTCTCGACCTGATGAAGCAGCCGCCGGCGGGCATCCGTCTCCAGGTGTTCCGGCCGCTCCGCCCCCTCCCGGTTGGTTCCTTTACGGTGGAGCAAAAGCAAATCGCCGCCGCCCTGGCTTTGGGCCACGACGAGGCGCTGCAACAGATGGAGACCATGGAGGCAAATCCGCTAGGCAGTTCAGCGCCCGGATGACTTCGCCGCGCTCGATGCTGCGGCCCCCGGAGCGAGGCCAGTGATCCGCTGCACGATCGAATGCCCAAGCGCAGACTTATTCCGACCCGCATGGTTTTGCGAACCGTTGTGGATTGCCAGCCCGCGTCCCGTCCCAAAATAGATGAGTCATTCCCCTTTGTGTTTCACCAGCGCGCGTTCGATGCGGCGGTCGGGAACGAGCCACATCAAGGCGACGAACACATAAAGGCCGCTCGCCAGCCACGGGCTTACAAACGCGAGCGGGATGGCGGCAAGGTAGCAGAGGGGTGAGAGCTTGCCTTTGCGGTCCTGGCCAATCGCCGCTGCGAGCACAGAGTTGGGTCCTTGCTGCGCGATGATCGCGCGCTGCAAGAGGTAATACGCAATGGCGGCCATCAGTAGCACCAAGCCATAGACGGCCGTCGGCGAGGCGGCGAGGTGGTTTTCCCCCACCCAAGCGGTCGTGAACGGGAACAGCGATAACCAGAACAGCAGGTGCAGGTTCGCCCACAAGATGCCGCCGGTGACGTGCTTCGTGGACTGGAACATGTGATGGTGGTTGTTCCAGTAGATGCCGACGTAAATGAAACTCAGCACGTAACTCAGGAACACCGGCACCAGCGGTTTCAAATCCGCCAGCTCTGCGAGGTGCGGCACTTGTTCGATCGCATGCGGCACTTTTAACTCGAGCACCATGATGGTGATGATGATGGCGAGCACGCCATCGCTGAAGGCTTCGAGCCGGTTCTTTTCCATGCGCAGAGGTTGGCTAACGCGTCAACCGCACTGCGCCTGATGGCGCAGCGCGTGATCCACCAGTACCAGCGCGGTCATCGCCTCCACCATCGGCACGGCGCGCGGCAGCACACAGGGATCGTGACGCCCGCGCCCCTTCAGCGTGGTGTTCTTGAAATCCTCGGTCACCGTGGCCTGCTCGTGCATCACCGTGGCCACCGGCTTGAAGGCGACGCGGAAAATAATCGGTTCGCCGTTGCTGATGCCGCCTTGGATGCCGCCGGAACGATTCGTCAACGTGTGCACCTTGTCACCCTTCATGCGAAACGCATCGTTGTGTTGCCGGCCCGTCATCAATGTCCCGGCAAACCCGCTGCCGATCTCAAAACCTTTGGTCGCCGGCAGACTGAGCATCGCCTTCGCGAGGTCGGCTTCCAGCCGGTCGAACACCGGTTCGCCCCACCCGGGCGGCACCCCGCGCGCCACGCCTTCGATGAGGCCGCCCACGCTGTCGCCCGCGCGCCGCATTTTTTCGATGAGCCGGATCATCTTCACCGCTGCTGCTTGATCGGGACAACGAATGATGTTCGCTTCGATGTCGGAAAACTTCACCCGGGCCGCATCCACCTGGGCGGCGAGGGACTGGACCTGCGTCACGTAGGCCAGCACTTCGACGCCGAATTTCTCGCGCAGAATTTTCTTGGCGATGGCCCCGGCCGCGACGCGCCCGATGGTTTCGCGTGCGCTGGTGCGGCCCCCGCCCGGCCAGGCGCGGATGCCATACTTGGCAAAGTACGTGTAATCTGCGTGCGAGGGACGGAACTTGGTGGCCATCTCGTTGTAGGCCTCGGAGCGGGCGTCCGTGTTCTTCACCCACAGGCTGATGGGCGTGCCGAGCGTTTTACCACCAAACGTGCCGGACAGGATTTGCACCGTGTCCGACTCCTTGCGCGGCGTGACGATGGCCGATTGTCCGGGGCGGCGACGGTCGAGATCAGGCTGAATATCGGACTCGGAAAGTTTGAGGCGGGGCGGGCAACCGTCCACCACCACGCCCACGCCGCCGCCGTGCGATTCGCCCCAGGTGGTGATGCGGAACTGATGGCCAAACGTGTTTCCCATGCCGCAATTGTGCGGGAAAGTCCGGTGCCGGTCAAACGCGCGATGCGGCAGGCGGGGGCGGACCGCGCGCCGGTCCATCAGATGCCATCCAATGGGCTGCGGACGCCCAGCCCCGGTTTCACCATGACGTGGGTGTAGATTTGCGTGGTGGTCACATCCTTGTGCCCCAGTAAATCCTGCACGGTGCGAATGTCGGTGCCGGTCTCCAAGAGGTGCGTCGCCCGCGTAAAACCGCGTGGCGGCTTCGCCGCTTTACGCGGTCACGCGGTTGCTCCTTAACGGATGTTGCAACAGATAATGCCTGAGTTGACCCTTCAAGAACCGCCGCCCACCACCACTCTTCAAAAACTTCTCCCGGCCCAGCGCGTCAGCCGCTTCCAGGTAAGCTTCGTAGTAAATCATTCGCCACAGCCCGCGATAGGAGGTCGCAAACGACTTCCCCTCCTGATGCTCTTTCAATCGTCGTCGTAAATCTGTCGAGAATCCGATGTACAATCCATCATCGGATTCCGACTGCAGCACATAAACGTAGAACATAATTGACCTCGAAATAACCGCGTGGAGCGAAGCGATTTACGCGGCCACATCCTTGACCCGCAACCGCAGTAATTCGAACAACCGCAGCCCGCTCCCATACAATAGCTGGAGCGGTAGCGCGTATTCCGCGTCCACGGCGGCCAATACCTGCTGCGTCTCGGCCCGGCTCAAGACCTCCGGCAACCGCGCCGGCCGCTGCACTCGTTGGAATTCCCCCAATTCCCCCAAGGGTTGATGCACCACTTCGCCATATAAAAACACCAGGGCATTGAGCGCCTGATTCTGCGTGGCCGCCGCCACGTTCAACTCCGCCGCCAGATGACTCAGGAACGCGTTGACCTCCGCCGCCCCCAGCTCCCGTGGATGCCGCCAGCCCGACCCCTCGCCGGCCCGGGCGGGAGCGGGCGGCTGCTGGCCAGGTGTGGGGCTTGCGGAGGCGGGCTGCCGGTTAAACTTCAGAAACCGCACGATCCATTGCCAGTACGTATCCTCCGTCCGCTCGGAAAAGTGCAGGAACCGCATCACCTCATGCAGCTGCTCGCGCAACCGCGCCTTGGGATTGGGCGTCAGCTTGGGCCGTTCGCGCCGTCGCGTTTGGTAGGGCCTTTCGCCCGGTGAAATCGATTGCGCCATTGCTTGACAGAATTTTAGCACAAAGCCATGCTCACACCCAGAGAAATATGGCGACACAACCCAAATCAAATTGTCGCTCACTTAAATGTTAGGTGGCAACACCCTCACCATGCACCAGACCATCGAGCGACAGATGACAGACGCCGAACGGCAGCGGTTGCTCGATTGTATGCCGCTCACGCCGTCACCGTTTCGGCCATTCAACAAATATCAATATGGGCTACAGGTCATTGGAGAGATTTTTGGCGTGCTGGTGGCCATTGTAGTGCTTGTCGGGTTTGGGGACTTGCGGCTTGCTCACGGCATTCTTGGTGGTGTCGGCTTCCTCGTTATTTGGTGGTTGTTGCATCTCAAGCGCCGCGTTCTCACACCGCTACGCAGGTGGAGGGATGAGAATCAGCGGGTGTGGGCATTTCACAGCGCCATCACGGCAGCACAGACCGTTCGCGTCCATTGTGTGGAGTCACACGCAGTGGTTCAGGTGACACATGATGAGGGCACGATTTGCTTGTTTGACGTTGGCCAGAGCCGGACTTATTGGATTGATCCGTATTGCATGATTCCCGGACGTCCACCGAAGGATTGGCCCAGCCGGAAGTTTGAGGTTGTAGAAGTTGCGGGCTGGAAGGAAGAGATTGGGCCGTTTTGTGAGGGCAAGCGATTGCGTCCGCGACAGACGTTTGAGTTCCATGACCTGTTTGAGCACTATGAGTTTGAGCCGCCCGCAGACGGCCTGATTCATCAGTCGCTTGACGCCTTCATTGCGGAGGCGAAGAGCCGCAGTCAGAAAGTTGGAGTGACATGATTTTGCCACCTAAGGAGACGCTGAATAAAGCGATGTTTTCAATTTTCCCGGATTGCTGACGGCGCATGATGGTCAAGCGACCCGCGAAACTCGCCTGACGGCTTGGTTCGGCGTCGCAGTTCTGGTTCGGTGGCGGTCTTGAACCGC
>JANXWY010000119.1 GCA_025350905.1 Verrucomicrobiota bacterium
GCCGTCGTGCCGCGTCCAGCGGCACGTCCAAGTCACCGCACGTTCCGCCCGCTCTGCGCGGGCGGAGTGTTCGCAGCGCGAACACTCCTACCCCCCGGGTTGACCGCCACTTCTGGTCGCACCCGAGAAATTCCCCACGCTTGACGGACTCGCCAGTAATCTTCACTTTTCCGGCTTTCCGGGGCCAACCCCGAGCGCAGAATTTTATGAGCAACGCACACAACTTGTTTGAAACGCTGAAACCCTTTGATCTCGGCACCGGTCGGGAGGGCCATTACTACTCACTCCCCGCGCTGGAAAAGGCCGGCGTCGGCCCGATTTCCAAACTGCCCGTCTCCATCCGGATCGTGCTGGAGTCCGTCCTGCGCAATTGCGACGGCAAACGGGTGAGCGAAGCCGCCGTCCGCGCGCTCGCCAATTGGCAGCCGAATGAAACGCGCACCGAGGAAATCCCGTTCGTCGTCGCGCGCATCGTGTTGCAGGATTTCACGGGGGTGCCATTGCTCGTGGACCTCGCCGCGATGCGGAGCGCGGTCGCGCGGCTCGGCCAGAACCCCAAGATCATCGAACCGCTTGTGCCGGTGGATCTCGTAGTAGATCACTCGGTGCAGGTGGACTTTTCGGGTGGCACGGATTCCATGGAACGAAACCTGGAACTGGAATTCACGCGCAACCGCGAACGCTATCAATTTCTCAAATGGGGCATGCAGGCCTTCGAGACCTTTAAGGTCGTTCCGCCCGGCATCGGCATCGTCCATCAGGTCAACCTTGAATATCTCGCCAAAGGCGTGCTGAGCGGCAACGGCGTTTACTATCCCGACACGCTGGTTGGCACGGACTCCCACACGACGATGATCAACGGGCTCGGCATCGTCGGTTGGGGCGTCGGCGGCATCGAGGCGGAGGCCGGCATGCTCGGGCAGCCGGTTTATTTCCTCACGCCGGATGTCGTGGGGGTGCATCTCACCGGGGCACTCAAGGAAGGCGTCACCGCCACCGACCTCGCCCTGACCGTCACGCAACTCCTGCGCAAGACCAAGGTCGTCGGCAAGTTTGTGGAATTCTTCGGTCCCGGCGCCGCGGCGTTGCCGGTCGTGGATCGCGCGACGATTGCCAACATGGCGCCCGAATATGGCGCGACGATGGGCTTCTTTCCGATCGACGAGGAATGCACCAATTATCTCCGCGCCACGGGTCGCACCAACGGCGATTGCAAACTCTATGAAAATTACTATCGCGCCCAGGGCCTGTGGGGCATGCCGCAACTGGGTGAGATTGAATACTCGCAACTCGTCGAACTCGATCTCGCGACCGTGAAACCCAGCGTCGCTGGTCCGAAGCGGCCGCAGGACCGGATTGAGTTGCCGAACATGCGCCGCGAATTTCTCAGCGCGTTTCAGCGGCCCGTCGCGGAAAACGGTTTCGGCAAAGCGCGGAAAGACATTGCCAAGTCCGTCAAATTGGAGATGACCAGCAAAAAGAAAGTCAAGGTTGGCACCGGCTCGGTACTCATCGCGGCGATTACCAGCTGCACGAACACCTCGAATCCCAGCGTGATGCTCGCGGCGGGATTACTCGCCAAGAAGGCGGTCGAAAAAGGGCTGTTGGTGAATCCCGCCGTGAAGGCGTCGCTCGCTCCCGGTTCGCGCGTGGTCACGGATTATCTCAAAAAGACGAACCTGCAAAAATATCTCAACAAACTGCGTTTCAATCTCGTCGGCTACGGCTGCACCACCTGCATCGGCAACTCCGGTCCGCTCGACGCGAACATCGAGGACGCCGTGGTGAAGAATGATTTCGTGGCCGCCAGCGTGCTGTCCGGCAATCGCAACTTTGAAGCGCGCGTGCATCAGAACATCAAGGCCAATTTCCTCATGTCGCCGCCGCTGGTCGTTGCGTTCGCGCTGGCGGGTCGGGTGGACATTGACCTCAGCTGCGAACCGCTGGGCAACGACCAGGATGGCAATCCCGTTTTCCTCGCCGACCTCTGGCCCACGCTCCAGGAAGTTCGGGAAGCGATGGAGTCCGCGCTCAAGCCGGAAATCTTCCGCAAGCTCTACAAGGATTTCGCCGCGCAAAATCCGAAGTGGAATGAAATCCCATCCAGCGTCGGCAACGTGTACGAGTGGGATCGGAAGTCCACCTACATTCAGGAGCCGCCCTTCTTCGAGAACTTCTCGCGGACGCCCGGGAGCATTGCTCCGATCACCGGCGCGCGGGCCCTGGGCATTTTCGGCGACAGCGTGACGACCGATCACATCTCGCCCGCCGGCGCGATCAAGAAGAGTTCCCCCGCGGGAAAGTTTCTCCAGGAAAACGGCGTCGAAGCGGTGGACTTCAACAGCTACGGCTCGCGGCGCGGCAACGACCGCATCATGACACGCGGCACCTTCGCGAATGTCCGCATCAAGAACCTGATGCTCGGCGGCGAAGAAGGTGGCAACACGCTTGGGGCCGATGGCGCGAAAACTTCGATCTATGATGCGGCCATCGCTTATCAAAAAGCGGGCACGCCGCTGATCATCGTGGCCGGACAGGAATACGGCACCGGCAGCTCCCGCGACTGGGCCGCAAAAGGCACGAATCTACTGGGGGTGAAGGTGGTCGTG
>JANXWY010000126.1 GCA_025350905.1 Verrucomicrobiota bacterium
ATGCAAAGCAAGGTTCCCACGGCGAAAGCCACCACAGCCAAAGTCATGCTTCTGATTTTGACCCTCATCCAGATTTTGAGGTTTGGTTTGCGGAAAGGGGCAATGCCCATGCCCATATCATTTTCGAAAGTCTCCGCAGACAACACTGCGGCCAATCGCAATAGATATCGGGCTAGTTTCATAAATTCTACAGTTCAATGATCCCGGGAATCGCCTGTGAGCCCGGCTGACCGGTTCGAGGAAAACCTGTAGCTCCCGGATCCGACTTCAAATACCGCTACGCTGCCTTCCATTCTCAAGAACTTCACGCCGCCAGCTGAGGAGGCTGGCTTGCCGTTCTCACTCACTGCGTCCCGGCTTTTCGCCGGGACATAAACTGTCGCGACCGTGTTGACGGGAATGGTTATTTCGAGCGCGAGCCCGCGATTCTCAATTTTCCAGTTGCTGGCAATACGTCCGCGAATGGAGTCGTAGCTTCCGTTTGCCCAGGTTACTCCACCGCCGGGGCGCGGGCGGATGATGAAATGTTTGTAGGCCGGATGTTCTTCCTCAGGCTGGATGCCGGCGATGTTCTCGAACATCCATTCGCCGACCGATCCAAACGCCCAGTGGTTGAACGAATTCATGCCCGGGTCCTGAAAGCCGCGGCCCTTCACGTAACCGTCCCAGCGTTCCCACATCGTCGTCGCACCATTCTCAATCATATAACCCCACGAGGGGAACGTTTGGCTGGTGAGGAGCTGCCAGGCCTCGTCATTGTAGCCGCAGCGCGTCAACTCCATCATCAGGCAACGCGTGGAGAGAAAACCGGTGGAGAGGTGCCCGTTGTATTTACGAATGCCTTCGCGCAAATGCTCGACCGCCTTCGGGCGCAGATCGTCGGGCAGCATATTGAAGTGGAGCGCCAGCGCGTAACCCGCCTGGGTGTCCCCCGGCAAGCGGCCGTCGGGCTGAACAAATTCCTTGTTGAACGCAGCCTTGATTTCCTCCCAAAGCAGCGCGTACTTGCGAGCGTCCTCGTCTCGACCGATTGCCTTGGCCATCTTCGACACCAACCCGGTCGAGTGCGCGAAATACATCGTGGCAAAGACTTCTTTCGGCACCTCGCCGCCTTTGGCGGGCCAGCCCGCGAACTTGAGCGTGTCGGCATTGAGCCAGTCGTTGTAGTCATTGCCGCGTCCCTTGCGCCAGATGAGCCCAGGGTTCTGGCCGCGGATATATTCGATCCAGCGCTTCATGGATTCCAGATGTTGGTCAAGCAGACGCGTGTCGCCGTAGTTCAGATAGGCGCGCCATGGCACGATGACGCCCGCGTCACCCCAGGCCGGGACGCCGCTGAACCGTTTGTCCGGTTCGTAGGGGTGTGGTGAAAAATCCGCATAACGGCCGTCGTCGGCCTGTGCATCGCGCACGTCGGGAATCCATTTGGTAAAGAACGCGGCCATGTCCATGCCGAAGCATGCGGTTTGAGCGAACGCCTGAATGTCGCCCATCCAGCCAAGGCGCTCGTCGCGCTGTGGACAATCCGTGGGCACGCTCATGAGGTTGGCACGATGGGTCCAGCGGACGTTCTGCCAAAGGCGGTTGAGCATCGGGTTGGAGCAGGTGAACTGGCCGGCCTCGGGCGAAGAAGAGCAAAACACTCGTCCCTTGAGTGAACCAAGCGTTGGTTTGTGCGGCAAGCCGGTAACTTCCACAAAGCGAAAACCGTGATACGTGAAATGCGGCTCGAAAATTTCCCTGCCACCGCCGCGCAACGTGTAGCGGTCCACCTGCGGTGCGCCGCGAAGGTTGGCGGTGTAAATCGTGCCATCGTCATTGGTCATTTCGGCGTGGCGCAGCGTGACCGTCGTGCCCGCCGGTCCCTGCGATTCCAGGCGGCACCAACCGACCATGTTCTGCCCCAAATCGAAAACGAAAACGCCGGGCTTTGGCTCGCTGAGCGCGACGGGCCTCAATTCTTCGACGACGCGGATGGGCTCATTGGGCTGGGCCACAAGTTTTGCGTCCAGTCGGTCAAGCATTTCGACGGGTTGCCAGCCTTTGGCCTCAAAGCCCGGCAAGTCCCACCCCGGCATTTCGCGGCGCGCGTCATAGACTTCGCCGTCAAGCGTATCCGAGCTTCGGATAGGTCCTTCCTTGGTCGAAACCCACGAACCATTCGAGGCGACCGTGAGCTTGTCGCC
>JANXWY010000199.1 GCA_025350905.1 Verrucomicrobiota bacterium
CCCCGATTCTCCATCGCGGGAAAGTGGTATTGAACTTCGGTCCAGGCGAACGGGCTTTCCTGTGCGCGCTCGATTTGAAGACCGGAAAACTGCTCTGGAAATTCGACGAACCCGGCGGTCCAAAGACCGTGCTCAAAGGGAACAGCGGCTCGTGGTGCACGCCCATCGTCGCCAAGGTCGGGGGCAAGGATCAGATCCTCTGCAGCATGCTCACGCAGGTGGTCGCGTGCGATCCGAAGACCGGCGCCCGCTTGTGGTTTTGCGAGGGATTGGCGGAAGCGTTGGCTGATCTGGTCTATCCTTCGCCTGTCGTCTCCGGCGAAATCGGCGTCGCGTTCTCGGGATGGGTCAACGGACCGACGTTTGGTTTCAAGCTGGGCGGGTCCGGCGACGTGACCGCTTCCAACCGGCTGTGGCTGGAGAAACAGACCCAACGGGTTGGCTCAGGCGTGGTCGTGGGTGGAAACGTCTTCCTCGTCAACGCGGGACCAGGGACTGCCCAGTGCATGGAATGTCAAACCGGGAAAGTTCGGTGGATCGAGCGGCTCGAAGGCGGCGAAAGTTGGGGTTCGGTCGTGCTGGCCGCCGGGCGGCTTTATGTCACGAGCCGACGAGGCGTTACGTCCGTCTTTCGGCCTGACCCGGACAAGTTTGAGCTTTTGGCTATGAACGATCTGGGTGAACCGAGCAACGCGACGCCGGCCATTTCCGCCGCGCAGATTTTTCTGCGCACCGACAAACACCTCTACTGCATCGTGGAGGATTGAGTCATGACAGGTAGGCACAACAGAGGATCGTTGCGGGAAAGAATTCTGAGTATGATAAACTGCCTAGAGGAAAAAAACGCGCTGAAGCGCCTGCGAGCCGAGACCGCCGCCGAGTTGACCGCCTTGCTCCCCGCCATTTTAGACAAAGCCTTCAAAGGAGAATTGTGAAACACGTAAACCATCAACCTTAAACCATCATGTGCCTGAAGATCAGCCGAGTTGAACGGACGTTCTCTTACAATTGGGCCGGTGACCAGATCGTCTCGCCGCTCGTCACGGCCGCCCGCCTGGTGCCGGGCAGCAAACGGACGTCGTTGGACATGGATGTGCGCGAGTTCCTATCCATTGAACACAGCGCGGAGGTGCGGAATTTCTTTCTCCGCAAAATCGTGGACAGCCAGCCCGTTCAAGAACGGGAACGATTTTTCGTCGGTCGAAAAGGCAGCTTCGATTGGCGCATGCGCTGCGTGATTGAGGCGTTCGGTAAGTTCAGTCACCGGCCCGCCAAGGGACGCGGGCGGGAGGAATGGTTGCTGCCGGCCGAGACGCTGGCGAACGATGGCGGCGATTGCGAGGATCTGGCGTTTTTGTTGATGGCGCTCCTGGGCGAAGCGGGCATCAGCCAGAGCTGCCTGCGGCTTGCGTTCGGTCATCTGGTGGAGACCAGCCCGGACGGCGGGCTGCGGCGGTCTGCGCACGCCTGGGTAATGTATCAACTGGAGGGCGGCGCATGGATGATTCTGGATCCCATGGAGCGGGTGGACCAGCGCTTGCGCGCGAAATCGGCGATCAAACCCGCCGCACCAGTGGCGAGCGCCACCTACGAGTATCAACCGGTGTTCGTCTTTAACCGCGATCATCTCTGGCGCGTGCATGGACCGAAGGGGGGCCAGCCTTCGTGCGATTTGGATACGTATCTCGGGCGGCGCACATTCTGGAAAAACTATGATCCGGCCTTCGCCATGGGTGTCCACAACGACATCTTTGACAACCAGATGAAGGAGCTTTCCTGGCTCGAACGGTTCACGGTCAAATCAGTGAGCCTTGGATTGGACGCGAACGTATTGAGCTACGACCCGCGCGACCATTGCGATTTCGCTTACATTGATGAAAGCTGGCGGCGGATTCAGGACCGGCTGAACAGCGGCGATGTGAGTGAGCTGGGTTGCGCCTGCCATGCGGTGGCGGATTTCTACGCGCACACGCTTTACGGGCATGTCATCCCGCCGGTGTCCGGCGCGTTACCGCTTTACGACCCGGCGCATCCGCTTGATCCGGGCGCAAACCAGGACGCGGTCTTTGATCGTTCGCGGTTCGACATGAATAATAGCAAGCCGGCCTTGACGGAAGCGCAGACGCGGGTGCGCTGGCAGGGGAAATTGATCAGCGGCCAGTGGTGGCGGTGGTACACGACCTATCCGGATGACATCCAGACCAAGGCGGAACTGGCTCCGCGCCGCTGCCTGCCGGACCATGACCTCCTGGCGGTGGATGCCAAAAGCACAAAGGACAATCCCAAGCATTTGTATCCCACGAAATCGGCCTACAATCAGCAATTCGATTTGCGCAAGAGCGCCGCCGAGCGACATGTGCGGGCCGTGTTTCTTGATTGGCACGCCAAACACCGCGCCTGATTTCGCCCCAATGAAACTGGACGCGCTGAAACGCCTGCAAACCGGGATCGCCGCCGAGTTGGCCGCCTTGCGCCCTGCTATTTTCGACAAAGCGTTCAAAGGAGAACTATGAACCCTCAATTGATAATAATTCTCGCGGTAAGTATCCATCGTATTGGTGATGTTCGTGCTCGTCGGCACGCTGTTGAGTCGCTACGTCAAGGTTGGCCCAAACCGAGTGCTGATTGTCTCGGGACGTAAAATCCAACTGCCCGACGGCAGGTTCGTCGGCTTCC
>JANXWY010000202.1 GCA_025350905.1 Verrucomicrobiota bacterium
GTCATCTCGGCGGACATGGACACGGTGACCGAGTCGCGCATGGCCACAGCCATGGCCCTCAACGGCGGGCTCGGCCTTATCCACTACAACATGCCCGAGCGCCAGCAACTCTCCGAAGTGAGCCGGGTGAAATATCATGTGCCCGGCATGCTACCCGACCCGATCAAAGTCGCGCCCGATCAACTGGTGGGAGATGTGGTGAAACTCGTGGAAGAGCGGAAGTTCGGCTTCAGCACGTTCCCGGTGGTGGATGCCAAGGGGATCCTGGTCGGGCTGCTCTCCGGCCATATCGTCAAGCCGCGGTACGCCCAGCGCAAAATTGCCGAGGCCATGACGCCGCGCGCGCAGGTTCACACCATCCAGCAAAAGGAACTCGGCAAGGATCCCATCGCCCGCGCCGACAAGTTTTTCACCGAGCGCCCGGGCATTCACAAACTGCTGGTGGTGGATGAGGCCGACCATCTGCGCGGACTGTTTACCATGAACGACGTCGAGCGCATCCAGCAGGAGCGCAAGGCGCAGTTCAAACCAGCGCGCGATGCGCACTTCCGCCTGGTGTGCGGCGCCGCCGTGAGCGCCACCCGCAACGCCTTCGGCGAACTGGATCGCGAACGCATCCTCACCCACGTCGGCGACCTGGTGGAGCGCGGCGTGGACGCGGTCGCCGTTTCCACCGCCCATGGGCACAGCAAAGGCGTGGGTGACACCGTTAAGATGCTACGCGCGGCGTTTCGCAAGCTGCCGATCATCGCGGGCAACGTGACCAGCGCCGCGGGCGTGGAGTACCTGGCCGATTGCGGGGCGAATGCGATCAAGATCGGGCAGGGGCCGGGCTCGATTTGCACCACGCGGATGGTGGCGGGCGTGGGCATTCCGCAAATGACGGCCCTTTACGTGTGCGGACGCATGGCGGCGAAAAAGGGCGTGACCATTCTCGCCGACGGCGGCATTACCAAGTCGGGCGACATCGTGAAGGCCTTGACGCTGGCCCAGGCCGTCATTTGCGGCGGCATTTTTGCCGGCTGCATTGAGGCCCCGGGGGATGTGATGGAAATCGCCGGTAAGAGCTACAAACAATATCGCGGTATGGGCAGTCTGGCGGCGATGAAGTCCGGTTCGGCCGCCCGCTATGGTCACGCGCCGAACCCGACCCAAAAGGTTGCCGCCGAAGGCATCGAAGCGTTGAAGGAAGTCGTCGGCTCGGTGGACCGCGTGCTCGGGCAGCTTATTGGCGGGATACAATCCGGCATGGGCTATCTCGGCGCGGCCAACCTCGAGCAGCTGCGCGAGAAGGCTCGCTACATTGGCGTCAGTGCCGCCGGCCTGAAGGAAGCCTCGCCCCACGACGTCGTGGAGTTGAAGACCGGTCACTAAATGTGGAACCCGACGGTCGGCCAGTCGTCGCGCCCGTCGCCAACGCCAGAACGATCTGGTTTGGCTGCCGGCTGGGTGGCAAATGCAACGGCCCGGCAACAACGGTGAAGAACCAAGGTGAAACTAGTGACCGGCGCGATGCCGGTGCGATGCGTCGAATCCCGGGCCGGCTATGGAGTTCATCGGCATCGCTCCGGCAAGGCGCCAGAATTTTCCGCCGCCCGTGTTGAAAGCTCTGACCCAATCCGCGGCTCGGAGGCCCGCCCGCCGCCCGGTGCTCCAGATCGAGAAGCTGCAGCTCCGTCGCGGCGACACAATCATCCTCGACGACATCTCCTGGCGGGTGGAGCGCGGTCAGCACTGGGTGATTCTCGGCGCCAACGGCTCGGGGAAAACTTCCTTGCTCCGCGCGCTCCTCGGTTACTTCACGCCGACGGATGGCAAAATGGTTTTGCTGGGCCGGAGCTTCGGCCGCACGGACTGGCGGGCGTTGCGAAAACATGTCGGCTGGGTGAGTTCAAGCGTGCGCCAGCTGATGGCCGAGGAGGAAACCGCGCTCGAAACCGTCGTCAGCGGCAAGTTCGCAATGATTGATTTGTGGCGCCGCGGATCGCCGGCCGACCGTCGCCGCGCGCAGCAATTGTTGCGGCGCGTCGAATGTGCGGCGCTGGCCGAACGTCCGTGGCGGGTGCTCTCCATGGGGGAACAGCAGCGCGTGCTGATCGCGCGAGCCTTGATGGCGACCCCCCGGCTGCTGATTCTGGACGAGCCTTGTGCCGGGCTGGATCCGGCGGCCCGGGAACACTTCCTGCAATTCCTCCAGCGTCTGATTCGTCGCGAAAGTTCGCCCACCGTTTTGCTCGTAACGCATCACGTGGAAGAAATCGTGCCGGGATTTTCGCACGTGCTGTTGTTGCACTCGGGCCGCGTACTGGCGGCGGGGAAGACATCAGCCACGCTCACGGCCCGCGCCTTGTCGCGCGCTTTCAATGCTCGCATCGCCCTGGTCAAATCCGGCGATCGTTTCGCCCTTACGGTATCCCCGCGGCCGGACCGGATGTTATGAAGGCAGGTTTTGCTTCGTTCTATTCGCGGGCGAAAAGTTTTTTGGCCTTGATGACCGCCGCCACCGGCGCGGGCACCTCGCCCTCCCACGCCGCATCGCCGGCCTGAAGTTTTTCGATGACCCCAGCGGAGCTGACGGCCAGATAGCCCGCGTTGAAGTTGCGGATGTCCTCCACGAAATGATTCTCCACCAGGTGAGCGTAGAGATGGCGCAGGTTGGGGGCGACTTCCAAGCTCTCCAGCGTTACGATTTGGCCCGTCTCGCGGTTCAGCCAGGGATAAATGTAAAGTTTGACGCCGCTCCGCAACAATTGTCCCAGCGATTCCAGCAAGCCGCCTTCGAGGTCGGTGTAAAACTTTTCATCCAGAATATCGCGCAGCCGCGCCAGACCCAGCGGCAGGCCGATCATTTTCTGCGTGTGCCGGGAAAGATATTGCACCAGGCGATGGTAGCGGCGGAAGTTGGAGATCAGCACCGGTTTCTTCAGCGTCCCCAGCATGTCCACGCGGTCCAGGAAATCGCCGTGGTCAATCACATCCCCCACCTGTAACTGGCGCAGGGTCATTTCCATGAGCGTCACCGGCACTTCGCCGGCCAGGGCTTTTTCCTGCATGAATTGTTCGTGCGCGCGTTCGAGCATGTCGAGCATCGGATTGGTGAGGGGCCGAAAACTGCCGCGCTCGACCAGCACCGGTTTCTTGTACAGCATTTCGCTGGGGATGACGCTCTCCCCCTCAGCGGTGAACAGGGCAGCGTCGGTCAGGCCTTGCTCGACGAGTTGCAACGCCATCAGGCGATTGTCCACCGCGGCGAAGGCCGGGCCGGAGAAGCGGATCATATCCACCTCGAGCCGCTGCCGCGTGAGCCCATCCATGAGCGAGCCGATGAGCTCCACCGGACCGGCGTTGCGATAAAATGCGGCGTGGATCAGGTTTACACCCACGATGCCGATCGCTTCCTGTTCGCGCACGGTTTCCGCATCCAGCATCCGGACATGGATGATGATTTCGGACGGGCGCTGCCGCGGATGGATTTGAAAGCGGATCCCCAACCAGCCGTGACCCTCCTCATTCCGCGTGAAGCTGCGTGTGGCCACGGTGTTCGCAAACGAGAAGAACGTCGTCTTGTCCCCGCGCGGTTGGTCGAGCCGCTGGATCAACAGGTCGTACTCGTAATTCACCATCGCCTGCAGGCGCTGGCGGCTGACGTAGCGTTCGGCCGGCCCATAAATCGCGTCGCTCACCGTCATGTCGTAGGCGGAAATGGTCTTGGCCACCGTGCCGGCGGCGCCCCCGACGCGGAAGAACCAGCGCGCGACTTCCTGCCCGGCGCCAATTTCGGCAAAGGTGCCGTACTTGGCCCGGTCAACATTAATCTGCAGCGCTTTTTGGTCGGTATTAAGTTTTTCTGCGTTCATGGCTTAATTACTTAGGACTGCTGAATGCCTTCGGGACCCGCGCATTTACATCGGTAGAATCAGCGGAAGGCTTGAACAAGTCACTCAACTTCTTCCGGTTCGGCCGCCAAGCTCCAAGTCCAAGAAAGCCACCGACCACTTCGCCCAAGTCCTTATTGAGAAGACGGACTGCAGCGTCCTGCCCGCCATCCCGCCAGTCTGCCTCGCTCACGAAATCAAGGAAGTCTGCGTAATCCGCGGCCAGCAATTCCACCAGGATTTCGCCCAAACTATAGCTCAACTCGCTGGCGTCTCCCGGTTCACCAAAAGCAGCCCCGGCCCAAAATTCTTGGACGTTCTCAGCATTCCAGAAGGCCCGATGACGCTGAACCAGTTCGCGATCCAAACCAAATCCCCGGTTGGAAATCCTTCTCTCAATCCGCTGGGCAAGTCCCTCGTTCAGCCACGTCGGTACTCGCAGATGAAAGAGGCTGTTGTGAACCAATTCGTGGGTGATAATACTCTTGGCCGCGAAAACGAAAGTAAATGGCATGGCGACATGACCGTACCCTCCGCTGATGAAGACGCCTTTAGAAAGGTTATGCGTTCCTTCCGGATAAAAGTGGGAGATGTAGGTGTAATAGTCATCCTCTTCGCTAAAAACCAGCAGCAGCTGTTTTCCATAATCTACACGCTGGTTCAGTTTGCCGATCTGGTCCGAAATGGCTTCCTGAGATTTTTCGGCGTATCCGAGCAGTGCTTCGCTGACCAGCCGACCTTCGGCGCACATCATTAAGAACCTGCCGGATTCATAGCGGCGATAATTCCCACCCAAATCCTTGCACAACTGATGCAGCCACTCGCACGCAGCTCGCCGATACACCGCATCCCAGACGCTGTGCGGAATGCTGGCATTGACTTGCCGCCAAATTTTCTCCCAGTCCGGGTAGGAAAACCCGTGCTCGACTTCGTAATCCAGCGCCACTGCGGGAAGTTCAGCAACTTCTGGATCCAGCTGGAATAAATCCGCCGCCGGTTGGTCGGAAACCAAAAGTTCGTTTCCACATAGCTGGCACCGATCTCGCCGAGGTGGATTTTCTGTCCCGCAAAACATGCACGCCTGCGCTTCGGTGGTCACTGGCGTTACCCTTGGCGCGCTTAGGACCGTCAACTCCGTTCCGCACTCGAAACAGTGCTGTCGGGTCTCGTCGTTTTCTCGCCCGCAATAGGAACAGGTTTTCACGATTCGCTTTCGGCCTGTCCGTTCTTTCAAGGCACCTTGAAAGACTCCAATCAACTCCCCCGCAACTTCATCAGCAGATCCTTGCTCTCCACGGTCTCTCCCACTTGCACCAGGATTTCATCCACCTTGCCATCGCACTGCGCATAAAGCGTCGTCTGCATTTTCATCGCTTCGAGCGTGAGCAACTTGTCGCCTTTGGCGACCTTGGTACCAACGCTGACCGATAGCGCCGTCACCAGGCCGGGAATGGGCGCGCCGATTTGCAAGGGCAGCGCGGGATCCGCTTTCACCCGGGCCTTAACCTTCGGCTGTACCGAGCGATCGGTGATCAGGAGCTGACGCGTCATGCCGTTTAATTCAAAGCCCACCGCGCGTTTGCCATCCGGATTTACCGGCCCCAGACTTACCAGCCGGATGAACAACGTTTTGCCTTCCTCGATCTCAACGGAAACCTCCTCGCCCACTTTCATCCCGTAGAAAAAAGCCGGAGTGGGGAGGACCGACAAATCCCCGAAGTCGCGTGCGAACTTGGCGTAATCCGCGAAGACCTCGGGATACATGATATGACTGAACACATCGTCCGGGGTCGGCTCATGTTTGAATTTCACCGCCAGTTCGCTCTCCAGTTTTTTGAAATTCAGCGGCTTCAACGAAGCGCCGGGCCGGCCGCGCAACGGCTGGCGTTTGCCGAGGACGATGTGCTGGAGTTTTTTCGGCCAACCGCCCATCGGTTTGCCCAGTCCGCCGGCGAGCATGTCAATCACCGACTCCGGAAACGGCGTGCTGCCCGGTTCGAGATTCAGCACGTCGGCGGACTTGATGCCGCGCGTGACGAGAAACATCGTCATGTCCCCCACAACCTTGCTGCTGGGGGTGACCTTGACGATGTCGCCGAACAGCTGGTTCACCTCGGCGTAGGTGCGCGCGATTTCCGGCCAGCGATGCGCAAGGCTCATCGCCGCGGCCTGTTCCTTGAGATTCGTAAACTGGCCCCCGGGCATTTCGTGCAAATAAACCTCCGCACTGCCGGCGCGAGGGGCGGTATCGAACGGCGCGTAATAGGCGCGGACACATTCCCAATAGTCGGCCAGCTCGTTCAAGGCGGCGAGATCGAGGCCCGGGTCGCGCTTGCCGAATTGCAGCGCCGCCACAATGGAATTCAGGTTCGGCTGGCTGGTCGAACCCGACATGGAAGCCACCGCGAGGTCGGCGATGTCCACACCTGCTTCCGTGGCCGACAACACCGCCGCGGCCGCCACGCCACTCGAATCATGCGTGTGGAAATGAATCGGGATGCCGATCTCCTCCTTGAGCGCTTTAACCAACAGGTGCGCGGCCGCCGGGCGGCACAGGCCCGCCATATCCTTGATGGCCAGAATGTGAGCCCCCATACGTTCGAGCTCCTTGGCCAGCTTCACGTAGTAGCGCAGCGAGTATTTGCTGCGCGACTTGTCAAGGATGTTGCCCGTGTAGCAGATCGCCCCTTCGCACAGGGCGTGCGTCTCCTGCACCGCGTCCATCGCGACCTTGAGGTTCGGTAGATAATTCAGCGAGTCGAAAATGCGGAAAATATCAATGCCCGCTTCGGCCGCGTGCCGCACGAAACCGGCGACGGCGTTGTCCGGGTAATTGGAATAACCAACCGCATTCGAGCCGCGGAACAGCATCTGAAAGCAAATGTTCGGAATGCGCTGGCGCAGCAGGCGCAGCCGTCGCCACGGATCTTCGTGTAAAAAGCGGAGCGCCGTGTCGAAGGTCGCCCCACCCCACATTTCCAGGCTGAACAGATTCGGCGTCCGACGCGCCACCGCGTCGGCCACCGCGAGCATGTCGTAGCTACGCAGCCGCGTGGCGAAGAGCGATTGGTGCGCATCGCGAAACGTGGTGTCGGTAACGAGCAATGGCTTTTGCTGGCGCGTCCATTCCGCGAATTTCTTCGGGCCCAATTCCAGCAACAACTGGCGCGTGCCCGGCGACGGTGCCTGCCGGTGGTCGAATGCCGGAATGCGGGCCGGCAGCATCGTTTCCTTGGCGACAAAACCTTTGGCTTGCGGGTTGCCGTTCACCGTGATGTCGCCCAGGAACGTGAGCAGCTTCGTGGCGCGGTCGCGGCGCGGCTTGAACTTTACCAGTTCCGGGGTCGCATCAATCAACGTCGTGGTGGCCCGCCCCGAACTGAATTTTTCGTTGTGGATGACGTTTTCAAGGAACGGAATGTTCGTCTTCACCCCGCGGATGCGAAACTCGCGGAGCGCGCGGTCCATGCGCTGGAGCGCATTCGCAAAGGTCGGCGCAAACGCCGTCAGTTTGACCAGCAGCGAATCGTAAAACGGCGTAATGACCGCGCCGGCGTAACCCATGCCGCCGTCGAGCCGCAAGCCGAAGCCGCCGGAGGACCGATACGTCAGGATGCGTCCGTAGTCGGGATTGAATTTATTTTCCGGATCCTCCGTGGTGATCCGGCATTGCACGGCGTAACCGTTGCGGGAGATTTCCTTTTGCGGCGGAATGCCCACTTCGGCACCGTGCATCGGCTGGCCTCCGGCGATCAAAATCTGCGAACGCACGAGATCGATGCCGGTGATGACTTCCGTCACGGTATGTTCCACCTGGATGCGCGGGTTCATCTCAATGAAGAACCACTCCTGCGTGTCCTGGTCGTAGAGAAATTCCACGGTGCCGGCGTTGTCGTACTGGATCGCGCGGCACAACTTCACCGCCGCAGCGCACAACTCCTCGCGCACCCGCTGCTCCAGGCCCACGCTCGGCGCGATCTCGATGACCTTTTGATGGCGTCGCTGCACCGAGCAGTCGCGCTCGTGCAAATGTACGACGCTGCCATGGCGGTCCCCGAGGATCTGCACCTCGATATGTTTCGCGTGGGGAATGTAGCGTTCGAGAAACACCGCCGGATTGCCGAACGCCCGCCCCGCCTCGCCCTGCGCTTCGTCGAGCAAAGCCGCGAGATCGCCCGGCTTGGTGACCACGCGCATCCCGCGCCCGCCGCCGCCGAACGCGGCTTTGATGATGAGCGGGAAACCAATTTCTTTGGCGATCTTGAGCGCTTCCCCGCGATCTTCGATGGCATCCTCGGTTCCGGGCAACGTCGGCACGCCGACTTTTTGGGCCAGCGCGCGCGCCGCCGTCTTGTCGCCCATCTTGCGCAACAACTCGACGCGCGGCCCAACGAATGTGATCCCCGCATCGGCACACGCCTGCGCAAACTCCGCGTTCTCCGACAAAAAGCCGTAGCCCGGATGAATCATGTCCACGCCCTTTTCCTGCGCGAGCGTGATGATGCTCGGGATGTCCAGGTACGCTCCGACGGGCCCTTTGCCGACGCCGACCACATAGGCCTCGTCCGCCTTGAAACGATGAATTGCGAGCCGATCCTCCTGCGCGTAGATCGCGACGGTGCGGAAGCCCAGTTCGGTGGCCGCGCGAAAAACGCGGATGGCGATTTCGCTGCGGTTGGCAACCAGCAATTTCCGCTGACGTGGGATGGGAGAAATCGGCTGGGGCGTCGTTACGTTTGAACTCATATCGTCGGGCCAGATGAAACTCAAATCCGGCGGCACAGGCAATCTTGGAATGTTGGTGCCAGCGCGAAGGGAACGACGACCACCCGCACGGCGAGCGTTCCAGCAAGTCTCCCTGAATGACGAGGTCAGGTAGCGGTAGGGTCATCGCGCTGCGACGACCACCGGCCCGTGCAGGGCCGGAACGCTTTCGGTCCTTCGCGCGATTCGCTCGAAAGCTTTGCGCCGCTGCGCGCGGCGCTGGTCGTCGCAGAGCGACGACCCTACCGTCAGGGCGTGACGGCACGATAGAAGGTGTTCGTCGTCGAGACAGCGGATGCGTCGGTGATGACGACGGGGCCGGCGTAAATGAAGTTCGTGAGATCGGTCCAAGGGCCAACGGCCAGCGAAGGTGAAGTCTGGATGCGGTAAGGTTGACCAACGGTACCGTCGCTGAAAGTGGAACTGAATCCGGTGGCTGGAGAATAAATCAGATTGCTGAACCGACCCCGAGCAGCGCTGATGTTTGCTCTAGCGATGGAAGCGGAAACTTTGTTTCCAGCAATGAGGAATTCGCCACCCACATATAGGTTTGTTCCGGAGGCTCCTAAGGCACGGACATCGTAATCCATGCCTGAACCCAAGGCTGACCATACGATGCCGTCCCACTTTGCAACGTAATTGATTGCGTTTCCGCCCGCTTCCTTGAAATAGCCGCCCGCATATAGGTCGGTACCGGATTGCGCGAGTGCGTAGACCGCGTCTCCATCGAATGACTGGGCTCCAACCCCCAATCCTAAAGCAGACCACGTGCTTCCGTTCCATTTGGCAACACAACGAGCTGCAATCCCGCCGGCGGTAGTGAAAGTGCCCCCCGCATACAACTCGGCGCCGGAGACTACCAGCGCAAAGACATAGGAATCTTGATCTCCAATTCCAGAGCCGAGGGCGGACCAAGTGGTGCCGTTCCATTTCGCAATTCGGCTGGCTTCAATCCCACCTGCATTCGTAAAAGTGCCTCCCGCATAAAGGTCAGTACCGGAGGTTGTGAGTGCGTAGACCGCGTCATTCATTCCCGCCCCCAAAGACGTCCACGCGGTCCCATCCCACCTAGCAATTCGGCTAGCCACAGTTCCGCCTGCATTGGTAAAAGCACCGCCCGCATACAAGGTCGTACCTGATAATGCTAGCGCGTGGACCTCGTCGTTCATGCCTTCCCCTAAAGCCGTCCATGCGCTCCCATCCCACTTGGCAATTCGGTTGACCGTTATTCCACCCGCATTAGTGAATGCGCCGCCCGCATACAATGTCGCACCTGATATAGCTAGCGCATTGACGCCGTCATTCATGCCTTCCCCCAAAGCCGACCAGGCGCTCCCGTCCCATTTTGCAATTCGGCTGGCCGCTGTTCCACCCGCCTTGGTAAAGTAGCCAGCCACATACAAGTTCGTATCGGACACCGTCAGCGACATGACCACATCATTCATGCCCGCCCCTAGAGCCGACCACGTAATGCCGTTCCACTTAGCAATGTTAATGGCAGCCGTTCCGCCCGCCGTGGCGAAGTTGCCACCTGCATACAAAGTCCTTCCCGTTTCATATACGACTAATGCCTCGACGCTGCGGTTCATCCCCACCCCTAAGGTTGACCACCCGCTACCGTTCCATCTAGCAATTCGGTTGGCAGTCACCCCACCCGCTGTTGTAAACCAGCCGCCCGCGTACAGGAGTGTGCCGTCCATAGCTAGCGCACTGACCCAGTCGTTCATCCCTGATCCCAAGGACAACCATGTGCTTCCGTTCCATTTTGCAGTGTAATTAGCAAAATTGCCACCTGCCGTGGTAAATGCCCCTCCCGCATAAACGTTGGCTCCGCTCATCGCAACGGCAAACACAGCATCGTTCATCCCCGTTCCCAACGCTGACCAGACGCTTCCGTTCCAACGTGCTATGCGGTTGACCGTGAACCCACCAGCAAAAGTGAAAGCACCTCCTGCATACAGCTGGCTGCCTGACGCTGCTAGAGAGAATACATACGGATAATCACCTCCCATTCCTCCTCCTACCTCGGACCATGTGGATCCGTTCCACTTCGCAATCGCTTTAGCTGGACTTCCACCTGCCGTGGTGAACGAACCACCTGCAAATAGCTCGGCGTTGAACACCACCAACGCGTTGACTTGATTGTTCATTCCCGAGCCCAAAGCCGACCAGGCGCTTCCATCCCATTTGGCAACATTGGTGGCTCCGGTCCCGCCTGCAGAGGTGAACAAACCTCCGGCGTAGAGGTTTGTCCCCGATACTGCCAGCGCAGTGACGTTGCCGTTCATCCCCGAACCGAGAGCTGACCACGCGGTCCCGTCCCACTTGGCGATCCGGTTCGCGACCACGTCTCCCACAAGGTTGAACCAACCGCCGATATACAGATTGCCTAAAGCATCCGTCGCAGCAGCGAATACCAAGCTATCTGCCCCCGGTAGCCCACCCATGCTGATCCAGTCGGCATCGCTGAAGGTGGGGTCAATGCGCACGGGATAGATTGCTGACGTATCATCAACCAGCACGGCCAGTCGCGTAGCGGCAGGCGTCCCCGACTGCCGTAGGGCCGGGGCTTCCAGCCCGGCGGAAAGACCGGAGCTTGCAAATTTCTCGAAGTTGAATCCGGACGCTCCCGTCGTAGCTGCGACAATTCCGGGCGGCAGGATGCCGCCCTCTACGTCAGGCAGGATGCCTGACGCTACTTCCATCCGCGCCGGCAACTCGCGTCCTGTGGCATCAACCACGCGCAGGCGATTGTAGGCGAGCATGCGTCTGGAGCCGTCCAACACCAACCGCGCGCCATTGAGCAGCGGCTCGGCTTTCGCGCCGGCCACTTCCAGTTCCACCCGCAGTTCGCCATCGCCTTCGGGCCGTTGTTCCACGACGAAATCCTGCCGTACCCCGTCCACGCTCGCCGAGTATTCTTCTGTCAAACCGGGCCGGATGAATCGGACTAACGAGCCGACCACGGTCACCGAACCAGTGAACGGAAGCGACCGTTCCGTCGGTAGCAGCCGACGTGAGGAGGCTCTATCTGAAGCCGTTTCAAGAGAGAGCCTCCTTACGTCGGCTGCTACGAAATCAACGGGGAAAACGCAGGCTGGAGCAAAGTCGGCCGTGCGTCCCGCAGCCACCGCCATCACTCGGAAGCGTTCGTCGGAAGGATTACCCGCCGTGGAATGAAGCCAGAGCCCTTCGCTCGTCACCTCGCCTTCCAGTCTTTGGAAGGCGCAGCGCAGTCGCGCCCCGTCCGGCATAGCGGTGACGGACAAACCATCGCCCTGATACTGTTTGCCGGCCATGGCCCCGAGCTGGTCCATGGGAATCGGCGCGGCGTGGTTTGCGGCGGGAGAGTTTTCGCGGGCCGATTGCGCGGCCACGGGCAAGCCCGCGAGCCAGACGATGGTCGCCAAGTTAAATCCGTAGTAACTAATTCCCTTCATTGGCGGCGCCCTGAGTGGATTGAGCTTCCTGATTATGTTCCCCAGCGAACTGTGCGATGCGTTGCGATTGGGGTTAACGATTGTGAGACTCTCACTCTCTGACCCGCAAATCAAGGTTGCTTTTGTGTGACTGCAAGTGGCTGACGGTTGGATTCGCTCGTGCTCTTGATCGTAATCTTGCTCTTAATCGCCATTGTAGATTTCGCCCAGCGTAAGCAGTTGGGGAGGATTACGATTAAGAAAAAGTTTACGATTAAGAACCAAGGCCTGCCTTTGCCAATCGCCCTTGCGCCAAAGCCCCGACTTGGCCCCGCGCTGCGACCTCGTTAGTCTTCGCCCATGGGACGTCAATGGTTGCATGCAAAACGGCTTGTCGCCGGGCTGAAAAAGGGCCGGACGACCGGCAAACTCGTTCGCGAAATTTCCGTGTCCGCCCGGATGGGCGGCGCGGATCCGGCCATGAATGCGCGGCTCTTTACCGCGGTGGAAAAGGCGAAAAAGGAGAGCGTGACGAAGGACGCCATCCAGCGCGCCATCAACAAAGGCGCGGGTATCGGCGACGAAAAACTCGTGATGGAGCACGTCGTGTTCGAAGGATACGCCCCGCACAAGGTGGGGGTCATCGTCGAAGTGTATACCGACAATGTGAACCGGACTGCCCCAGAAGTTCGCGTTCTGTTCAAGAAAGGCCAGTTGGGCACGGCGGGCAGTAACAAATTCCTCTTCGACCATGTCGGCCTCGTGGAAGCGCATCACGCCGATGCGACCATCGACCGGGAAGCGGCCGCCATCGAAGCCGGCGCGAATGAATTCGAGCCTCTCGCCCATGAACAAAACGACGATATTCCGGAAGGCGCGGCGGGCGCGCGGTTTATCTGCGATCGCACCGCGGTGCATGCGGTGGTCAAATGGCTGGCCGCGAACGGCTGGACGGTGGTGACAAGCGAACTGGGCTACGTGCCTAAGCAGTTTCCGGAACTGACGGAGGCCCAGCGGGCCGAGGCTGGTGAATTTCTGCAGACGCTCGACGATCACGAGGATGTTCATCGCGTGTGGGCGGCGATGAAATGATGCCGTGGGTCTGGGTAACGGTTTTTCTCCTGGGTGGAGCGGTTTCGGGCTTCGCGCAATTAGCCGGGCCCGGCTCGCCCGGCGTCACCGCGTCGCTCATCCACCTCTTTGGCTCGAACGTGGCTTTCACCGCGCAGGCAGAAGTCCAGATCCTGGGGTTAGACCAGAAGGAACGCGTCGCCATGCCGATGACGTTCACCCGGCTCGACAGCCAGATCCGGGTGGAGGTGGAGGTGGCCCGCATGCGGAATCGCGAGCAACCCGACGCCCTTGCCCGGCTGGCGCCGCTGGGCTTGGACCGTGTCATCAGCCTGATCCGTCCAGAGCAACGCACGACGTGGGTGGCCTTTCCCAAATTACAATCGGTCGTAAAACTGGCCATGCCGCCGGCGGAAGCCGAGGCCTTTCTTAAAAAAGCAAAAGTGGAGCGCGCCGAGTTGGCCAAGGAAATCCTGGAGGGTCATCCCTGCCGGAAGCAACGCGTGGTCATCACCGATGCTAAAGCCGAAAAACACGAAGCGACCGTCTGGATCGCGACCGATCTCCGGAATTTTCCGGTTTGCGTGGCGACCCGGGAAGGTAATGACACGGTGGTGATGCGCTTTCGGCAGGTGCAATTCACGCGCGCCGACACGAAAGCATTCGAGCCGCCGGCCAGCTATACTGAATACGGGGACATGCCAGCACTCATGGCCGGCGCGTCGGTCAAATACTTGCGGGAACACTCCAGTGCCGCTCCGGCCACCGCTCCCGCCAGTCCCGCTTCCCCGCCCAAAACGAAAACACCTCAGCCCGTGCGTCGCTGATACCGCAGAATCTTGAACTCCGGCAAAGTGCGGATTTCTTCAGTCAGTTCGAACCGGTTTTCAAACTGCGGAAAGAAAGTGTCGCCCGCCACTTCGCGTTGGACGAGCGTGAGCAAAAGCTCGGCGCACTGGGGCAACGTCTGTTCATAGATTTGGGCGCCGCCGCAGATGAACACCTGCCGGTCGCCCACCAACCTGGGCAAATCTTCAAGCGATCGAATCGTCGTGACTCCGGGATGCCGGAAGCCCGAACGGCTCAGGACCATTGTTTCGCGATTCGGTAAGGGCCGGCCGATGGATTCAAACGTTTTTCGCCCCATCACGAGCACGTGGCCGGTGGTCGTCTGTTTGAACCATTGAAAATCCTCCGGCAAATGCCAGGGAATTTGATTCCCGGCCCCAATCACGCGATTCAGCGACATGGCGGCGATGGCTATGAATGGCTTCACGATTCGTTGGCGACGACGCCTTTAGCGGCGGCAATGAACGCATGCACCTTCGCGGGATCTTTTTTCCCGGGCGCAGATTCCACGCCGCTCGAAACGTCCACGGCAAACGGTTGAACGCGGTGCACGGCTGCGGCCACGTTTTCCGGCGTCAACCCGCCCGCGAGAAAAATCGGGCGCCCCAACTGCTTGGCGGCCACTGCGAGGTCCCAGTTGAACGACTCGCCCGTGCCTCCCAGCGCGGCGGCGGAAAAGGCGTCCAGCAACCAGGCGTCCGTGGGATAACCCGGCAGCGCGGTGAGCGAAGCGGCGTCGCGGATGCGAAACGCCTTCAGGCTCCTCACGCCGAACTGGGTGCAGAATTCCGGCGTTTCCTCGCCGTGAAATTGAAGCAGGCTCACCCCGCACTCGGCGATGGCACGCTGCACGGCTGCCACCGGCGGGTTTACGAATACACCCACTTTCAAAACGTGCGGTGGCAACGCGCGGGCGATCGCCGCAGCGTTGGCCCACGAAACATGCCGCGGGCTGCGTTCATAAAACATCAACCCGATCATGTCGGCGCCCGCCGCGGCAGCAGCGCAGCCGTCGCCTTCGCTGGTAATGCCGCAAATTTTTACCTGCACACCCATACCCTTGCGCGCCCAGCGTAGGCCGGAATCACAGGAACGGAAAGCGCTGTTTCCCCCTCCCTCCCTCCCGTCAGCTGCCCCCGGCGATGTTGCGGCTTGCTCGCGTACGGATTTTAAGTTTGATCGCCCCGGCGGAGCCTGCGCCGGAGATCGGCCCAACTATTTTGGCGTAAGCTTACCCGAAGGGATCAAGAGCCGGTTTGACTTGGGCCGGCGGATTGGGAACAATACTGCCCGACGTATGCCGGCAAAAAGTAGTACGCAGAAAGGCCGTTCCACCCGCCAACAAACGCGGGAACTGGATGTTCAGATCAATTTCATCGAAGGCGTCGTCCGCCGTGACCCAGCCTACGTGGAGGCGTTGCAACTGCTGGGGGACACCTACACCAAACGCGGCCGGTTCACCGAAGGTCTGGGCGTGGACGAACGGCTCGCGCAATTGGAACCGGGAAATCCACTCGTGTTCTACAATCTCGCTTGCAGTTATTCGCTCACCGGCCAGTGTGAGCTCGCAGTGCAGACGCTCGAACAGGCGTTCCGTCTCGGCTACCGCGACTTTGCTTGGCTCGCCCGCGATCCCGATCTTCGCAAATTGCGCAAGCACCCGCTCTACGCCCAGATCCGAGCGACCATCCGCCGGCTCAAAAGCAGCGCCGCCTGAACCGGCGCTGGTGTTCGCCGGAACCGTCGCTTAGCCTTGCGGCATGAACGTAACCGTTCGCGGAAAAACCCGAGCGTATCGCACCGTCACCTTCGACGCGGCGCACAACCACGTCCGCCTGATCGAACAACGGTTGTTGCCGCATACTTTCAAAATAGAAGCGTCTCGGAATTTTCGCGAAACCGCCGCCGCGATCCGCGACATGGTGGTGCGTGGGGCGGGCGCCATCGGCGCCACGGCCGCCTACGGTTTGGCCCAAGGGGCCCGGGCATTTCGCGGGAGCGATCAGCGGAAATTTTCCCGCCAGGTCGAAACGGTTTATACCACCCTGAAGGCCGCCCGGCCGACCGCGGTGGACCCGGTGAATGCCATGAATGCCGTTCGCCGCGCCATGGGCCGGGGTCAATCGGTCGCGCAACAGCAAACGCTCGCGCTCGCCGCCGCCGAGGAATTTGCCAACGAAGACGTGCAGCATTGCGCTGCGATTGGGCGGCAGGGTGTCAAGTTGATCCGAAACGGCATGAAGGTGCTGACGCATTGCAACGCGGGTTGGCTGGCGTTTGTGGACTTCGGAACGGCCACCGCCCCGCTCTATGCGGCGCAGGCGGCCGGAAAAAGGTTTCATGTTTTTTGTGACGAAACCCGGCCTCGTTCGCAGGGCGCGACGCTTACGGCCTGGGAACTCGCGCAACAGGGTATTGCGCACCAGATCATCGCCGACAACGCCGCGGGTCACTTGATGCAGGCCGGCGAGATTGATCTCGTTCTAGTTGGCAGCGACCGCACGCTCGGTCGCACCGGTGAGGTCGCGAACAAGATCGGCACGTACACAAAAGCGGTGTTGGCGAAGCGGCACGGGATTCCCTTCTACGTGGCCATTCCTCTTTCGACGATCGACTGGAATCTACGGCGCGGCCGGGAGATTCCGATCGAAGAACGGCCGGAGGACGAAGTTCTGGGCGCGTGGGGTGTTTTACAAACGCAGAGAACCGGAGCCGGAGTCCGGAACGGCAAGCGCGCCTATTTGCGGGTGGCGAATCCGACGAGCGGGGCCCGGAATCCGGGCTTCGATGTGACGCCGGCGGATTTGATCACGGGCATCATTACCCCGGCGGGGATTTTCAAACCGCGAGAGCTGTGGCGCCACCGTCGCACCTTGGGCTTCAACCCGTGAACCGGTGGGAGCAATACCAATAATTATGAGCCCGTGGCAACGATTTTGGATGACCCTGGGACTGACGTTGTTCGTAAACGGGTCGTGGGCCCAAACCATCCTTGGGCTTCCAAGTGCTGTGGTAGCGACGAACGGGGTGGCCAGCCCCAACGTCTTCATTGGGTGGGCAACGAACGGCGCAGCCATTTTCCAGAATTACCGGGTGCCGCGGGAATGGAATATGCCGAGCCCGACGAACAATTTCATCGGCGCGACGAATCAGAGAGCGATGAGGCCGCGCATTGCGAATTGGTCGTTCACCAACCACGTCTTCGCCGGTTTCCTCCCCGAGTCCCTGAATCAGCTCGTGTGGACCAATTTCATTGCCCACACCAACGGTCGCGACTTGAACGTTTGGTCGCAACGTACGGAGCCCGTCGGTTGGCCAACCATTGCGCCGGTCGTCCGATGGAACACCAACAGTCTGGTCTGGGGTATGACCGGCATGACGGCCCTTAGTCCGTGTTGGGAAGGTGAAGGCAGCCTGGGTCAGGTGCCCATCACTTTGTTGACTCGCCGCCACGGCTACACGCGGGGCCATAGCATGGGTGCGGAGGGGTTCAACACGCGCCGGCTCGGCTCCAAAGCCTGGTTTTTGGCCGCGGACAATTCCCTAATCGTGCGAACGATCCGGCGTGAAGTGGTGCGGGTCGGCAAGCAGGGAGATTACACGCTTTTCATTTTCGACCGCGATTTGCCGGACTCAATCCAACCGATGCGCGTCGTTGCCGCTGCCGAAGCACAAGCCCGGTATCTCTCGTCGGCCCTCCCTGGCGTCAGTTGTCCCGTCTTTAAGACGGAACAAAGTGGCCAAGTCAGCGCCGAGGTGACTGGTCTCACCGTCAACACTTGGAAAGGTGGGGATTCCGGATCACCCAACATGCTCCCGCTGCCGGGCGAATTGGTCTTTTTTGGCGGGCGTTCCACATCCGGCCCGAGTCCGAACATGCAGGCGGACATGGACGCACTTTCCAACTTGGAAGGATTGAGCCCAAAAGCGTATCAACTTCGGTGGGTGGATCTGTCAAAATATCCAATTTACTGAACCGGCAGAAAATGGTGCGCACTCTAGGGATTGAACCTAGGACCCCTTCCGTGTGAAGGAAATGCTCTACCACTGAGCTAAGCGCGCGACCGCCTAGAGAATAATCAGCCACCCGAAGACTTCAAGCCCTTCTTCATGGACTGCCGTCCGGCATCCAGGGCCTGGGAGATACGCCCCAAAAGTCATCCGTCGCGGCTTGGGTCACTCCCGCCGCCGAAGCGTCCACCGGGAACTTCCTCGGGGTGCGCCGCCAATTTCAGGACACACTGTCCGGGAAACTGCGCCGTGACTTCGGCTTAAAATTCTTCTTCCTAGGGGAACAACACCCGGCTGGAAATCACCGGGTATTGCCAACCCAAACCTGTTGGTTAACCACAAGCATCTATGATAACGGCACACCCAAGCTCCACCCGGTTACTGCCATCGGGGGGAAGCTGTGGGCATGGTGCCAAAACTTAGTTTTCTCCTTCTTGGTCAGTTGAAGCCTACGGTGAAATTATCCGTGAAGGCCTAACCATTACTCTGTAAATGTCCCTCTACTTTCGATGGTGACTGAGTGCCGATGGGAAACGTGAATGAGTCCAACCATTCCAAAGCAGGCGGTGCTGACGCCGCTACCGAGGTGTGGTACAGCCATTGCTAGACTGGCGCAGGCAGCCTGTAATTTTTGCAACTTCCACAGACTGCTCAAAAAGGAGTGTCGTTGTTGTGATGTATATCAAGCACCTCGGCCCGGTTAACGGGAATAAGTACCAATTGCGGGGAAGGCGTCAGCGAATCATTACGTGCATTGCACTGGCCATGTTGATCAGCGCGCTTCCCGTTCGTTCCGAAACGTTTTCCCCTCCAACGAAACCCACCCCTAACCCCTTGCCTGCGGCGACGACGACGGCGACCGTCACCAATCAATTCTCGCTAGCGATTGAACCGCGGCCCAAGAACTACCCGGCAACCAACGGAGTTTATGCCGGATCCAGCGATGCCACGCGCCGGGTCTTGGCGGCGGCGACTTTTTTGAATAAGCAGCAGGTTGCGGCGAAAGGATCCTTCGGCAGTCTCTTCAGCACCAAGGTCGGCGAGCGCGGGTTTAGTATCGCCGGCATTCAAGCTGGTTACGGTATGGTGTGTTTGGATCCGGCATACACGCATGGCCGCAATGGCACGGCCAGGGAAGAGCCGTCCTACTTCGTTTTGAAAACTTCCCTGAAGTTCTGAAGGCGGCGAAGCGACAGCGTTCGTCGTTTCCATCGTCGGTGTGACGTCCTTTATGCCGAGCGGTTCGCGGTCGCCGCGGAATACGACAAATGGCCCAGTCCTGCCTGGAAAAGTCAACTCTTGTGGCCGGCCAAAATACAGCCGCGCGCAGCTTGATGCGTCCGATGTCGGCCTCGGGAACGGTAAAAGTTGGCGGAAGTCGCGGCGGAGATCAGATCAGATCAGCTCCAACTGATCTGCGGCAATTTTCACCGCCGCCGCCTGGTTGATAAAATCCAACCGCAACAGCACGGTGCTCATCCCGTGACGTTTTTCCACCCAGCCTTCCACTCCCTGCAACGGACCGCTCCGGATTCGCACCCGCGTGCCTTCCCCGATGCTTGGCGCCAGGCGGACTTCCAAGGTCGACTCCAACGCCGCGAGGATCTCCTGCAACTGCCGGGCGAAGGTTTCCTGATCGAAAACTTCCAACAGATTGGCGACGCAGTCATTCTGACGGACGCTTGAAAAGTTTGCCTTTTGGAGTTGCAGGAAAACGTAACCGGGGAACAGCGGCTTATGGAAAACCACGGTCTTGCCGCGATATTTATGGGCGGAATTGTAGCACGGCAGCGTGACGGCCAAGCGGTGAAGCCTGCAATACTCGACCAGTTTTTTCTCCCGGCGGGGCCGGGTGTGGGCGACGACCCAAAATAAATCTGACACGCGCCGGAGAATTCGGCAGCGACCTCGCGAAGTCAATCCGAACCTCGACGTGGTGCCAAGTCACGGTCGACGCCGAGGAAACTGGAAACAGAAGTCAGTGGCGTTCGCCGCCCCGTCGCCACTAAATCCGCACCTGCCGGTACGCCCCCGGCAGCCAGGCTTGCTGCGGCCGCGGCGGCCCAGCGGGCGGCCAGTCCATCGCGTTGTTTACCACGGTGCGCATTTTGTTGAACCACCAGGCCGCACGGGCCAGGCGATTTTCCCGGCGCGCCATCTGCGTCGCCGGCTTGCCGCCACCGAATCCGAGTTCCAATTGTTGATCATTTGTCATAATTGCCTTTCAATTTGCGATCCCAGCTTGGCTGGTGGGGTCGGACAAAAACGGTCCAAGGCAAAAGATTTTTTGGAAATTGCTGTCATCGGAAACTCCGCGACGAGCGGAACTATATTGGGTAAGGGCGTCGCGCGGCGCCGCGCCGCTGATCAGCTCCGCCGCGAGCTGATTCCGGCCCCGCACGAGTCCGGGGTGAAAACTTCAACCTCCGTCGTGGCCCTTGCGTTAGGAAGCAAAGCTCTCCCCGGGTGCTTGAAGTACTACCCTTCGGCGTACGCCGGTGCCGATGGAGGAGCTTTCGGGGCCGATGGCAGCCATTTGGACGCATACGGTGGCAAAGCGCAGCGGCGACCCGGCGTTGCCATCACGGGCTGGGTGGGTTTCCAAGTCCGCCGGAACGGGTGTCAAAAACGGCGGGGCACGTCGTTTCCAGCCGCACTCTAAAAGCCACCCGCGGCGGGTTTCGATCAACCGCTTCGGCTCGGGGAGTGGCACTCCGTTCGTTGGCGGCTTCCCAGAATTTCCCGCACTGCCTCCACCGTGCGGCCCGTCACCTGCGCCACGCGTTGCGCGTATGCCTCGTCGCCGAGCGTTTGCGGGATGGCTCGGCACTGGTTTTCCGCCTCGGCCTCCCGCCACAAGTTCGGAAAGTCCCGGCATTGCTGCGGCTTTACAGATTGGACGGAGCAATCATGGCCCATAAGAAAAACG
Source organism: Verrucomicrobiota bacterium (assembly GCA_025350905.1). Classification (GTDB taxonomy): domain Bacteria; phylum Verrucomicrobiota; class Verrucomicrobiia; order Limisphaerales; family JADLHS01; genus JADLHS01. The sequence goes on from JANXWY010000202.1 coordinate 20,919, forward strand.
CAAGCGCCGCTGGGCTTTTCCTGCAAGGCCAGTCCCTGGCGGTCGTGCGTCAAGCGCGTGAAGCGTTGAATGAACTCCGTTTCGCCGAGTTCCAGAAAGTCCGCGAGCCGTGCAATCTCGGCCTCCGTCAAGCGCACTTGTCCTGGCCAGCGACAGCAGGCCGTGCAGCGTTGACACTCGTGAAAGATCGGCACGGACGGACCATAACGGGTACGACGGCCTGTGCCAAGGAACAGTCGAACAGTCGCACGCCTTCCGGCCCGACATTCAGCGGCGGTTGGACGTTTGCCCGCGGACTTCATTATGTGCCGTCGTTTTCGGCTGCGGCGAATTAACGGAGGGTGGCCATTCCTTCCTGCGGAATCATTATTCTGGATTTCCTCCTGGTTTCTTTCGTTGAATTTGTTAGGGTAACCGCACGATTATTTCCTCGCCGAACCCAGACGCAGTTAGCATTTTTCCGAACGCGAACCAACATCTTGCTCCATCAAGCTTTCCACGAACTGACGCTCGCCACGCACGGACGCGGGCTTTATGACTTCACCAGCGAGGTCGCTGCTTGGATCGCCAAAGGTGGTATCCAGAATGGCCTCGTCACGTTGCACCTGCAGCACACATCAGCTTCGCTGCTCATCCAGGAGAATGCGGATCCGGACGTGCGCGCCGATCTCGAGCGTTTCTTTAAGCGCCTCGTACCCGACGGCGATCCCCTGTTTGCCCACACCTGCGAGGGCACGGACGACATGCCCGCCCACATCCGCACCGCGCTCACCACCGTCAACCTCAGCCTGCCCTTGCGCGGCGGTCGACTCGCGCTGGGCACGTGGCAGGGCATTTACCTGTGGGAACATCGGCTGGCGCCGCACTCACGCCGAGTAACGCTCCACTGCTTTGGCGAATAGTCACCCGACGCGGCGACGGCCGGGAGTCGGCCCGGCGGACCGCCCTGCGTTGCCCCGCGCCGGCGACTCGATTTCGACTGCGAGCTTGTGGAAGCCGCCGGTCCGGTCCACTGTCCCCGGCGTCCACGAACGCTCGGTTATGAAAACTCGATCCCCGTTCCAACTTCGGTTTCCGGTCGCACTGGTTGCACTGTTGGCGCTGGTCAACATGCGTCCGCTCGCGGCCGCGGCCGAAGCCACCGCCACCGTCAATGTCCTCCTTTGGTTCGACACGGAGGATTATTTGCTACCGGCCTCCGACGACGCAGCTAAGCGCCTGGGCGAGCTCCTCACCGCGCGCGGCATCCGCGCTACGTTCAAGATGGTGGGCGAAAAAGCGCGTGTGCTGGAACGGCGCGGACGCCATGACGTCATCGCCGCGTTGAAGCAACACGACATTGGTTACCATTCCGATTTCCACTCGGTTCATCCGACCCCGACGGAATACCTGGCCGAATGCGGCTGGCAGGACGGTATGGCGGAGTTTGTGCGGCGCGAAGGCGACGGCGCGGCCGACGTGCGGCGCATTTTCGGCGTGTCCATCCTTTCGTGCTACGGTCAACCAGGTTCGTCCTGGGGACCGCAGGCGGTCGCGGCGCTCCCGCAAATCGGCGTCGCACCCCACGGCGTGCCCTGCTACGTGGATGAAGATTCCCATGTGGGATTGGACGACCGTCCGTTTTGGTACGCGGGCGCCTTAAACGTCTTTCGCATGCGATCAAACCTCGCGCGCATGGAACTTCACGAGCCAGGCGCGGTCGAGCCGGCAAAGAAAAAGGTATCGGCCATCGCCGACCGGCTGCGACGCGAGGGCGGCGGCCTGATCAGCATCTTTTATCATCCCTGTGAGTGGGTGCATCGCGAGTTCTGGGATGGGGTGAACTTTGCGCGGGGTGCGAACCCACCGCGCGAACAGTGGAAACCGCCGCGTCAACGACCCGCGGAAGAAACTGACGCCGCCTTCAAACGTTTCGCCGACTATGTTGATTACATCCGCGCCCTTCCTGACGTGCACTGGATCACGGCCAATGATCTGCCAATGCTTTACCCGGACCTCATCCGCTCCGAAGGTGCAAGCGAAGCCGACCTCGATGAACTCGCGCAACAAATCAACCAGCGGAGCACCGACGGGGTGGACTACCAACGTATCGGCGCGCGGGTCTATTCGGTCGCGGACCAGTTCGAGTTGCTGACGCTCGCGCTGAACGAAGTGATGGCGGGCCGCGCGGTGACGTTCCCGCTCAAGGCCGGCGGGCTGTTCGGTCCGGATGCGCCGCCGCCGGCATCTTCGCGGACGAACCTCAGTGGATTGGAATTCCGCGATGGGACGCGCGCGGTGCATGAGTTCATTCGCGTCGAGCGCCGGGTGCCGGCCCGCGTGTTCGTTGGTGCCGAGGCCGTGCCGCCCGCCGTTTTTCTCGCGACCATGGCGGCCGCCTGGAGTTTCCATCGCCAATCAGGCCAACCGCTCGTCGGGCAACCCGTGGCGCTGGGCCACGACTTGCGAGTAATTCCGGAGCGCTACGTCGCCAAGGACACGCCGGAACTGTTTGGCAACTGGGTGATTCACCGGGCCGGTTTCAGTGCGCCCAAGCTGATGGAATTGGCGCGACTGCAGGCCTGGACGTTGAAACCCGCGACGGCGAAGCCGTGACGTCCTTGATCTAGCTTCGGTACGGCCTTGATCTCCTGGCCAAGGTAACGGCCGAACCCCTTTACCTAGGCGATGCGGCCAGGCAATTTTAGCCGGATCAGGTGCGTGAGAAACGCTGGTCCCCGCGCTGCTCAAGAGGGCAGCCGCCGCGGTCAGGGAAGTTTTCGCCGCGGCGGCTGAATTGGGGAGGCTCGCCGAAATGATCGCAGTGCCGGTTCATCGGCTGCCCTCGGGCGACCGCGAACTGGGGCGCGCCGAATTTGCGCATACCGTCGCGCGCCCCGCTAAAATCTGCTGCCTTTCTTTGCGGACAGGTCGGTTGCCGATGCGTAATTTCCTCGCGGCGTGATGGCCCAGCCGGGGGCTCATGGGTTGAGTCGCTATTGCCCTGCGGGGTGAGGTCCAGACTCGGCGGCCCGCTGCGCGAACTCGCGATTCTCCGGCACGGCGAGGCACAACTTTCCATAGGTCTCATGTGCTGCGGGATAATCCTTTTGTCGCCATTGGATATCGGCGAGCTGCTCCAGCGCCGGGACCTGCTGGGCATCCAGCGCGAGCGCCCGACGGCAGGCGCGTTCGGCATCGGCGTCGCGCCCGGCCGCCACGTAACCCCGGCTCAGGTTGTTCCAGGCGGAAATTGCTTTGGGGGTTTGTTGTACCGCCAGTTCGAAGAAGGGAATCGCTTCCGCCGGCCGGCCCTGAAGTGCTTTGGTGACGGCCAGCGCGGTGGTGACGAACGTGGACTTGGGGAACAGTTCGTGGAGCTGGAACGTCGTCGCCTCAACCGCGGGCCATTCCGGCGACTGGCTCGCCAGCGTGGGTGCGATTACGAGCTCCGGAAGCTGACCGGCCTTCGTGACGCTGGTGAATACGGTTTTCATATGGGGCAAATTGAAGGCGGCGGCGACCGCGTTGTTCTGTACCCGCTCGGAAGTCGGGCCGTCGAGATGGGTTTGCATGAAGAGGGTCAGCTCGTCGTGCCAAATCCACGAGCGATGCCAGGCAATAGCGGACCAACCCAAGAGCACCAGCGTGGACAGCGTCAGCGCCAGTCGGCGGTGCGGGATCCACAGCGCCAGGCTGCCAAGCGCGACGATCCAGCCGACGAGCGGGAGAAACAGAAAGCGTTCCGCGCAGAACTGCATCATGGGAATGAGGTTGGAATACGGCAGCATGAACAGCAGCAACCAAAGCAAGCCAGCACCCACCAACACGCGCCGCCGCCGGAACGCCAGCGCCGTGAGAACCAGCAAACCGGCGATCACTGCGGCGCCGACGATCACCACGGGCGCGCCCAGGGGATGGCCGGAATCCATATAGCTGTAGTCGATGCAGAACGGTGGGATCCCCGCGAGCAGCCGGGCGTAGATCGAGCCGGCGGGCAGGGTGTCGATCAACGTCTGACCGTAGCTCCCGGAAAGCGGTGCGGTCTGACTGGTGCGGCCGATGACCCAGTGGCGATGCACGACGAAGACCATCGCCAACGCCACAAAGGGAAGGCTCCGTTGGATTGCCGGCCAAGCCCCCTGGCGCAGTCGCCAGGCCAGCAACAGCGGGCAAAAAAGCGCGAACGGCACCGTGGATTCTTTCGAATACAGCGCTAGCGCAAAGAAGGCGACGGCCCATCCATAGTTCCGCGGCGTGAGCGGTTCTGGCCGGTCCCGCACGAGCGCCAGGCAGCTGGCGAGCGCAAAGGTCGTCGCCATCAAATCATCAAGACTCTTCGCCCAGCACACCACTTCCGCGACGACCGGATGGACGGCGAAGGCGGCGGCCCCGAGCCACGCGGCCCAACGGGCGGCTGGCGCCGTTTCCTGTGCGCGGCCCTCAAAGATCCGGAGCAAGACTTGAAAGAGGAGCATCGTCGCGGCGGCGAGCCACGCGATATTCGCGAGATGAAACAGCCACGGCTGGGGCGCGCCGCCGCCGCCGAGGGCGAACAAGGCCGCGTAATGCAGCGTGCGCAGCGGACGGAAGAGGAGGAAGCCGGTCGGGTAGCTCGATTGCGCCGCCAACGAGTAAAACATTTCCGGAACGTGGCGCCACGAACGGATGCTGGGCAGATCCTGGATAAAATACTTGTCGTCCCAGACAAACTGGAAAGTGATGCATTGGCCCCAAACCAGCAACACTACCGCGGCGAGCAATGCGCCGGGCAGCCAGCGTTTCTGCACCAATATCGTCGCGGTCTTCATCCCTCAGGGTTTGCGCGCGACCACCACCGTCGAAAGCCCGGCCAGGGGCAGGCAGTGATCGAGCAAGCGCAGCAAAGGTGTCAGCAGATTGTAGAGTTTTAACTGCCAGGAGGTAATGGTCCGCTGGCGGCACAAGGTATTTCCCACCCACCAGGCGAGCACGCCCGCCTTATTGAAGTAGAATTGCCGCTCCACGGTGAAGCCGGCCTCCGTCATCTTCGCTTCCAGTTCGGCGGTTTGATACCGGCGGAAGTGACCGATCGCGCGATCGAAGTTGCTGTAGAGTTTCGGGTTGAACGGCACGAGGAAAACCAAGCGCGCGGCGTTGGGCAAAACCTGGTAGAGCCGTTGCAGTACGAACCGGTCGTCCTCGATGTGTTCCAAAACATTGAGGCACACGACCGTATCCGCCCGGAATTCGGTCAGGGCCGGGTAGTCGGCGGCGTCGAGCAGATCCAGCGGCGCAACTTTCACCGTGGGCAAGTGACCCCAACGCCGGTTCAATTCGTGGAGGTATTCCGAGCGATTGTCCGTGAGCAATACATCGCCGCGTTGCTTCAACAGTTTGCTGAGATTGCCGCGACCGGACCCGAGTTCGGCGATGCGTTGGCCGAGGAAGGGTTTGATCCGCTGGAACATCCAGTCGTTGAAGCGGGGCGCTTGTTCGAGCGCGTCCAGGGCGACTTTCCCCGCATCCGCATAACGCGAACTAAAACGGTACTTGAGGATGAACCACAGGGCCGCCGCGCCGTCCCGCCACGTGATTTTCTTGCCTTCATCGTAAGTGCGCCCGTTGTAGCTGATGGGAACTTCATAAACCCGGAAGCGGTTGCGCGCGATCTTTGCCACCACTTCCGGTTCGATGCCGAAGCGATTGGACTCGAGGGGGAGGGCGCGCAGGGCCTCGGCGGTGAAAACTTTGTAGCAGGTTTCCATGTCCGTGAGGTTCATATCGTTTGCCATGTTCGACAACAACGTGAGGAGCCGGTTGCCGACCGTGTGCCAGAAATAAAGCACCTTGCGATCGGCGCCCGTAAAGCGCGAGCCGAAAACCGCATCGGCTTTGCCCGCCAAAATCGGGGCCAGCAACCGTTGGTAATCGGCGGGGTCGTATTCCAGATCCGCGTCCTGAAAAATGGCGAGGTCGCCACTCATCTCGGCGATGGCGCGCCGAATGGCAGCGCCTTTTCCCTGGTTTTTATCCTGCCGGAATATTTTCACCTCCGCATGTTTTTCCGCGAGGCGACCGGCGAGCCGCCACGTCGCATCGGTCGAAGCGTCGTCCACCAGAATAATCTCGCGGTTCAACCCCGCCGGGAGCGGAGCGCACAACACCTTTTCGATGCACAGGTGCAACGTGGCTTCTTCGTTGTAGGCCGGAATCAGAATCGAAAGTTTGGCAAATTGCGGTTGGGCGGTACGGGTGCCCGGCCCCGACCGTGGGATGCGTGCCGGGAGCGCGCCTAGATTTGTGGCAGCGATGTCCAGATTCGAAATGTCGCGCTTGGTAGCGGTGTAGCCGCTTGAGTTGGTCGACGCCGGTTCTTCCGGCAAACGTAGGTTTTTCATGTGCGTCAGTGCTCGCGTGAACTGCCCATTAATCAAAGGTTCGGTCTGAGGTCGTTCGAAAGCAGGCGGAAGGCCAGAGTTGCGGATTACAAAATTTAACGCGATCCGGTTCCTGGCGCCGGGTGGTTACGGCGAATTCAATGGTGTCGACTTTGGCGAACGAACCGGAATCGCCGAGCGATTTCTGCCGACTTAGTTTGCCCCTTTCGTTGGCTCGCCGGAGTTTGCCTGGCGCCGGGAGGATGACCGAAAGGAGGCGGACGAGTCCCCCGGCCACCGTCGACGATGGACCGGCTTCGTCAATGACGACGTTTTGGTAATTCGGCGGCGCCGATTCTTTGCCTGACGTGCGCCGCAACGACGCTGACACGATCACCGACGAGCTACGGGCGATTCCAGCTTGTCACCTGCTCCAGCGTGTTTCACTCTGGCGGCACTGATCGCACCAACCGCTGAAAGAAAGTAACTATGCCGGAATGGGCTTTGGTCATCGTCTTGATGCTCGGCGTTCCCATCGCGGTGGGCGTCTGGTTGATCGTGCGCGTCGTTCAGTCTGGCCACCGGATTGAAGAACTTGCCCGCCGGGTCGGTGAACTGGAACGCGAGCTCTTCCGATTCAAACAGGAACGATCCTCGGCCTCGGTCACCCAACCCCTCGCACCGACCGAACCGCGCGCTGGAGCACCGTCACGCTCGGAGATTCTGCAGCCCATGCCGGAACCGCCCGCCGCCGGGCCGACGCTGGCGCCACCTATTCCGTCTCCGGCCAAACCTGTTCACACCCCTCCGCCCATTTCCAGTCCGCCAGCCACGTCCGGGCCCGTTCGGCCCTCGCCCTTGCCGCCGCCGTTGCCTCAGATCAACTGGGAACAATTCATGGGGGTGAAACTTTTCGCGTGGGTGGGCGGGCTGGCGCTGTTTCTCGGGGTGGCGTTCTTTGTGAAGTATTCCTTCGAACACGATCTCATTTCCCCGGAACTGCGCGTCGCGCTCGGATTCCTCACCGGCCTCGGCTTGTTGGTGGGCGGCGTGTTCCTGCATCGCCGGCAACAATACCGCGTCGGCGCCCAGACCCTGTGCGCGACGGGGGTGGTCATCCTCTACGCGGTCACGTTCGCGTGTCGCTCGATCTATCACTTCGAATTCTTCGGGCCGATTCCGACCTTCCTGCTGCTGGCGCTGATCACGACCACCGCGTTCCTGATCGCCGTCCGGCTCCAGGCGCTCGTGGTCGCCATCCTCGGCATGTTGGGTGGTTTCCTGACGCCGATCCTGCTTTCGACCGGCGTTGATAATCCGCTCGGGCTCTTCGGTTACATCGCCATCCTCGACGCCGGCTTGATCGTGGTGGCGTTGCAGCGCCGCTGGTTTTTCCTTGCCACGCTCGGCGCCCTCGGGACCGTGTTCATGCAAATCGGCTGGGCGGACAAATTCTTTGAGACGGAAAAATATTTTGAAGGCAACAAAATCCTTGTCGCGTTGACGGTACTGCTGGGCTTCAACGCGCTTTATCTCGCCGCCGTTTGGTGGGCGAAGCGCCGCGCGCAAACCAATGGGTGGCTGTCGGGCGCGCAGCTCGGCCTCGCCGCCGTGGTGCTGGCTTTTACGGCGTGGTTTCTCAGCTTCCCGCCGCTGGCCGAGCGGCCGTGGCTCCTGTTTGGCTTTGTCTTCCTGATCGATTCCATCGTGGCCACTCTCGTGCTCCTGGACAAGAACGCCGCGCTCGCCCAACCGCTGGCCGGCCTCGCGGTCTTCGGGTTGCTCGCGGCCTGGACCGGCCACTCGCTGACCAATGATTTGCTCAACGCCGGCCTTACGTTTTACCTCATCTTTGCCACCGTTCACACTGCGTTTCCGGTGCTCCTCCAAAAACAACTTGGCCCTACGGCCCCGCGGTGGGTTGGCAAACTGTTTCCGCCGCTCGCGCTCCTGCTGGTGCTGATCCCGATCTTCAAGCTCGCGGAACTTTCGTTTCTCGTCTGGCCGTTTGTGTTGCTCGTGGACGTGCTGGCCATCGGCGTCGCGGTGCTGACGGCCTCGTTACTGCCGGTGCTGGTGGTGATGGTGCTCACCCTCGCCGCCACCGGCGCCCTGATTTTCAAAATCCCGACGACGCTCACCGGGCTGCCCACTTCCTTCTTCCTGCTGGGTGCTTTCGCGATTTTCTTTGTCGCCATCAGCGTGTGGGCGGTGCGGAAGTTGAAACCTGATGCGTTCGCCCGGGGAATCCAGTTGAACGACGACTTCGCTCAATCGGAGAATCTGGCGGTGCTGCTGCCGGCATTCTCGGCGGCGCTGCCGTTCCTGCTGCTCATCATGGCCACCTTGCGCCTGCCGCTCACGAATCCCGCGCCCGTCTTCGGCCTCGCGCTGTTGCTCGTCGTGCTCTTGCTCGGGCTTGCCAAAATGTTTTCATTCGCCTGGCTGCCCGCGGTCGCGCTGGTCTGTGTGACCGCGCTTGAATGTGCCTGGCACTTCAACCGCTTTGATCCCACCAGCGCATCGCAACCGTTGATGTGGTATTTGATCTTCTTCGCCGTGTTCGCACTGTTTCCCTTCGCGTTCCTGAAGCAATTTGGCGCCAAAGTCATTCCCTGGGCGACCGCCGCACTGGTTGGGCTGCCGCAGTTCTTCCTGATACATTGCTTGGTGAAGGTCGCATATCCAAACGACGTCATGGGCCTGCTGCCGGCGGTGTTCGCGCTGCCGGCGCTGCTAAGCCTGGTGGTCTTGTTGAAAAAAAATCCCACCCCGAACCCGGCCCGGCTGACGCAACTCGCACTATTTGGCGGCGTGGCGTTGTTCTTTGTCACGCTGATCTTCCCGATCCAGTTCAGCAACCAGTGGATCACCCTTGGTTGGGCGTTGGAAGGCGCGGCTCTGCTGTGGCTGTTTCATCGCATTCCGCATCCGGGCCTGCGCCTCGTCGGGGTGGGATTGTTGGGGGCCGCCTTTGTCCGGCTCGCGCTCAACCCGGAGGTATTGAAATATCATTTGCGCAGCGCCACCCCGATTCTCAACTGGTATCTCTACACCTACGGCGCTGTGATGGCGTGCCTGTTCGTAGGGGCGCGCCTGCTCGCGCCGCCGCGCCATCTGGTTTTGAAAACGAACGTGCCGCCCCTGCTCATCGGGCTTGGCACCGTGCTGGCATTTTGGTTGTTGAACATTGAGATCGCCGATTACTTCAGCCCGCCCGGGGCGCCCCTGACGTTTCAATTCGAGGGCAACTTCGCGCGGGACATGACGTATTCGATTGCCTGGGCGCTGTTCGCACTGGTGTTGCTGGTGATTGGCATCGCCCGAAAAATTCCCGTGGCCCGGTACGCGGCCCTAGGATTATTGAGCATGACGTTGCTCAAATTGTTTTTCCATGACCTCGCGCAGCTCGGCCAGCTGTACCGCGTCGGGGCCTTGATCGGGGTGGCGGTGATCGCGATGCTGGCGTCGTTCGCCTACCAACGCTTCTACGCCGCGAGCAACCGGGAGAAGGACGTGAAAGATGAATCAGTTCAGTAAGTGATCAAGTACGGATCTGGGGCTACGGTTTGTGGAACCGTCCTCCCTCACCCCGGCCCTCTTCCCCTCCGCGGGGGGAGAATCGCTCCGCGGCGACGAAGGCTGGGTCCCAACTGTGTCGCCTATCCCAGAGTTTTATCAGTAATCCGGGTACGAATCATCGGCAGGGCCGTTGCCGGCAACGGACTGCATTCAAAGACGCGCCCGGTCCAGGGTCGGATTGACTTCCAACTCGGTTGTTCGATACTTCGCGCGCACCACGACATGAAAACGATTTTGATCTTAGCCTTCCTCGCCCAAAGCTTGACGGTGGATGCGGCGGAAACCAATAGTCCCGCGCCGACGACCGACCGGGTCGGCTTCCCGAAGGATTACGCGAAGAGCTACGACGTGCTGCGCACGGTTTCGCGCGACGAAGGGAAGAAGCTCGTGACCGTTTACGGCAACCGCGCCGCGGCTTCCGTGACGAATCAGGCCGGCCTGCCCTATCCCAATGGCTCGGTCCTCGTCATGGAAACCGCGAGCACGGTGAAAGACGCCGCCGGCCAGCCGGCCAAGGATACCGCCGGAAAGTTGGTGAAGGAAAACGTGCTTGGCCTCCACGTCATGCGCCGGGCAAAGGACTTTGGCGTGGCCTACGCCGGAAAACGAAGCGGTGAATGGGAGTTCGTCGAGTATCGCGCCGACGGCACCTACCTCACACCGCCGGAAAAGTCCGCCGGCTGCGCGGAATGCCACATCAAAGCGGGGGCCGAAAAAGATTTCGTCTACAACGGACGATTTGCTGACTCCGGAAAGAAATAACCCCGGTGCTTGGTCGCACCGCCCAAAGAGGCCAGTCCATACCAATGCGATCGAGGCACGGTCCGGTAAATTGATCGCGTTGATGGCGGCCCTCGTTTGAACCCGCTACAACCACTCGGGTCACCCGTGCAGTCGGGGCGTAACCCGAGATGGGCAAAGCCTTGAATTCAGAACGGGCAGTCGTCGGGATGATTCAGCAATTCCTTCATCACGCGGGTCAAGGCCTGGGCGTCGGCGGCGGGCTGGTTGATGAAATCGTGGAGAACCACAACCGGCGCGCCCCAAACGGCGGCGAGCGGCGGCGATACCACGTCGCTCAGGGAACCTGGTTCGGGCAGCCGCGCTTCCCCGGCCAGTGCGCGGCTCAGTGCCAGCGCCGCGTCGAGGAGCGGCAGGCGGGCCTCCTCACCCATGCCACCGTCCGCGAGCAGGCCGGCCATCTTCAGTTTGCGGGCGGCCAAGTCACGGTGGGCCTGCACCCGGGCACGCTCTTGCGCGTTCAACGGCAAAGGTGTTTCGGCAAGCGGATGCAGCGGGCGGGCGGCGCGGCTGATGGGCGCAATCAATCCGGCGGCAATCAGTCGCTCCAAGGCTTCCTGCGTCGCGCGATCCAAAACTTCGAGCCGCACCGGCGCAACGGATTCCAGGTCGGCGCACAATTCGGCGTGCAAGGCTTCCAGGCGCGGGCGATGCAACGCCGCCTGACTTTCGACCACGACGTAAAGCACCGAATGGGCACCTTCGCGGGGAAAGCGTTCCTCGCACGTGAGCAGGGAGGCTCCGAGTTGACGACCGGCTTCCTCGGCAAAAGCGCGCGGGCGGTCCACCGGCTTCGCTAATTTCAAATCTGAAATCTCCGCTTTAGGATTGCCGTCGGCAGTTGGCTTGGGCGCTTCGCCCACGAGCTGGTTGAGTTTGCTTAGGAACGCCTGGCGTCCGCTGCGCAACGGGATCGCACTCAGGTCGCCGCGCTGATCGAGCACACCATCGGCCAGGGCCTGCTTGTTTGCCAGCGTTTCCAACATGCGATGCTCGATCGTGTTTTCCGCGACGAGATTAATGACCGTGACGGGGCGGGTCTGGTGCTTGCGCCAGGCGCGAGCGATGCGTTGTTCGAGCTTGGCCGGATTCCACGGCAGATCGCAATTCACCACCACGCTGGCGTTTTGAAGGTTCAGGCCGGTCGAACCCGAATCGGTGCTGAGAAACACCCGGCACTGCGGGTCGCTCTTGAAGGCGTTGATTTCCGCGCGCCGCTTTTGTTGCGGCACCGAACCCGTGTGCCACGCGAAACCCAGCTTGAGCCTCCGGCACAGGTCGCGCACCAGTTCGAGCATCTTTTCCCATTCGGAAAACACGATCACCTTCACGCCTTCATTCTCGCGGCACTCTTCGAGCACTTTCTCCAACTCGGCGAGCTTGGGACAATCCCGCACCTTCGGGTCGAGAATGTAGGTCGTATCGCAAATCATCCGCATCATCGCCAGGTTCATCATGAGCCGCTCCGACTCCTGTTGCGTGAGCGGACGGCGCCGGGCGAGGGCCGCCAGCCGCGACACGACCTCGTTGCGTTCATCGTAGGCGACTTGCTGCTTCGGGGTGAGCTTCACGAAATGCTGGCGGTCGGTGCGGTCGGGCAGTTCGGTTTCCACATCGCACTTGCGGCGGCGCAGCATGTAGGGCGCGATGCGTTCGTGGAGCCGGGCCAGCTCCCGGTAGCCCGCCGGACGACCGCGTTCGTCGAACTGATAAAAGTCGCGATTGAAACGGAACAGCGGTCCGAGCGCGCGGGGTTCGAGGAAATCCATCAGCGAATAAATTTCGTCAATCCGATTCTCGATGGGCGTGCCGGTCAGAATAAACGCGTACCGGCTCTTCAGCCGCTTGATGGCCTGTGCCGTTTGCGTGTTCCAATTCTTGATGCGCTGGGCTTCGTCGAGCACCACCACGTCCGGACGGAACCGAGCGTTCACTTCCAGCGCGTCGCGGATCATCTGCTCGTAGTTGACGACGGTAAAGAAAGTGCCCGCCGCGTAGGCTTCGCGCCGGGCAGCCAACCCGCCGAAGACCAGCCGTGTCGGCAAATCGGTGAACTGCCGGATTTGTTCCTCCCACTCACCCTTGAGCGACGCGGGCGTGACGACGAGCACGCGTTCCGCCCGGCCGAGCCGCCGCAGCAACGCGCACGCGGCGATGGCCTGGATGGTTTTGCCGAGGCCCATTTCATCGGCCAGCAAGGCGCGTTCGGTGAAGGCCAGGTGCAACATGCCCTCGCGCTGGTAGGGGAACAGCGGCACGCGAGTTTCATGCGCCGGCCATTCGCCGCCGTGAACCTTCAACTCGTATTCGCGGCGCAACTCTTTCCGCTCAACTTGATGCCGCCGCGCTTCGAGCCACGGAGCGATTTCCTGCGACAGCCGCACCTCCGGCCGATCGGCCGCGCGCAGTTTCTCCAACGCCGCCAAAGCCTCCTCCGGTGGTGCGCCCGTCAAACGTCCATCCGCAGCGAACCACTTCCGCACCGCGGCCGGCAGTCGCCCCAACCCGCGCTCGACCCGCAAGGTGTTCGCCGCGTCATCCGGCACGACATCCACGCGCGGCGAACCCTCCTTGACCGCTTGCGCGAACAAACGCTTGAGCCGCGCCGCCAGCTGGAGCAGGACCGCCTCCACATGCTTGCAAGTGCCGAGGCCGTTCTTGCGGAAATCCTGGCAGGTGCAGGCGAACTGCCGCCCGGTCACGTCGCGCAGCTCGACCGTGTACGTCAGGCCGCTGCCCGAACCGACGGCGAAGGTGGAGAACACCGGAAACCGCGTGTCGGCGTTGCGGATAACGAACGATCCTTCGCGCGCCCGCAACCGGCGGCGATTGATCTCATCTTCGTCCGTGGTCCGCCAGTCGTGCGCGGGTGGCAGCGAGATTTCGGATCCGGCGGATTTGGCGGCGCGGGCGGAGGACTTTGTCTTGGGCTTTGCGGTGGACGATGACATGCAAAAAGATTGGCGGAGATTTTACCGCCCGGCAATGGAGGAGTTTATTCGCGGCACCGGGGAGCCAACGAGGCGGAATCGCCGTCACGGCCCGCAACACTTTTTGTATTTCTTCCCGCTGCCGCACGGGCAGGGTTCATTGCGCCCGACTTTCGGTCCGGTGCGAACGGGTTGAGGCAAGATCGTGGGCGGCAGGGTCGCATCATCTCGCGCCAGGTCAGCGAGTCGGCTGGCCTTGGCTCCCGGCTCGTGTTTGAAACATTGCCACCAGCCGGTGGCTTCGGCCACGTCCGCGATGGGCGGATGCCATTCGCGCTGTTGCGCGATCCACTTACCGCGCGGGCCGGACTCAACTTCAGCCAGATTCTTCAAGGAAACGAATCCGTTTTCAATCAACCCTGCCTCATAGGCACGGCGTAGTTCCGGAAAAACCCGCAGCGCTTCGAGGTCCAAGCAGGCCGCGGCCAAATTGTTCCAGACATGGTTGAACTCCCGCTCCAGTCCTTCGCGCGCCAGCCAGAGAAAGTAGTCCTCCACCGATTCGCGCGGCACTTCGGCCCAGACGGCCAGCAAAGCCAGCGATTGCACGGCCTGACCGCGGCCGTACTCATTGGCCGCGCGGTTCAGAATGAGCTGCTTGATTGGTTCCAAATCACCGTCGAACACCGAGGCGAGCAATCGGTGTCCGTCATCCGTCACCGTGTCGCCGCCCAGCTCGAACGCGCCTTCGCCGGGCAACGAAAGCCAGCGGATGAAATAGGGGTAAGCCCGCGGCTCCCGCCATTTCGCCAGCAGATACGTGGCGTAGCTGAACAACAAACCTTCGCCTTCCGGCAATCCGGAGGGATTGGCCAGGCCGCGTTCGAGGGCGTGCAGCAAGGGCTCGACCAACGCGGCCCGATGGGCGTCGGCGCTCGCCAGCGCCTCGAGCGGCTGGCGGTCCCGCACCACGGCCAGCTCGGCGAGAATCTGTTCGGGCGACCGCGTGGGAGCCGGGCGCCGGATCGGCTCATGAGTGAAGCGATCCACGTTCGCCCAGTAGGGACAACGCGGACACGTCCGCCCCATGGGATAATCAATTCCCTCCTCGTGCGGACAGCCAAGGATGCGGTCGGAGGCGATCGCATCCTTGACGCCGTGGCGCTTGAAGAACTCCGCGATCTCACGGGCAATCGTGGGATCATGCCGGATCTCGCCGTCGCTGATGAGCCACCGATGCAAAATATTTTCTTTTTGAGGATTTGCGCTTTGGATGACGGTCGCCACGAGTTTGGTGGCGCGGGTGTTGTCCGGCCCGTGAGCGATCAATGTCCCCGCCGGATATTGGGTTCGTTTTGGCTGGGATGGTTTCATGATCTGGAATCGGCGATGAAAGGTGGTGCTGCGTTCCTTTTAGGATGACCCGCCTCACCGGACGCGGTTGAAGTCCTGTTCCATGCTCTGCCGCGCGGCATTCAACTCGGCCAGTTCCCGCTCGTGATGCACCGGAATTCCCAGTTCCTTGGCCACGCGGGACAACATCGCCGCCACCCGCGAACGCTGCACGCGGATCGTCTCGGGTCGGTGGCCCGACGTCGTCAGCGCCTTTGACAGGACCAGCCCCAAAGTTGCCGCGCCATCGCGGTCGTTGATTTCGCTCAGGTGCAACCCGCCGATGAAACCCGACGCACGATCCACGGCCATCGCCAGCTTGGGGAAGCGTGGGCGGTCGTCACCGGCGACCGCCATGGTCGAGTACGTCACGTCCAGTTCCAGATGAAACCCTTTCGCCGGGGGAAGTTTCCGCAGCCGCGTCCAAGTCTGCTCATCGAAGGTAACGAGCTCGGGCAGCGGCTCGGGCGGGGGAATCATGGGATGCCAGTCGAGTTGCTCGCGGCGTAGTTCACCGAGCATCGGATCGAAATCGCCGGGGAGAAAGGCGACTTCGCCATCCAGATGTTGCGCCCAAACTTCGGGTTGTGCGCGCACCAGCCGGGCGACCGCGGCCACGCGGGGCAGCGCAAACAGCAGTGCGTCCGCCTCCGCCTGCGTCACGTGCCAGGGAAAACCGCCCGGCACGAGACTGCGAAATATCGGCCAGACACTCCCGCGCTTGACGACGGGCACATAACCGGCGGCCGCCAGCACGCCGCGATCTTCCGGCCACAATTCGCGCTTCCGCGTGAACTCCACTTTCACCAAGTCCTGGTCAAAGGCGGTCTCCTCCTGCTCCAACCCACCCGGCTTGCCATCGTTTAAAATGGTGTTCAACAACCAGCGATGCCCGGTGTCGCGGCGATAAACCAGCAGCGCGAACACCGTCCGCAACCGGCCCAGAATTGAAGCCAGCAAGACTTCCTTGGTGACCGGATGCCGCAGCCCGACCAGGTGCGAATCGTGCATCCACACCCACGGCGCGAGGCGGTTGAACTCGTCCGCCGCCACGACCAGCGCCTTCCAGGTTTCGGGTAAGACTTGGGGAACAGCGGGTTGATCGGCGCGGCGTTTCGTGGTTGGCTCAGGCACGCCGCCATTGGAGCCGGAAACCGCGGCGTTGCCAACTCCGGAAAGCACCGTATGCCCTCGCGGGAGCCAGGCCGTTTGAACACGATCCGACGCTGATCGCGCGGCTGACCAAGGGGACGTTTTGAAATCGGCGCGCTCGAATAAATTCAAAGCGAACGCGTCACTTCGATCACCTTGGGCTGGGCCTGCTGAAAAAGCTCCCGAATCTCCGGCACGTCCGGCACGCGGGCGCGAGTGAATGCCGTGCCGAGTTGGTCGGCGGAGATCGTTTCCTGTTGAAGCAGAAACCGGATATGGGCCAGGTCGTTTTCATCAGCGTAACACGCAGGACAGGCGCGAGTCGAGTTTTCACCCTCGCCGCCTCGACCGGGAGCGTCCGACGCCACCCTCGCCAATCGGATGGGAGAGGGGCTGGGGGTGAGGGCGTAGGCTGAGGTTTCGAAAAAGTTTTAGCCACGGATTCGCACTGATGAGCACGGATAACGTAGGACAGGCGACCCGCCTGTCTGGGCCAAGGGGGAATGAACGGCTTGAGTCCGCTCCGCGATGAGCAGGCGAGACGCCCGCCCTACTTTTGATTGTAGTGCGCCACCGGTCGGCGTAGTCTAACCGCGTAAGTCAAAACAAAACGACCAGAAACTTTTTACCAAACAACTCTGCGTAGCTTCGGCTACGGGCTGACCCGAAAACCGCGAATTTTCCAAGCCCGTGAAAGAACCGACCGAAGCCGTGCCCAATCGGGCGCGGCTTGGCGTTGCTTCTTTCACAGGCGCTTCGCGGTGCCTCGGGTCAGGGCGCGTTAGGTTCGCGCCCCTTCTATTCGTAGATTTCCCGTGGTTGATCTGCTCGCGAGCAGCCAGCCATGCCCTCACTCCATTGGATCGGAAAGGAAGCCGTCGTGAATCATCATCACGCCGTTCCGTTCCATTTGCTGCGCGACGTGCCGGAACTTTCCGTGGGCGAGCCGGGCGCGGGCAACCTCATCGTGCAGGGCGACAACCTCGTCGCGCTCAAGGCGCTGCTGCCTTACTACGCCGGGCAAGTGAAATGTGCCTATCTTGATCCGCCCTACAACACCGGCGTTGATGAACGAGACGAACAAGGCAAACGCACCGGTTGGATTTACAGCGACAATGTAAACAGTCCTGAAATCCGCGCATGGCTTGGGAAAGTGGTCGGAGCAGAAGCGGAGGATTTGTCACGGCACGACAAGTGGCTTTGCATGATGTATCCGCGTTTGGCCTTGCTGAAACAATTTTTGCGGGCAGATGGTGTTTTGTTCGCCAGCATTGATGAAAACGAAATTGCCAGCCTCCGGCTTTTGTTTGATGACTTGTTCGGAGTTGCGAACCGCGTGGGAACAATCGTTTGGAAAAATGCCACGGACAATAACCCGACCAACATTGCCAGCGAGCATGAATACGTCCTCTGCTACGCAAAGAACAAGGAGCGGCTGCCGAACGAATGGAAATCCACCAACCTCGCTGTAAAAACAAAACTGCTGGAGATTGGCGAGGAATTCGTCACGCGATTCAAGGATTCGGACGAGCGGCAGGCCGAGTATTCAAAATGGTTTCGGAAGAACAAAGATTTTCTATGGCCTTTCGACCGTTACAAATTTATTGATGATGGCGGGATTTTTACCGGCAGCCAAAGTGTCCACAACCCGGGTAAAGAGGGCTACCGCTTCGATATTCTGCATCCTGTTACTGGCAAGCCGTGCGCAGAGCCAATGATGGGCTACCGCTTCCCGAAAGCCACTGCCGACAAGTTGCGCGAAGAAGGCCGCATCATTTTCGGTGACGATGAATCAAAAATCATCGAACTAAAACTTTATGTGAAAGACTACCGCGCCAAACTATCAAGCCTCTTTGAGTTGGATGGCCGCATCGGGACAAATGAAATCAAAGATATCTTCCCCGACGACAACCGGCCATTTGATTTCCCAAAACCGACTGAATTGATCGAAGAGCTGTTGAGCTTCGCAACCAGCGGCGATGATTTGGTTTTAGATCCTTTCGGCGGATCGGGGACAACTGGCGACGCTGTGCTCAAGCTGAACATGGCCGACAATCAACGGCGGCGGTTTGTGGTCGTTGAGATGAAGCCGAAAATCGCCCGCGAACTTACAGCCAAGCGCGTGAAGCGCGTCGCGCAAGGCTACACGAACGCAAAGGGCGAGCAGGTGGCGGGTCTCGGCGGCGGTTTCCGCTTCTGCGAACTGGGCGAGCCGTTGTTCGACGAGTCCGGTAAGATTCGCGCGTCCGTCCGCTTCGCCGATCTGGCGCGGCACGTCTATTTCACCGAGACCGGCGAGCCGCTGCCTGAACTCGTAGCAGCCGACGTGAGGAGGCTCACTTCAAACTCGGGCGAAAAAGATAGTAAGAGCCTCGTTACCTCGGCTGCTACGAGGAAGAAGTCTCCGCTGCTCGGCATCCACAATGGCCGCGCGGTCTGCCTGCTTTACAACGGCATTCTGAAAGACAAATCCGTGGACGGCGGCAACGCGCTTACGCAAGCCACGCTGGCACTGTTGCGCACGGCCTGCGACGGCCAGCGCGTGGAGCGACTCGTCGTCTATGGCACGTCGCAACGGTTGAGTCCGGCGCGGCTCAAACGCGAGGGCGTCACGTTCAAACAAATCCCTTACAGCATCCGCATCACATGAGCGACCGCTACGGCCACAAGGATTACCAGAACAAGGTGCTCGAATCGTTGGGGCGCTACCTGCGCCGTTGTCGCGAGTTGAACAACCCGGAACAGGCGTTCGTGGAAACCACCGGCCAGCTCTGGGGCATGGGTCATCTTTACAATCGGATTCACGAACTCCCGAACGGCGAGAAGATGCCGCTGGACATGCCATTCGTCTGTCTGCGCGTGCCGACGGGCGGCGGCAAAACGGTGATCGGTGCGCGAGCCATCAAAGTCGTGCGCGACGAGTTGCTGGACACGGAACACCCGCTGGTGCTGTGGCTGGTGCCGAGCGACGCCATCCGGTTGCAGACGCTCAAGGCCATGCGCGACCGGAAGCATCCTTTGTGCGACACGCTGCGGGAGGAATTGGGAGCGGTGGAAATCCTGGACGGCGCGGAGGCATTGAACGTGAAGCCCGCGACCTTGAACGGCGGGCCGGTGATCATGGTGGCAACGGTGCAATCGTTCCGAGTACAAAACACCGATGGGCGCAAGGTGTATGAGAACAGCGGACAATTGATGACGCACTTCGACCACATTCCGCGTGAAGTGAAGGAGCAATTTCCGCGCGGCTTCCCACATTCGCTGGCGAACGTGCTGCGGCTGCGGCGTCCGTTCGTGGTGGTGGACGAGGCGCACAATGCGCGGTCACCGTTGAGCATGGAAGTTCTGGAGCGTTTCCAGCCGCGCGCGATTCTGGAACTGACCGCCACGCCGGAGTCGGACGAAAACCCGAGCAACGTGCTGCACAGTGTTTCGGCGGCGGAGTTAAAGGCGGAGAGCATGATCAAACTCCCCATCGTGCTGGAAGCGTTGACCGGCTTCAAAGAAATCATGGCGAGCGCGATTACCATGCGCGGTGAACTGGAGAAGGAAGCGGACGCGGAACGCGTGGCAACGGGTGAATACATCCGGCCCATCCTGTTGCTGCAAGCCGAGCCGCACGACCAGGACCGGCCCGACGCGCTGACGGTGGAGGTCGTGGAGGCGGCGTTGCGCGAGGAACATTTCATTCCGGAAGCTCAAATCGCGGTTGCGACCGGCACCGAGCGGGGTTTGGACGGCGTGGATTTGAACGCGGAGGATTGTAAGATTCGATTCGTCATCACGCAGTCGGCGTTGAAGGAAGGCTGGGATTGTCCGTTTGCGTATGTGCTTTGTTCGGTGGCGAACCTGCGGAGCGCGACGGCGATTGAGCAAATCCTGGGTCGCATCCTGCGGATGCCGAGGGCGGAAAGGAAAACGCGCCTGGCGCTGAACCGGGCTTATGCGTTCGTGCGGTCGCCGCATTTCTTCATCGCGGCGGAACTGTTGCGCGATCAACTGGTCAAGAGCGCGGGCTTCAACCAGAAGGAGGCGCGCGAGTTCTTCGTGGCGCGACAGCGGCAGCAGGGAATGGATTTCGATGCGGCGGGACGGCGTTCCGTGACGGTGACGCTGCCGGAGAATTTTGCAGTGGAGTCGATGCCGGCCGACGCGCGGGAATTCGTCACCCAACTGGAGGATGGGAAGCGCACGGTGACGTTGACCGGTCGCCCCACGAAAGCTGCGGTTGCGGCCATCGTGGCAGCGGTGGAACAGCCGGAGAGCAAGGATCTCCTGCGCGCCGCCGCCGCCGAACTGGGGCAGCACGAGCGTATCATGTCCGCACCAGCGGAACGAGGCGAGCGGTTCGCCGTACCGCAAATGATGCTGGAGTTCCACGGCGAATTGATTTCACCGGACGAGGCGGAATGGCTGGAAGTCGGCTGGCAACTGCCGTTGCCGCCGACGGCGGAAGATTTGCCGGGACTCGAAGCCGCGCCGCCGTCCGAGTCCGTGGGCATCGTGGACGTGGAGGATGGGAGAGTCATCACCCGGCGGATGCCGGAACTGGCGAAGGAATTGCAGTTGATCGAGGTGATGGAGAACTGGACGCAAGTGCGGCTGGTATCGTGGCTGGATCGGAACATCCCGCATTCCCGGCTGGGACAGGATGCGTTTCGCGCCTACCTCGACGGCGTCATCACTGGGCTGCAACCGAAATATCCCTTGGGGCGGCTGGTGAAGGAACGGTTCGAGTTGCGGCGCAAGATCGAGGCGCGCATGGGTGACTTGGAAAAGGCGGAACGGCGGCAGGCTTATCAACAGGCATTGTTCGGCAAAGATTCACAAACCAAGGTTCGCGTGGGCGGCGATTACGTTTTCAATTACGATCCGAGCAATTATCCCCGCCGCGAGATTTGTCCGCGCAGCAAGGAGTTCACGAAGCATTACTACGAACACGTCGGTGATCTTGACGACGAAGTGAACCGCGAGGAGTTCAGGTGTGCCATGCTCATTGACGGACAGGACGGCGTCGAGTGGTGGGTGCGCAATCTGGAGCGGCAGCCGTTGCACGCGTTCTGGCTGCAAACCAGCACGGACAAGTTTTATCCCGATTTTGTGTGCAAGCTGAAGAACGGGAAAATTCTCGTGGTGGAATACAAAGGTGGCCACCTGGACAACAAAGACACCGACGAAAAAGAGCGGTTGGGCAATCTCTGGGCGGAACGCAGCGAAGGGCGGTGTCGGTTCCTGATGGTTCGGACGCCGAAGGAATTTGATCGCGTCATCGCCGCCGCGCAGATGTAACGCCCTCGCAAGGCTTGGATCATTGGTGGTACGTGAACCCGGGGCGTCGCTCGCAGACACGCTTTAACCCGGGCTGTCATATTCCGGGCTCTCCGCCCTTCGGATCAGCGCGCATCAGCGTTAATCAGCGGTTCAACTCTTCGCGCTTTTGCGCCTTGGCGTCTTTGCGTTGCAACTGGTTCGCGTGATTCGCGTGGTTCGCGGTTCAAACTTGTGTGGCCCCTTCAGGGGAATGGCACTTAGTTAAGGCCCAAAACTTTTTTGCCCAAACGTTTACGACGCTGTGGATGAGGCACGGTTTCAAACAGCACTCGTCGTGAGAGCCGCTGCATTTCTTTGATCGTTTTCTTCATCACTTTCCAATTGGCGATGGCAACGCTGAGCCACTCGTACTGCTCTTTGGATAGGGCCACGCTGACCGTCTTGCCTTTGAGCTTGCGCGTCCACTGAAAGCAGGGTCCTCCAGCACCCGGGCCCCGGTCCTGCGCATACCCTTCACTGATCCATCCCACCTGGCTGAGCTTGCGTTGCAGTTGTTCATAGCGGCGCCGGCTTTCGGCCAGCGAAAATGGTTTTGTCGCTTTCATGGGTTTTAGCTTAACCCCGCTGTCAAGAGGCGGTATACATACCGCCTTATGACGATATCGAGGTCCCAATCCACCCCCTTCTTCCCCCAACTCCGTCCGGTCCTGGCGCCCATGGGCTCGGGTCTGGCCTGCGCCCTGAAGCGTTCCCGCCAGGCGACCCTCGACCAGCTCGAAGTCCGCTTCTCTGCGGTCTTGCCCCAATCGCTCTTCCCAAAGTCCGCGGACGGGGCCAACAGCCGAGCGCGTATTTACACCCAATGGCGCACCTTCTGGTCCGCGCTGTGGCAGGTCTTGACCCCGGGCACCCCCGACCGGGCGGTCGTGCGCCAACTCCAAGCCCTGGGTGTTCTGGGCAACTCCGATCCCATCGCTGCTTCCGACTCCGCCTACTGTCAGGCCCGAGCCCGTCTCTCTGGCGAGAGCCTGGCCAAAGCCCTCGCCGCCACCGCCGCCGCGGCCGAGCACAAAGCCCCCACGCTCGCCGCCGGCTTCCTCCAAAACCGGCCCGTTAAAGCCGTGGACGGCTGCGCGATCACCCTGCCCGACAGCCCGGAAAATCGGCAAGCCTATCCAAAGGTTCAGTCACCCAAGAACAAGGAAGCCGCCGTCTTCCCCATGCTGCGGATGCGGGTCCTCTTTTCTCTGGCCAGCGGCGCCATTTTATCGGCGCTCACCGGCAGTCTGGTCGTCTGCGAATTGGCTTTGTTGCGCCAGTTGCTCGGCCAACTCCAATCCGGGGACATCCTTTTGGGCGACCGTGGCTTTGGCAATTTTGTCGTGCTGAGCCTGCTCCAAAAGATCGGGGTGGACTTCATTGGCCGCTCCAAGCGGGGCGTCGACGGGCGCAAGCGTCAGCAACGGCTCGGCCGCAACGACTGGCTCCTGACCTGGCGCAAGAGCGCTTCCGCCTCCACGGTGATGAGCTTGGCGGAGTGGGACCTTGTCCCCAAGGAAATGACCGTCCGCATCGTGGTCGGACGCTATCAGCAGAAAGGTTTTCGGCTGCGCCAGGTCACCCTGGTCACGACGCTGTTGGATCCGCAGCTCTATCCGGCCGAGGAAATTCTGCGCGCCTACGGGCGGCGGTGGCGGCTGGAGATGTGCCTGGACGACCTCAAGACCACCCTGGGCATGGCGATGTTGAGTTGGAAGCGCCCGCCGATGGTTCAAAAGGAGCTTCAGTTGCACCTCATCGCGCACAATCTGGTTCGGTTGGTGATGGCCGAATCCGCCCGTGCGCATGACAGGTCGATCGAGCGCTTGAGTTTCAAGGGGACGCTCGACGCGCTGAAGGAATTTGGTAAGGCGATGGGCCAGGCGCGCTCCAAGCAAAAGCGTGAAGAGTTGCGAGCGCATCTCTGGCGAGCCATTGCCGAGGACGAAGTGCCCGAACGACCTGGGAGGCGCGAGCCCAGAGCGGTCAAACGCGTGAAGAGAAAATATCCGCGGCTCAATCAGCCAAGGCACAAATTCGTTGACTGGCCCAAGCGCCATGAACGCCGCCGAACGGCCAAAAACCTCAGGAATTTGAATCGAAATCCTTAATTAAGTGCCATTCCCCCTTCAGGGCTTGGATTGGTTTTGGACCCGAACCCGGGGCTTCACCCCGGGCTGTAATCTGCCGGGCTTTCAGCCCTTCATTTCGTGCGAATTTGTGTAATTCGCGTCAGAAGTTTTTGCGTTCTCTGCGTTCTTTCGTGGCGGAATGGAATCCGTGGTTAAACAAATTCGACACCTTACCCTCAATCCCTCTCCCCGATCGAGGCGGAGAGGGTGTGACCAAAGTACCAGTTTCGTAAAGCGGTGGTGCACTTCCTTGAAATGGAAATCCAGTGAGCAGCGGGCTTCGAATTCGACGGCATCATGGTTTCTGCGCCACCACTTTGCCATCCTGCCAGACGTAGATGGGCGTGCCGTGGGCGCGGGCGGTCTTGCGCGCCGCCTGACCGGCGCGGCGCAGGGCACGACCAACGGTTGCCGCAAAGGACTTGGTGGGTTTCTTTCCGTGCGTGGTTTTCATGGCTCGCTCTCCAGCAACCGGGGTGCGTTCCGGGAATTATCATACACCGCCCGTGCGCCGGCGAGTGGTTTATACGCGATCTCAAAATTCCGCCAGCCGCGCACAAAACGACGCAGCACGTCGGCGCGTGGGACGTTGTGCCCGCCTTGCTTCACGCGCATGGCGATACGGCGCAAGGCCAGTTGCGGCGAGGGCAATTTCAGAAACACCATCTCGACGCGATAGCCAGCCGCCAGTTCACGGCCCCAGCTTCCTGAACCGGTGGTTAACTTCCTTGAAATGGAAAGCGAGCGAGCCGAGGCTTCGAGTTTTTTTGACGGGATTAACAAGCTGAACAGAACGAAGGCAGTCGGGCCGCAGGTTCTTGTTTCATTCTGTAAATCCGGTTCCTCCGGTCCAAAGCTCAGACTCGAGCTCTCGGTATCGCCTCATCGATAAACCGGCACGAGATAGGTTTCCACAAAGTCCGGCCCGGTCAGCTCCAGCTTCACTTCGAATTCCCAGTAGATGGGTTTCGGCGCGTGGAAATTAGTCGGCAACACTTCCGCCGCCGGTAGGAAACTGAATTCGCGCGTCTTGCCGGGAAGCAATTCGTCCGCAGGATCAAGCTGCCAGTTGCCACTCCAGATTTCCTCCTTCACCAGATAGGTGGAGTTATTCTTGCCCGTCTTGGTGGTTTCCCACCATTCCTGCAAACAACGCAAGGTGAAACTGCCTTTGACGGGTTTGCGGATCCCGTTGGGAGCCGGCCAGCGGATGAGAATGGGTTCGCGAATGGAATAGGGGAAGCGCGCGAAGTCTATCCGCGAACCGCTGAATCGCAGCGCGCGTGCCAGCGCGAGAAAGAAATTTCCCCAGACGAACACGAGTAGGAGGTCGAACAAACCGACAATGCCCTTCACCATGAACGGGCCGTCTTTGCTGAAGAACGCCCACCAGTTGAAGATGGAAAGGAAAACGGTCAGCGCGATTGCGGAGACGAATGCTTTGATGACCTTGCTCCAACGTGACGGCTGGTAGCCGCGCTTGTTCCAATCGTAATCCGCCAGCGCAATGGCTTCCGGGCCGCCACCGATTGTTTGCACCCGGCGACGATTCCCGAAAAATTGTCGGATGGCCGCACTCCACAGGGCCAGTCCCGCACTGAAGAAGCATACCCCGCAGATTGTCAGCACCCAATACGGAGCGTGAACGGATTGGGGTTCAACGTGAACCAGTCTGAGGCCGACCAAAATAATCCACGCGCCCATGCCAACGAAGGGCAGTCCAAAGAGAAGTCCACCGCCGGTGGAGATCGCCCATCGCGAACCGCGCTGGGTCATCTGGCCAGACAACCGGCGGCGTTGGTTGGATTCCTCGTAGCGCATTGGCGCGGATCAAAGCCCCAGTTTCTTGAACCGGTTATTCACTTCCTTGAAATGGAAGTCGAGAGAGCAGAGGGCTTCGAGTTCGCCTCTCTTGAAATGCTTCGCTACTTCCGGCGTGGCTTTGAGTTGCTGCACAAAGTCCGCGTCATCGCGGCCGGCGTGTTTGACCTCCCAGGTTTTCATCGCGGCATCCTGGCAGAGTTTGTAGGCGGCTTCGCGGGTGAGGCCTTTCTTGATGAGCGCGAGCAGGACGGTCTGGCTGTTCCACATGCCGAGCGAGAGACCGAGGTTCTTTTTCATGTTCGCGGGATAGACGACGAGGCCGTCCATCAGGCGCGTGAGCAGGCCGAACATGTAATCCAGCAGCGTGCAGCTATCGGGGAAGATGATGCGCTCGACGCTGCTGTGGCTGATGTCGCGCTCGTGCCAGAGGGCGACATTTTCCAGCGACGCCATGGCGTTGCCGCGCAGCACGCGGGCGAGACCGGTGAGGCGTTCCCAGGTGATGGGGT
This sequence comes from Verrucomicrobiota bacterium, assembly GCA_025350905.1. GTDB lineage: Bacteria > Verrucomicrobiota > Verrucomicrobiia > Limisphaerales > JADLHS01 > JADLHS01. Next base: position 46,889 of record JANXWY010000202.1, read on the forward strand.
TGCGCTTGTGCGGCATGGCGCTGCTGCCTTTCTGACCGACGGTAAAGGCCTCTTCGGCTTCGAGGACTTCGGTGCGTTGCAAGTGGCGAAACTCCACCGCCCAGCGCTCGATGCTCGCGCCGACGAGCGCCATCGCCAGTTGAAATTCCGCGTGGATATCGCGCTGGACGACTTGCGTGGCAATGGGCGCGGGGCGCAGTCCCAGTTTTTTGCAAACGTAGGCCTCGACGCGCGGTGAGAGATGGGCGCTGGTGCCAACGGCGCCGCTTAATTTTCCAACGGCAACGACTTCCCGGACGCGTTCGAGCCGTTCCAACGCGCGGCTAAATTCATCGTGCATCAATGCCAGCTTCAAACCAAACGTGGTGGGTTCACCATGAATGCCGTGGCTGCGGCCGATGCAGGGCGTGAACTTGTGTTCCTTGGCCCGGCGGGCAATGACGGGCAGCAGCTTCTTCACATCGGCGATCAAGAGGTCCGCGCTCTGCGTCATTTGCAGTCCGTAGCAGGTGTCGCCTACATCGCTGCTCGTCAGGCCGAAATGAAACCACCGGCTCGCGTTGTCGTGGATCGCTTCGGCGACGGCGGTCGTAAAGCCAATGACGTCGTGATTGAGAACTTTCTCCAGTTCGCGCTGGCGGGCGACGAGGCCCGGGAGGTCGGCGAACCATTGGTCGCAACCGGCTTTGATCTTCGCAAAATCCTTGGCGGGGACGACACCTTCCTTCACCAGCGCTTCGCTGGCGAGGAGTTCAATCTGCAACCAGATCTTGAGTTTGTTTTCGTCGGTCCAGAGGGCCCGCATTTCGGGGCGGGAATAGCGCGTAATCATTGCTCAATTAAAAATGAAAAATGAAAAATTAAAAAGCACGAATCGCGCTCGAGCCGAGCGATGCAGGCAGCTCGCGGAGTTGTGGATCAGGACGAAAACCAGGTCCGGCTTCGAGAATCGGAACGCCGTCTTCAGGCGGCAGGGGTCGTAGCCGGGAGCGGAGAGCCGCCTGAAGGCGGCGATCCGAACGCAAACTGGATGCGACAACCTACCTCCGCCTTCACCCATATTTGAGCTCACAGCCGGCTCTGCCGGCGGGAGCAGGATCACGTCAGCCGCTTGAACAATTCATTGAGTCCGCCTTCCACCGGTTCAATCTCAATCGGTCCACCAGCAGGCCTTGGTTTGGCTGGCCCACCAATTGAGGCGGGAAGTCGGAGCGTGGGTTTGGCGGCGGCCGGCGCCAAGATGGAAGCCGAGGTCAGGGTTTCGTTCATAGTCATTTCGTCTTCCCGATCGGGCGCTTCGTCTTCGGAATTTGGCACATGCCACTGGGTGCGCTTCGTCATCCAGGCCTGATAGCGTTCAAAGCTCCACATGCCATGTTCGGCTCCGGTTTCCAAGGCCTGCGGCAGCTTGAAGAAATCGCGATTCCGAATAAACGCCTTCACCGAATTCGTCGAGCGGAGAATTTCGCACTCGGGCACGCGCAGGTTCAGATCGGGCCGGAAACGCAGGCGCTGGCAAACGACCGCGACCAGCGAATCAGCCAATTGCGCCGCGATATTGCTTTGAATCTCCGACGGAAATGCCAGCACCACGCGCTGCAACGCCTCGGCACACGTCCCGGAATGGACGGTCGCGAGCACCAGATGTCCGGTCTCCGCGGCGTTGAGGGTGAGCCGCATCGTTTCGGGCTCGCGCATTTCGCCGACCATTAACACATCGGGATCTTCGCGCAACGCGTCCAGCAAGCCTTGTTCGAACGAGGGCGTGTCGCGGCCCACTTCGCGTTGGCGGATGAAGGCCCGGCGCGGCCGGAACACATGTTCGATGGGGCTTTCGACGGTCAGCACATGGCGCGATTCCGTGAGGTTGATTTCCTGAATCAACGCCGCGAGCGTGGACGACTTGCCACTGCCCGTGGCGCCGCTCACCAACACCAGGCCGGTCGTTGGGACGACCAACTTCTTTAGGTCCGGATGCAAGTTGAGCCGGTCGATGGTGGCTTGGAAACTCGTGAGCAGGCGGACGGCGAAGCCAACGCCGCGAGACGTGTGCAGGATATTGATGCGACAACGCACGCCGCCGATGGTGCGGGAAAAATCCGCCGAACGGCGCTCCATGAAATGTTGCCAGGCGTCCTCGCTCAGTACGCCCTGCGCAAACTCGAGCAGCAACTTACCGGACAGCGGTTCTCCGACGGACCGCAAGGCGCCGCGCAAGCGAAACGCCGCGGGCAAGCCAGGCTCGAGGTGCAAATCACTTGCTCCTTGCCGATTTGCGGCGGTGATCAAAGATTCGAGTGTCAGGGTTTCCATCGTGGTTATGGCTTTGTGACTACGCCGACTCCGGGTGAAAGCAGCCACCCATTCGGGCCGGCCGAGCATCCCGTTTGACGCCGGGCGTGATTCGTGGTTCAGGTTTCACTTCACTCAATCGGGTTGTCGCGGCAAGGTGGCAACAAATTTTTCCCAAAGCCCGCGTTCGACGTAGAGCTCAAAATAGACACCCGGGCGCAACTCGTACAGGCCGGTCATGATCCATGCCTTGCTGGATTTTTCATCCAACAGCGCGTTCAATGTTGCGGAGACGAGGATGATGGGCGCATATGGATCCTCGGGAATTTTGTCCCACCAGCCCACGCGCTTGAGCGACCGTAAATACCACGGTAACGGCCAGTAGCTCTCGGGAGCGATCACCTTTACAACGGTTTCCGGTCCGGTCGTCGCCACGCGGGCCACTGCTTCGACGCGCGCCACCAACTGGCGGCAACCGTCGGTCGTCTGGGCATAGACGTAGGGATTACGCGGGTTGGCTGCCTGGGTCACCGCGGCCCGCCAAGCCTGCGCACCCAGGTGTCCAACCCCCAGCGCCAACGCCGCGAACAAAAGACACCGCTTCCAGGTGGATCGGCAAACTCGGATCAGGGCCGCGGTGCCAATGCCCGCGAGCAGGATCATACCGAGCCAGAAATTCAACAGACACCATGGCGTCTTGTATGCGATCACGGAGTAAATTCCAGTCAGCGCCAGCGTGTAGAACGCGAGGAAGCGCGCCAACGCGGGTTGAACGCGCAGCGCCGGGTTGTTGCAAAAGGCGGCCGCGCCGCCGCCGGCCGCGAGCACCAAAATTAACGCCTCGCTCCATACCGGACTTTTTGGCGGATGAAACCAGAGGAGGCGGGCGAGATAAAAGTTCCACGGATGAAGGTGCGGCGACGCGCCGCCGGCGCGATGCAGCCACGGCCAGTAGGTTTTCAGCGAATCCACCAATCCGCCCGCGTTGGCAAAAAAGGAACTGAACAACACCAACCAGATCGCGGCCGCAGCCAGCAAGGCGATGGCGATGTGTCGGGGCAGCGCTTGCTTGGTGTGCGGAGGAGCGCCGATCTCCGACCCGGCGCGGTGTGATGCTGAACCGAAACCTGCCGGGTCGGAGACGGGCGCTCCGAATCCAGCCTCCGCCTGGCACGCTCGCCAGCGATTCCAAATGCGCGTCGCGATCAGCGCGAAGCCCATCGCCGCCAGGCTGAGGACGAATGTTTCTTTGGTGGCAGACATCAAGCCGACTCCGGCACCCGTCAGCGCAGCCCAACCGGCACGGCGCGACCGCGCATAACGCCAGCCGGCCGCCAGGGTGAGCAGCGTGAAGAACACCAGCAGCATTTCGTGGATGAAATAGCGGCTGTAAAAAACCATCGCGGGCGAAACCGCCAGGAACAAGGCGGCCCAAACGATCGCCACCGGGCCCAGACCGTCGGCCAGCAAGAGCAGGAGTAGAATCAGCCCGACGCCAAAGGCCACGGTCACGAGGCGAAGCGTGGCATCATCGGGACCGGCGGTCTTCGTCACCGGCGCCAGCCAAAGCACGGGCAGCGAACAATAGTACAGCGTGGGCCCGTGATACTCATCTGGGTCGTAGTGGTAGTCGCCCTTGGCCCAAAGGGCCGCGAGTTTGGTGGCATTGACCGCTTCGTCGTTGTGCAACGGACGAACGGCGAGTTGTGGAACACGCAGGGCGAGGGCGCCGGCGATCGCCAGCAGCATCGCCAGCAGCATCGCCAGTGCGCTCCAGCGGTTCATTTGACCGGCAAGGCGTAAATCTCGATTTCCTGCCAGCAGTTGAGCGCGCTGATGTTACCGCCCTTGGTGGAGCTGCGCACGTAGCGGGCTTTCACGCCCTTGGCGTCAAACACCCGGCCGAAATGACGTTCGAAGTATTCGCGATCCGTGCCGACCCCGAGGCCAGAAGTGTTATCGGTGTCGTTGTTGTACAAGGTCGTCACGCCGGTCTTGAACTCGGGATCGTCGGACGCTTGCAGGATCACGTCATGGATCACCTGGATGTAACGGTGATCATGCCAGATGGCGATGGCCTGCAGGCTGTACGGCGCGCCCAGATCCACCTGGATCCATTGCGTGCCCTTTTTCATTTCCAGGGTGTCGTAATCAAACGCTTCCTTCTTGCCATCGGTCAGTTGTTCAGCCTCGCCGCTGAACGGCTTCACACTCGTCGTTACGGGTTTGTTGAGCGCGACATTTTTCACGCCTTTGGGGACGAGCAGGGCGGGACGGGGTTTGTCGGAATTCGGCTCGATGTTGGGCCCTTCGGGCAGTTGTTCGGGGGTGCCTTTGAGCGTCGGCGCGGGCAGTTCCAAAGCCAGCGGTTCCTTCGCCACCGCGTCGTCCGCCCGCACCGTGGCCACGAACCCGGCCGCGTTCAGCAAAATCGCCACGCCCAGCGCCGGGATCCAGTTTGTGTTTGAGATCGAGTTCATTTTAATATGAGTTAGTCCGCTGTCGTCCAATCTACCGAATCGCGGTCCGTGCGACAATCAAAATACAGACGGCCCGCGCCGCTAAGTATTCAGCCAACCGGCAGGCCGCCCCTTTAGTGCGTGAGCGGCAACACGGCGGCGTGCAGTTGCCGCGCCAGCGCCTTGCGATCCCCGGCATGCTCGGTGATGACTGCGAACCGCACCCGCACCCGGACTTGCTTCCGCGACATCAAGCGCACCAGGTGCGGAAAAAAAGTCATGTCGCCCCAGTAACACACATCGTTCTCCACGGAGCCATCCGCCAGCGTGTACCCGATCCCCGCCACGGACAGCGGATGCAAGCTGCCCACGATCGGTTCGAGCAGTGACGATTTGAACGGCAGGAGCTCGCGGCCATTCCAACTGGTCCCTTCCGGGAACAGCACCACCACGTGGCCACCGGCGAGTACCGCGCGAATCTCCGCGCCCATCCGCGCCACATCACTGCGGCGGGCCCGCTCGACAAACAGCGTCCCCGCCAGCCGGCCGAACCACCCAAAGACCGGCCAGTTTTTGATCTCGCTCTTGGAGACGAATACCGCGGGCAACAGCGTCGCCAGCACGAGGATGTCGAGATAACTCAGGTGATTACTGACGAGCAAACCGCTGGTGGGACGGGGACCTAGCGCCTCGATCTCCACACCAAACACCCGCAAGGCCCGGCGGCACGACCGTTGCAACCAGCGCGTCCGTTCCGGCAACGGCAGCCCGCCGCCGTGACGCAGCGTACGGACTACGAAATCGCCCGTGACGAACAACAACACCCCGGCAAACCAGAGCGAACGAAACCCGAGCCGGAGAATCCTCGCAACGAAGTCCATGCCCCAGCGCTAACAGCAATCGCAACCGCAAACAAGTTCAACCCGGAGGAAATCCCCTGTTCACCGCCACATTTTCACGCTGCATCACTTGCTTCATGGGCCACCCTTCGTTATGGTTCGCCCATGGTATTGAGAAAGTCTTTCCTCCTGGCGGCCCTGCTTACGGCCGGCCTGGGTGGCGCGCGGGCGGACGTGATTGAATTGAAAGACAAGGCAGCCGTCTCCGGCAAAATTCTCGCGGAAAAGCGCGACACGGTGATCGTGGATGTCGGCTACACGGCGCTGGTTATTCCACGCAGCGCCGTGACCAGGATTTCATTGGGCGATCCGACCGGAGCGTCGAAAGCGCCCGCCTTGGAATCCCGGCCCGTTCCGCCGGCAAAAATCGTGGCGCCCGAGACCGGGCCCAGCCCCGAAACGAGTCGGGGTATTTACCACGCCTCTATCAAAGCGGGGCCGGAACGCAGTGTGCGCGATCTGGTCAATCAACTCGGTGAGGCGGTGGTGCAAGTCCGCACGCCGGGCGCCTTGGGCTCTGGTTTCATCATCAACGAGGAAGGTTTCCTCATGACGAACTTCCACGTGATCGAGGGCGAAACCCAGATTTCGATTGAGGTTTACCACCAGCAGAATGGCCAGTTGGAGCGCAAGACCTACAAGCAGGTGCGCATCGTGGCGATGAACAAGTTCGCCGATCTCGCCCTGCTGAAGATCGAGGACAAGGATGCACCCCGGTTCAAATACATCCAGATCGGCAGCGCCGATGCCCTCGCGGTGGGCGAGCGCGTCTTCGCCATTGGCAGTCCGCTCGGACTGGAGCGCACGGTGACGGAAGGGATTCTCAGCACGAAGACACGGCAGATGGGCGGCGATCTTTATCTGCAGACCACGGCGCAGATCAATCCCGGCAACAGCGGCGGGCCGCTGTTCAATTTGAACGGCGAAGTCGTGGGCGTGACCAACATGAAGATCACCTTTGGCGAAGGTCTGGGTTTCGCCATCCCGTCCGAGACGGTGAAGTATTTCCTCGATCACCGCGACGCCTTTGCGTACGCGAACGACAACCCCAGCAATCCCTTTCGTTACCTCGAACCCCCCGGCCGCATGAAGCAAAAGGTGGCGACGGAATGAACCCACCGGGACCGCTCCCGGCTGGCCCCCTGCGGAATGGTGCACGCCTGGCCGTCCTTCGCGCGCCCCGACGCCCGCCGACTGCGAAAATGATTTCCATGATTATGACCCGAAAATTGTGTTACCTCGCCCTGCTGGTCGCCCTGACCTTCGCGCCGGGCGCGTCCGCCGCGATCCCGCCCGCCGAACAAATCCTGCCGGTGGAAACGCTCTTCGTTTTCAGCGCGCCGGACTGGCGGCAACTGCGCGCTGCGTACCAGAAGTCGGCTCCCAGTCAGCTGTGGAATGACCCGGCGATGAAACCCTTTCGCGAAAAATTTGTCACCAAGTGGAGCGAGGAATTCGTCCAGCCACTGGAGCGCGACCTGGGCGTGAAGTTGGACGATTACAGCGCCTTGCTGCAGGGCCAGTTCACGCTCGCGGTCACGCAGGACGGCTGGCAGGGGACGGAGAAGAATGATGGCGAACCGGCGTTTCTGTTCCTGCTCGATGCCCGGGAGCAGGGCGATTTGTTGAAAAAGAATTTGGCGGACCTCCGCCGGAAATGGGCCGAGGCGGGCAAACCCATCCGAACCGAAAAAATTCGCGACGTGGATTTTGCCATCGTCTCCCTCAACACGAATGACATGCCGAAAACCCTCCGGCAATTTTTCCCGCAGCGGCAGCCGGTCGAAGAGCTCGGCACGGTCGCCGCGAAACCGATGGCGCAAGCCGAGCTGATCCTCGGCCAGTATCAGTCGCTGCTGCTCGTCAGCAGTTCCCTCAAGGCCCTGGAAAAGGCCATGGCCCGCCTGGCCGGCGGGACCGCGCCCGCGCTGGCGGAGGACGCAGTGTTTGCCGCGAATCAGCTCGCCGTCTTCCGCGATGCCCCTGCTTTTGCCTGGTTCAACGCCCGCCTGGTCTTCGACCTGGTCCTACGCCGACCGGACGAGAAACCGAACCCGGCCGCTCCCAATCCCCTGCCCCTGCCGCCTCTGGGCAAAATCCTTTCCGCGACCGGATTAAAAGGTTTGCAGAGTGCGGCGTTGGCGTTCCGCAATCCGGGCGACGGCTCGCAGATGGACTTTTTCCTTGGCGCCTCCGAAGCCGGGCGGGAAGGCCTGCTCAAACTGCTCGCCCTGGAAGTGAAGGATTCAAACCCGCCGGCCTTTGTCCCGGCGGATGCGATCAAATTCCAGCGCGCGCGGCTTAATTTTCCCAAGACCATCGCCACCTTGGAAAAAATGCTCAACGATTTTTCACCCACCGCCCTCAACACTTGGAATTTCATCCTGAGCAATGGCAATGAAGCCGCGAAGCTGGATGATCCCGATTATGACATCCGCAAAAATCTGTTCGGCAATTTGGGTGACGATCTGATTACCTACGAAAAAGCCCCGCGCCCCAGCACCACCGGCGCCACCAGCGGGCCGGCGGTGTATCTGATTGGCTCGCCGGACGCCGAAAAACTGGCGGCCGCGCTGAAGGGTTTGCTCGTCATCCTCTCACCGGAAGGTCGCACGCCGGAGAGCCGTGAGTTTCTGGGCAAGAAGATTTTGAGTGTGAAACTCACGGCGTTACCGATTGGCGGCGGGGCCGGGCCGCGCACCTTGTCCTATGTGGCCAGCGGCGGCTACCTGGCCCTCAGCACCGATGCGGCCATGCTGGAAGAATATCTCCGCAGCACCGAGACTCCGCCCAAACCCCTGCGCGAGCTACCGGGCCTGGCCGAGGCCGCTCAAAAAGTCGGCGGCCAGAACACCGGCTGGTTCGGTTATGAGAATCAGAATGAAAGCGCCCGACAGTTATTCGTCACACTGAAACAAAGTGCGGGCGAGACCAACCGCACCCCGACCAATCCGCTCACCACTGCCATCCCTTTTGCCGGGCCCCAAAAGTCGTTTCAAGAATGGATGGATTTCTCCCTGCTACCCAGCTTTGACTTGGTGGCGAAGTATTTCAGTTTCACCGTTTATTCCGGCAGCGCGAACGTGGATGGGATCCGGTTCCGCTATTTTTCTCCCGCCCCGCCGGAACCCAAAGCCAATTAAGCTCGTAAACGCTAACCACCATGAAAGAATTCGGTGAAAAGGCACTCGTCGTCGCCGGGCTTTTGGCCGTCACCGCTGCAAGCGCTTTCTGCCAAGGCACGATTTACACATCGCGCCCAGCGTTCGAAGCCGCGCTCAGTTCAAGCACCACGATCACTTTTGAAGACCTCCCGCCGAATAACCAGCCTTTAGGTGAGTCCAGCATAACCTCTTCCGGAGTCACGTTCTCAAACCCTGGGGCGCTCTTATTCATCACAGACCCCGGCGGGCTTTATCCGGTTCCTGGCACCGGAAGGTACCTATGCCATTTCGATGGAGGCTATCCGGTGGATATTTTGCTCCCGGGGGGAGTGACGGCGTTTGGGGCGGATTTTTCTGGAGGCATCGCACCCTCACTATCGCTTAACGCCACGCTGACGGTAAATCTGACCGATGGTGCGTCCTACGTTTACAACTTCTCCGGTCCTCTCAATTCGTGGACTTTCTTTGGCGTGAGTTTTCCGCAGTCGATCTTCAACCTGGTTTATCGGGACGCCGGACCTCCGGATGGTGGGTTGGGTGGCCCACTTCACGAAGAGAAGCTGGACAATGTCACCTTCGGCCCCATACCCGAGCCAAGTGGGCTTGGTTTGTTCGCTCCTGGTGGCTTGTTGCTCGGCGGGCAGTGGTGGAGAAAAGTGGGAAAGTGATGTTCGGGTTTAAATTTTCCACACTGACCAGTGCGTTGGATGGTCGCATCATTTCCCAAACCACCCTGCCACCGGGGTCGTTTTGGCAGTCCAGGAAAACGCGGTGTAGGTTTGAGCCGGAAGGCCGCTCCCACTACTCGCAGCGTCAGAATCGAACTCAGCCGATAAACGCCGCGTGAACGGCTCGCACCGCCTGTTCCCCTTTCGCTAGGTCAATCACCACCGAGATCTTGATTTCGCTCGTGGAGATCATGCCGATGTTCACGCCTTCCTTCGCCAGCGTGTCGAACATTTTCCCGGCGACACCGGTGTGGCTCTTCATGCCCACGCCCACGATCGAGAGCTTGCCGATTTTTTCGTCGGTCAAAACTTCCTGGAAGCCGATCTCCGCCTTCAAGCCGTCGATCACCTGGCGCGCCTTGAGCAAATCCGGCTTGTCGACAGTGAAAGAGAGGTCCGTGGCGGGAGTCCCGCGACCGTGACTGATGTTTTGCACGATCATGTCCACGTTGACGTTTGCGTCGCCGACGGCTTTGAAAATGCGCGCCGCCACTCCGGGTTTGTCCGGCACGGCCACGAGCGTCACCTTGGCCTGATTCTTGTCGAGCGAGACGCCGCGAATCACGACGTCCTCCATGCTTTTGGTTTCTTCTTTCACAATCGTTCCGGGGTTGTCGTTCAAACTCGAACGGACTTCAAACACCACGCCAAATTTCTTGGCAAATTCGACCGAGCGCGACTGCATCACCTTGGCGCCGAGGCTGGCGAGTTCCAGCATTTCATCGTAGGAAATTTCCGCCAGCTTCTTCGCGGTCGGCACGATGCGCGGGTCGGCGGTATAAACTCCGTCCACATCCGTGTAAATCTGGCAGAGATCCGCCTTGAGCGCCGCGGCCAGGGCAATGGCGGTCAAATCCGAACCGCCGCGCCCCAGCGTCGTGATCTGGCCGTCCTTCGTCTCGCCCTGAAAGCCGGCCACGATGACGACATTCCCCGCGTCGAGGGCGTCGTGAACCTGCTTGGGCGTGATGTTATGAATCCGGGCCTTGGTATGGACGCCGTCCGTCACGATGCCCGCCTGCGCGCCGGTCATGGACACGGCCGGAATGTTAACCGCATGCAGCGCGATGGCCGTGAGCGCAATAGTCTGCTGCTCGCCGGTGGCCAGCAGCATGTCCATCTCGCGCTCGCTCGGCAGGGGTGCGATGTCCTTGGCGAGCTTGATGAGCCCATCGGTCACGCCGCTCATGGCCGAAACGACCACGACGATTTGATCGCCTTGGGCGCGATACTTCGCCACGCGCGCGGCGACATTCTTAATCCGGTCGGTGTTCCCGACCGAAGTCCCGCCGTATTTCTGAACGATCAAAGCCATGTTGTTTCCAAGGAAATCTTCCGCCGGAATCAGGCGGGACGTTGAGGATGCCAGAACTTCGTCGGCAATCAAGTAGCTGTGTGACGCGCTAGCAGGTAGGCGCGGAACTTTTCATAATCCGCGCCCATGCGGTCGAAATCTTCCGGCAATTTCAGCGAGGCCAGCATATTCGTCGGCACATCCGGCGCCCAGCCCACGACTTTCTCAACCTCTTCGGGAAATTTCGCCGGGTTGGCGGTTTCGACGATGACTGCCGGTGAATTACCGAGCGGTTCCGCGGCGTTCCAGTCTTGAAAACCCTGCCAAGCGACCGAGCCGTGCGGTTCCAGCAACAGTTGAAAATTGT
>JANXWY010000230.1 GCA_025350905.1 Verrucomicrobiota bacterium
GGCGTTGGAGCAAAAAAAAGCCGCCACTAGCCCCGCAATTGGCAACGAAACCGAAATCTATTTTTATCTAAAAGGGAACAAGCCTCCAGCGTGTCCCGCGAATGGCTCGTACACACTTGCCGCGACAGTCGTATCTACGGGCGGGCCCACTTGTTCGCTTTCCGCCGCCGGCCATCTGCTGCCTTAGCCGAGAACATCCGGAAGGCTCTTAACGCAAAGCCGCCAAGCTGCAAAGGCGCTAGGGTTTTGAAAACCTTGGCTGGCCGTCTTGGGCGTCACCGTATGGTGGTCCTCAACTTGCCCGCCGACCAGGTTCCGATCTCGCTATGTTGCTCTGCAGTGCTATCGCCCAACACTTCGCGGCCCGCGTAGATTCTGGCGCGCGGCTTCTGCTCTCTTTCCAGGAACCCGCCCTGGAGCGCCGGCATCCCTGCCGGCGAGTCGTAATGCTTCAGGCTCGGAACTTGCCGGCAAAGATGCCGGCGCTCCCAGGTTCATGGCTTCGACTCGCCTCCCAGGTTTGGTGGTCCTCCCTACTCATAATCCGCTCGTACCGCCGCAAGGTCTTGGAGTGCGCCAGCCCTCTGGCGCTTTCGGCCACCCACGACTACCAAAGCGCCAGAGGGCTGGCGCATTCCAAAACGCTGACGCGACGTTGCTCCACTGGCTGCGAATCAGGGGCGCCAATCGCAGCCACTTGCAAGCGGTGGTATCGCTCCCTTCGACGAAGGAGTGGGGAGAGGAATCAAAGCGAGAGGCAATCCAAGCCAAACGTAACTCCTCTCCCCGCCCCCTCCTCCAGCTGATGGAGGAGGGAGTTGATTCGGTTGCGGCTTGACCGCTCTATCGCCTGGTCGCCTAAGATTTCCGCCTCGCTTCGAGCATCACCTCGCTTTAGTTTCGCGCCCGTTCTATGCAAACGAAAGACAACGACCCGCCAGCTCGCCCCGAACCTGACCCGAGTTGCCGGACCGCATTTACGCCGGGCCGGTTGACACTCGGCATTAGCCTGCTCCTGTGCGCCCTTTATCCGGGAGTGTTGCTTGGCAGTCACACATTTTTTTACCAAGACTTCGGCCTGTTCACTTATCCGGTCGCGCATTTCACGCACACAAGTTTCTGGCACGGTGAAGTGCCGTTGTGGAATCCGCTCAACAATTGTGGCGTGCCGTTCCTGGCCCAATGGAATACGTCGGTGTGTTATCCACTGTCCCTGATCTACATGCTGTTGCCGTTGCCCTGGTCCCTCAATATTTTCTGCCTCGGTCACCTGGTGTTGGCGGGCGTGGGCATGTTTTTGCTGGCCCGGCGCTGGACCCAAAATCAACTGGCCGCGACCATCGCGGGACTCGCCTTTGCCCTGAACGGTTTGATGCTGAATTGTGTGCTGTGGACGAGCAATCTGGCGGCGTTGAGCTGGCAGCCGCTGGTGATGCTGTGCGTCGAGCGCGCCTGGCAACGGGGCGGCGGTCGGTGGCTGGGGTTGACCGCGTTGACCGGGGCGATGCAAATGCTCTCCGGGGCGCCGGAAATAATAATCTTCACCTGGCTGCTGCTGGCGAGCTTGTGGCTGGGTGAAGTGCGCGCCAAGCGCATTCCCTTTGCGCCAAGCTTGCGCCGGTTTGCGATAATGGTAGCGCTGGTCGCGGGGCTGGCGGCCGTGCAAATTTTGCCCTTCCTGGATCTGCTGATCCACTCCGAACGCGACTCGTCCTACGCGGGGGCCGACGTGTGGCCGCTACCTGTGTGGGGGCTTGCAAATTTCGTCGTCCCACAATTTCATGCCTCGCAATCCGTCCTGGGCACTTATCATTTGCACGGCCAGTATTGGACCAAATCCTATTATCTCGGCGTGGGCGTGCTCGGCTTGGCGCTGGTCGGGATGGGGCGGGAACGCCGCCTAAGACCTTGGTTGCTCGGCGGAGCCACGCTCGTGGGTTTGGTGCTGGCGCTCGGGAACGCTGGCTTCGTTTACGCTTGGCTGAAAAGCGTTTTCCCCCTGATCAGCTTCGGGCGGTATCCAATTAAGTTTGTGGCGCTACCTGTCTTCGCCGTTCCGTTGCTGGCCGCGTATGGATTCAACGGTCTGCAATCGGCGGCCCCCGAGAGTTCTCAGCGCGGTCAACGCGCGCTGCTGCTGCTGGGCGCGTTGATGCTGCTGGTTGCGGGGGGAACGCTGTGGGCCGCAAGCGCTTTTCCCAAGGAAGAGGAGAGCTGGCCGGCGACCTGGCAAAGCGCTTTGAGTCGCATGGTGTTTCTGGCGGGGTTTGTTGCCGTCGTTTGTGCGCTGTTGCGTGTGCGCACGATGCGCGCGCGCGGGTGGCTGGCCGGGGCGGCGGTGGCGTTGGTCGGCTTGGATCTCACCACCGCCGGCATGCGGCTTCATCCCACGGTGACTACCCGGGCCTTCGGCCCGTTGGAATTTAATATGTCGTTTCGCCCCCGCCTGGGTGAGGCGCGCGCCTTGGTAAGCCAACAGGCGGGGGCTTTGCTCACCCGGGCCGGCACGTCGAATCTGGTTTCCTATTGCGTCGGTATCCGGGGCTCGCTGTTCCAAAACAACAATCTGCCGGAAGGCATTCCCAAGGTCGACGGCTTCTGCTCCCTCCCCCTCAAGGAGCATGCGGAGATTATTTCAATTCTCAACAGTGGCACCAACCTGCTGGTGGAACCGCTGGCCGATTTTCTTGGCGTGGCTCAAGTGACGACGCCTGATAATTTGTTTGCCTGGCAATCACGGCCCAACTTCATGCCTACGGTAACCGCCGGGCAGCGACCGAGATTTGCCGGCAAAACGGAAACCTTGCAAGCTCTGGCTCGGGATGATTTTGCGCCGCGCCAGGAAGTTTATTTGCCGGCGACTGCACGGCGGGAAGTGATCACCACCAACGCCGCTGTCGCGCGAATAATTTCCTCGGACTGGGCAGCCCAGCGTGTCCGGTTTGCGGTGGAAGCGGCCACGCCGGCGATGGTAGTGATCGCCCAATCGTTCTACCACAACTGGCGCGCGTCGGTGGACGGCCACCCGGCGACGCTATGGCGGGCGAACCATGCTTTTCAAGCGCTGGAGGTTCCCGCCGGCCGCCACGAAGTCACGCTGGTTTATCAGGATCGGGCCTTCCAACTCGGGGCCTTCATTTCTGTCACGAGTCTGTTCACCTGTCTTTTTCTCCTTGCGCGCGGAGCAAGTGGCGAGGACGCGAAGATCATCAAAACGAAGTCAAACGGCTAAACCGACGCGAAATCGCGGACAGTCGCGCCGCTTCAAGCGTCCATTCGACGGAGGGTGGGCTGGCGTCGCATCTGCCCTTTTGCAAAGAGCGTTTTTTTGACTTCGCATGAAACGACCTTTGATCGCCCTGGTCCTGCTAATTTCACTTCTGCCCGTCCGGGCCGAACGGATCAATCACGAGGGGCGGCTTCTGGGCGCGCTGCCGGTCGTTACGAATGCATTCCTGTTCAACACCGCGAGTGCGGACGTCGTGCTTTCGGCCATGCAAATCTTTCCGGTCACGAACCCGTGGAATGAAGATGTCTCGCGGCGGCCGGTGTTGGCGAATTCCGACGCGATGATCGCACAAATCAACGCCGATCTGCTGGCGTCGCGCAGAACGTTGCGCGTGTTCAAGGAGATGAACTTTGTGCTCGTGCCGGATACCCAGATCACCACGCCGATCACTTTCATCGATTACCCGGATGAATCCGATCTCGACGGAGGCGTGTTTCCCAATGGGCTTTATCCGATCCCACCCAATATGCCGATCGAGACATGGCCATCCGAGACCGGCGGGCTGACCTTGCCGCAATGGCAAGCAGACGTGAACGGCGCTGGGGGCGACCGGCACGCCATCCTGGTTCAGCCGGGCAACGGTTTTATCTGGGAAATGTGGCAGGCGAAACTGGTCGGCAGCGCTTGGGAAGCATCCAACGGAGCGAAATTCAATCTGAATTCAAACGGGCTGCGACCCGACGGTTGGACTTCGGCTGACGCCGCGGGTTTGCCGATGTTTCCGGCGCTGCCGCGCTTTGACGAGTGTGAGCGCGGCAAGGTAGAGCACGCCTGCCGCATCGTGGTGAAGCGCTCGCGCTACAATAATTACATTTACCCGGCCACACATTACGCTTCGGCAGCCGCTAACACGAGTGTCGACCTGCCGGCCATGGGCCAGCGGCTGCGGCTCAAATCCGCGTTTGCCATCCCGGTGAACTGGACCCAACAGGAGTGGGCGGTGTTACTGGCGTTGAAGAAATATGGCGCGCTGGTCGCGGACAACGGGAATTTCTTTTCGATTTCAGTTACTCCGGACGATCGGTGGCCGGCGGGCTGTTTTGATCATCTTTCCAGCATTGGCATCACCAACTTTGAAGTCATCCAGACCACCGGGCCGAATGCCGGGCCGCGCTCGCCGGGCGCACCGACCGCGAATGCCGGGCCGGATCAAAGCGCAATCCTCGGCGTTGCCGTGCAGTTGCAAGGCTACGTCAGTTTCACTAACACGTTTCCCACCACGAACCAGTGGCAGCTATACTCCGGTCCGACCAACGTCAGCTTCGCCAATCCCACCCAAACAAACACCATGGCGAACTACAACGCGCCGGGGGTTTACACGTTGAGGTTGAGCGCCGACGACGGCGTTCACGCGGTGGCGTACGATGCCGTGGTGATCACCGTATCGCCGGCGATCACGCTCAGCATCGCTTCCGCGAGTGGCAATGCGAATCTGAGTTGGCAGGGCGGGGCGCCGCCGTTCGTGGTGGAACGTGCTGCTGAGCTCCGCGCGGGTTCGTGGAGCGGCGTGCTCACCACGAGCGTTCAAAACGCGAGCGTACCACTGTCCGGGAGTGGCGGATTCATTCGCGTGAAGGGAAACTGAGTCGTCCGCGCTGTCGTCACAATCGCCGCCCAGCCGGATCGGAATCGTCCCGTTGAACCGCGCCACCCACACGACGCACGAAATCAGCCGGGAGGCATGCATCGCCTCCCAGCTGGCGTGGTTTCAATCTAAATCCGGCAGTTGAAATCGCCACCAAGAGGCACAAGAAGCCCAGCGCGACAAAGTCGCAATCCTACGCTTCCAAAGCCGAAGGCAAAGGAATGGACGGCAGCGGAATGAAGGCTGGCGCACTGTGTTCCATTCCCTTGCCGTTCATTCCTCTGCCTTTTTCCGTCCGATTCGCTTTGCCGCAGTTGTACTTAAAGGCCGCGCCTCGCCCTGGCCAATCTTTGCAGTACGCGAGGATTCAGAGGTATTGCACTACAAAACCAATGACCACGATGAAAATACGACAGATAACATTCATCGATTGCTGGTTGAATCATTCCGGCTTTGGACAAAGTAAGTTCGAGACAATTGCTTTTGCGGCCCTTTGTGCCTCGAATCTGAATTCCAGTTCAGGGGGTTCAGCACAATTTCGCCTGCCCGCTGGCGAATCCACTCTGGGGTGGTCGCAGTATTTCGTGGTTAAGATTTGTTCTGAATCCAGTTCATCGCCTTTTCCGCCAGCAGGTCGAACGCGGTGACACTAAGTTCCAGGTGCGCTTCCCGTGTATCTTCGAGCGGATTGTGGCTGATGCCGTGCAGGCTTTGCACAAACATCATGACCGTCGGCACCCCGGCGGCCGCCACTGCGGCGGCGTCGTGCAACGGACCGCTCGAGAGCTGATGGGAGGTGCCGCAGGTTTCGCGGATGACTCCGTCGCAAAGCGCAATCAGTTCGGCGTGGAACGGGCGCGGCGCAATTTGCCAGAGGCGCTGCCACGAAACCTTCACATTGCCTTCGTGGGCGAAGTGTTCGCTGGCGGCTTTTGCCTGCTGCAGCATCTGCGCGAGTGCGGCGGCATCGAGATGGCGTTGATCTAGCGTAAGGCGGCAGGCCGCGACGACGCTGGTGACAATGCCGGGTTTGGTCGTGCAGTCGCCGATGGTGCAAACGCCACCGGAGCTGCGCTCGGCGATGCGATAAATTTCCGGAGCCATTTTTGCAGCGGCGAGGAAAGCGTCCTGACGGCGATTCATCGGCGTGCTGCCAGAGTGGGCCGCCTGGCCGTGAAACGTGATCGCATGCCGTTCCACTCCGAAGGTGCCGAGCACCGCGCCGAGCGGCAGCCCGAGGTCGAGCAACACCGGGCCTTGCTCGATGTGCAATTCCAAATAGGCGGCAGCGTTCTTGAGTTCCAAGCTGCTGTCCGGCACGCGTTCAAAATCGATCCCCACGGCTTTGAGCGCGTCGGGCAGGCGGATGCCGTCCTTATCCTTCAGGCCGCGAGCTTCGTTCAGATTGAGCTGGCCGGCGCAGGCGGACGAGCCGAATAAACTTTTGCCGAAGCGCGCGCCTTCTTCATCCGCCCAATCCACGAGGCGCACCGTCACGGGCGGGCGGCCCTGATATTGCGCGTTGAGGCGTCGGAGAATTTCCAGGCCTGCCAAAATGTTCAGGCAGCCGTCGAGCCAGCCGCCGTTCGGCACGGAATCCAGGTGGCCGCCAATCAATAAACACTTTTCAGAATCGCCGTTAAGCGTGCTCCAAAGATTCCCCGCGGCGTCGACGTGCGTTTCGACCGGAAGCGTTTCGAGTTTTTGGCGCAGCCACTGGCGGGCCTTCATCCATGTCGGCGTGAACGCAACCCGTTGCGCGCCGTGCGCGTCGCTGGTGAGAGCGCGGAGTGCTTTGAGCTCCGCGATGGTGCGTTGGGGATTTAACAGACTGCTCATGGGGTTGGTATTTTCTTGTGGCAAATCCGCGGACCAAGCCCGTATGCTGCGCGGGCAAACGAAAAATGGAAAGGCAATCCCATCGCCACACTCGCCACGACCGTTGACGGCCTCCGGCTCCCGAATCCTTTTGTGATTGCCTCTGGCCCTCCGGGAACCAATCGCAACGTTATTGGCCAGGCGTTCCAGGCCGGCTGGGGTGCGGTGATCGCCAAGACCGTGAGCCTCGACGCCACCAAAGTCATCAACGTCACCCCGCGCTACGCCAAACTGCTCGCGACGAACGGGGAAGTCATCGGCTGGGAAAATATCGAGTTGATCAGCGACCGTCCGTTTAAAATCTGGGAGGAGGAATTCAAACAGTGCAAAGACCGGTTCCCGGACCGCATCCTCATCGCCTCGGTCATGGAGGAATATCGCCGGGACGCTTGGGTCGAAATCATCGAACGCTGCCAGGCGTGCGGCGTGGATGCCTTTGAACTCAACTTTTCCTGCCCGCATGGCTTGCCCGAACGCCAGATGGGTGCGGCAATGGGGGAGAACCCGGAGATTTTGGAGGAAGTTTGCGGCTGGGTGAAAAACGCTGCGAAAAAACCGTTCTGGGCCAAGATGACGCCGAACATCACGCACATCGAAGACCCGAGCCGCGCCGCGCTCAAGGCGGGGGCGACCGGCATCAGCGCCATCAACACGCTGCGTTGTGTCATGGGCGTGAATCTCGACACGTTGCGCCCCGAACCAACGGTGGAAGGTTACAGCACGCCCGGCGGCTACTCCTCGAAAGCCGTGCGTCCGATTGCGCTGCGGATGGTCATGGAAATCGCCACGCTGATCCGCAGGGAATTTCCCGGCCGTTCGTTGTCCGCGATCGGGGGCGTCGAGAGCGGCGCCGACGCCGCGCAATTTATCCTGCTCGGTGGCGACACGGTGCAGGTCTGTACTGGCGTGATGAAGTTCGGCTACGAAATGGTGAAGCCCATGTGTGACGAATTGCTCGCGTTCATGGCGAAACACCAGTTCGAGACGCTCGCTGATTTCAAAGGCAAGAGCCTGGATTATTTCACCACGCACGCCGATCTCGTGAAGCGCCAGACCGAACGCAAAGTGGCGCAAAAAGCCACGACGTCCGCGAAGGTTGTCCAGAGCGACGATGAGTGGAGCGGGGAAGAATTTGTGAAGCAATCCAGCGCGTTGGCGAACTGAAATGAAACCCGAAGCCCCAAACCCCGAGCACCCGAGTAGCTCCCGGCATCACCGGCCCAGCTCCGATCGCTCGGGCCCACAAGCTTTGAGGTTTGGCACTTGGCTGGTCTCGAGAGCACGGCGCATGCACGTTGGAACTTTTTATTTATGACCCTCGAACCCTGTCCCTTTTTCATCGGTGGCGAATGGCTGCCCTCCCGGCACGCCACCACCCCCGTCCATAATCCGTCGACGGGCGACGTCATTGCCGAATCTCCCGTGGGCACGACCGCCGAGGTGAACGCCGCCGTCGAAGCCGCGCACGCCGCGTTCCCGGCGTGGATGGAAACGCCGGCCGTCGAACGGGCGCGCGTCCTCGGCCGCTTCAAGCAGTTGATGGAGGATCATTTTGAAGACCTGGTCCGCAGCAACACGTGGGAGCACGGCAAAACGCTTGTGGAATCGCGCGGCGATGTGAAACGCGGAATGGAAGTCGTCGAGTTCGCCCTCGGCGTGCCTTCGCTACTCATGGGCGACGTGCTGGAAAACCTCGCGCGCGGCATTGATTGCGAAGCCATCCGCCAACCGCTCGGCGTGTGCGTGGGCATTACGCCCTTCAATTTCCCGGCGATGGTGCCGCTGTGGATGTATCCCATCGCCATCGCCTGCGGCAACACGTTCGTGCTCAAGCCGAGCGAGAAAGTTCCGCTCACCGCCATCAAGATCGCCCGGCTGTTTGAACAGGCCGGGCTGCCCAAAGGCGTGTTGAACATCGTTCATGGGGGACGCGTGGTCGTGGACGCGTTGCTGACGCATCCGAAAGTGAAGGCGATTTCCTTCGTCGGCTCGACGCCCATTGCACGTTACATTTACGAGACCGGCACGAAGCACGGCAAACGCGTTCAGTCCAACGGCGGCGCGAAGAATTATGTCATCCTGATGCCGGATGCCGACGTGGAGAACTCCACGCGCGGCGTCATGGAAGCCGCGTTTGGCTGCGCCGGGGAGCGCTGCATGGCCGGTTCCACCGCCGTCGTGGTCGGGGGGGCGGAGAAAACCGTGTTGCCGACCCTGATCGAAGCCACGAAGCGCATTAAAGTCGGCCCGACGGATCGCGCGGTGCAACCGGACATGGGCGCGGTGATCACGCGCCAGCATCGGGACCGGGTGCTGGAATTGATCGAAGCGGGCGTGCAGGAAGGCGCGAAAATTCCCGCCGATGGTCGCGGGGTCAAAGTGAGCGAAGCGCCGAATGGGTTTTACGTCGGCGCCACCCTCCTCGATCACGTGCAAGCCGGGATGACGGTGGCGCGGGAGGAAATCTTCGGCCCGGTGCTGAACGTGATGCACCTGGAAGATTTGGATGCGGCCATCGCGCTGGCGAATAGTTCTTTTTACGGCAACGGGGCGGCCATCTTTACCCGTTCCGGCAAGGCGGCGCGGGAGTTCAAACACCGGGTCAACTGCGGCATGATCGGCATCAACATCGGCGTGCCGGCTTCGATGGCGTGGTTTCCGTTCAACGGCTGGAATGACTCGTTCTTCGGCGACCTGCACATGCAGGGCAAGGAAGGCGTGCAATTTTTCACCCAGCAGAAGGTGACGACGAGCCGCTGGTTCAGCTATGGCGAAGGCGACATCTGGCATACGGAGAAGAAATCAGTTCAGTAACCCCTGGCTGCAGCCAGGGGTGGCCACCGCGAAGACCCGTTAGCCGTTTCAACGGCTTCGTTCTCGCCAAATAAACCGTTGAAACGGTTCGAAAAATCTTTGGACGCGAAGCACCCGGCTGAAGCCGGGGGCTAAGGCACGCGGAAGCGCTGACAGGATTGGAGTTTGGTTATGAGTCTACTGATCAAGAACGGTGAAATTATCACGGCGGACTCACGCTACGTAGCGGACATCTTCTGCGAGAACGAAACCATCACCCGCATTGACCGTAAAATCGCACCGCCGAAAGGCGCGGACGTCGTTGATGCAAAGGGTAAATTTGTCTTTCCCGGCTTCATTGATCCGCATGTTCACATCTACCTACCGTTCATGGGCACGTTCTCGAAGGACGATTACGTCACCGGCAGCCAGGCCGCGCTGATCGGCGGCACGACTACGCTCATCGAGATGTGCTGTCCGGCGAAGTCGGATGATGCGCTCGCCAGTTTTGAACTGTGGATGAGCCAGGCCGTCGGAAAGTCCGCGTGCGATTTCTCCTTTCACATGGGGGTGACCCGGTTCGATGCGAAGACCGAGAAACAACTGCGCACAATCGTGAAACGCGGCATCAGTTCGTTCAAAATCTTCCTGGCCTACCAGGGCGCGTTCGGCGTGGACGATACGGAACTCTATCGCACGCTGAAGCTGGCGAAGGAACTCGGCGTCATTGTCGCCGCGCATTGCGAGAACGAAACGCTCGTCAGCGAACGGTGCAAGGAATTGCTCGTCGCCGGAAAAACGGATCCCGGCCAACATCATGAAAGTCGTCCGCCCGCCGTCGAAGCGGAGGGAGTGCACCACTTGCTGACCTTTGCCGAACTGACCGGCGCCGCGATTTACATCGTCCACTTGAGCTGCCAGGAGGCGTTGAACCAGGCCGTGGCCGCCCGCCAACGCGGCGTTCGCGTCAGCATCGAGACGCTGATCCAGTATTTAACGCTTGATAAAACCTACGCGGAGAAGCCGCAATTCGAGGGCGCCAAATACGTCATGTCGCCGCCCCTCCGCGACCAGCGGAATCAGGAAATTCTTTGGAACGGCCTGCGTGACGGGCTGGTGCAAACGGTCGCCACCGACCACGCGCCGTTCGACTTCCGGAAACAGAAGCAGATGGGCAAAATTGATTTCACGAAGATCCCGAACGGCATTCCGTCGCTGGAAGATCGCATCAACCTGCTTTACACCTACGGCGTGAAGAAGGGAAAGATTGACCTGCACACCTTAGTGAACGTCGCCAGCACGCAGGTCGCGAAGACGTTTGATCTGTTTCCGCGTAAAGGCACGATCCAACCCGGCGCGGACGCCGATCTCGTGGTGTATGATCCAAATTATCGCGGAAAAATTTCCGTGAAGACCCAGCACATGAACGTGGACTACAGCGCGTTTGAAGGTTGGAAAATCGAGGGCCGTCCGAGCCTCGTCACCGTGCGCGGCCAAGTCGCGGTGCGCGATGGCAAATTCGTCGGCAAGCGCGGCCACGGAAAATTTTTGCAGCGCAAACCGAGTCACTTTTGAGCAGGAATTACTGACCCTTCTGCGTTTGTGACCGTTTCGAATCGGGCAACGTAACGTGGAAAACGCTGGTAATGGAATCGTTCGTGTAGGCCTTGCCGTTCTCGTCTTTCAGATCCCATTCCACGTTGATTACCCCGTTAGAAGTAGTGCCTTTGAGCGTCTTGATCAAAATGCCGGCTGGAGATTTCAGCTCGATGGTATAAATCCCATTCGACTCGGGTAGCTTCGCATAGAGAGTGGCGCCCCGTTCATCGAACATGGAGTTTCCAGGGAAAAACTGGCAAATATTGCTGGAATAGAACGGTGTCACCGGCCCTCTTACTTCAAACGAGTTCCGATCGTTCAGGCTCTCGGTGCAGAGTAATCGGGCCTGAAGGGCATGTTGCCCGGGGGGGGTATAAGTCGTGTTCCAAACCAGCAGGCAATTGCCATTGGTGGCGCGGGAGCATGCCTGCAATTCAGCCTCTCCGCTCGGAGGGTTTACACCAATGTCAGATTCTGAATTTGACGAATGATTTTCCGGCGCCGCGTCCAACAACAAATCAAGGACTCCAATATTGGTAACGACATCGTAACTGACCGGCACTTCAAAGGTGGCGATGTCCGGCTCCTTGCCGGTGGTAATTTGCTTGAGCGTGAGCAACTCATCCAGCGTCGAAGTGGCTTTGGCGATCGCCTTCTTGTTTTGGAGAAGTTTGCTGAGGGGTTTGCCCTCGTACGTCGGTTCGGTGGCTCTTGGAATTGTCTTTTCCGTCAGGAGCAGTTGGACTGTGGTTTTCCGCAAAGCTTCTGCATGTACTTCCTGGGCGGCTTCTCGTTCCTGTGCCGCGCGCGCCGCTTCGGCCGCCTTGCGTTTGGATTGCTCCGCTTGAGCCTGTATCTCCTCAGCCGATGCCGGATGCGGCCACACCAGGTCGGTATCCGGTCGAATGCCAAAACCGGGTGGTGCTTGAGATGGCTGCCCGCCTCGTCGCGAACTCGGCAACATGCCACCATTATCAGCACAGTCCAAGCCGACCGAGTAGAGAACAAAATGTCCGTCGGCCGTGAGCCGATAGCGCAAAGGTTGGCCATCCATGAAATCAACGGGTGGACTCTTCAATAGATCGGGCGAAAGCGGTTCCAGTGATTTCGGATATGCGTCGTGCCGACCGTGAAATCTTTCCAGGGCGATGGCGGTAATGATCAGGCGGCGGCGTGCCTCGGCTTCAGCAGCCAGGCCGAGCAAGCCCTGGCCTTGGCTTTGGATGCCCAGCATCATCTGCCGGTTGCTCAACAGGGCAATTGTTCGCGAATAATGATGCTTAGAAGTGAAGGGAAGATTGTTTGTGACTCCCGGAAGCTGTCGCATCTCGCTCCATGTGTGAGCTTGCACGGTTTGCCTCAGTTGCTGTTCCCGGTCGCGGTAATAGAGCAAGATGTCTTTCTCATCCTCGTAGCTGCCATGCTGGCGGTATCGAACGCGCTGGTACCAGTAACTCAAATTGGCCCAGGCCTGCTTGGGTGAGTGGAAGAAATCCTTCAGCATCGGGCTGAAACTGTCCATGGGTTCTTCTCGTTCACGTTGAAAACTCCCGGCCCCACACGCACGGGCGAAGGCCGCGGTTTCGGGGAGTGCCTTGAAGAAATCCACGGATTCCCACTCACGCTGAAGCCGGGCGAGTTGTTCATCCGTCCAGCCATTGGTTTGAAGTGTCTGCCAGGTGAGGTTGAACACCAGCGTTGCGCAGGCACTCCGAACGAGGTGTGATATATCCGATGGCTCCGGTTCCCAAGCCGTGACCAGTCGCGTGGCCGCGAGCACGTTTGTCCAAGCTGTGTCGCGATTGCCTTCGTGTAACTCCAGCACCGTCCGACCTCCCAAGGTTTGGGTGAGGTTCTTCAATGCCGCAAGATGCGGCAGTAGCATGGCACTGCCGTGACTCGCATTCAGGTGGAAGCGGATCGGACCCGAAAGCGCAGCCAGGCAGGCCTTGTCCAGTCCTGCCCGGTCGTTGTTGAAGGTTTCTCGCAACGCGGGCCAAAGATCGTTGGAAAGTCCTGCCAGCCTGAGATAGGTGGCCGTGCCCTCGTTGGCAGCCCACGTTTCCTGCTTCCAGACCGGAATGGCGGAATCGCTCCCAATCGTTTGCATGAGTTCGGGCATGACCTGTTGCACCAGTGAGCGGCGGGCCGCGTCTTCTTGATTCCGCGGTGCGGTGGAGGTGGAGGCATTGGTCAACGCGGTGACACGAACGCGGACTTCATCAGACGTTGAAAAGTCAAACTCGGCAAGTTCGGTTTTGAATCCTTGTTGGTGCAACTCGCGCCGGGTTTCGGCCAAAGCCTTTTGCTCGATCGGACCCCGCCCCGACAGAAGTAAAACCCCCCAGTGTCCCGAGCGCCATCAACCCGAGAATGATTTTCCAGCGCAACTTCATAAGTGCCGCCGCATGTAGATACGGGAATAGAATAGGGATGGCCGGCACACAAGTTTAATGCGTTCGTATCTCTTTGTTCTAAAGGTAACCGCATTGCCTCGCACCCGGTTGAGGGCAATGGTGGACCAACTCCGGTGGCGGAGTTCATCTGCCGCCCTCCAATGGCCGCGAGGCGGGCGCTTGGAGTTGGCTCGTTACCCTGGTGAAGATTGTCATTTCGCCCGCATCGCTTGAGGTAGAGGTGGGCGATGGCCTCTCGCATTGCTGTGGTCGCTCCAAAGTTTGACCAAAGCGCATTGCCTGCCCGGGTGCTTGCTCTGCGGCGATGGGTTGGCTAATTTCTGCGGGACGTGAAAAAACCAGGCCGCCCCGTCATTCCCCGCAAGACGATTTACCGGCTTTCGATTTACTTACGCTGTCTGGCCCGGTTGCGCGAAAACAGCATTGTTACGGTTTCCAGTGAGGCGCTGGCGAAGGCGGCGGGGGTCAAGTCCACCCAATTGCGGAAGGACCTGGCGTATTTCGGCACGTTCGGGACCCGGGGCTTGGGCTACGACGTGGGGGAATTGTCGCGGATGATCGCGGATGAACTGGGCACGTCGCGCCTTCAGCCGGTGATCTTGGTGGGCGTCGGCAATCTCGGGCTGGCCTTGTTGTCGTATCGTGGGTTCGAGAAGGAAGGCTTTGAAATCGTGGGGGCCTTCGACCTGGAACCGCAGCGGCCCCGTGGCAAGAAGATCCAGGTCGCCGTCGCCGGCCTGGATCAATTGCCGGCGTTCATTCGGGAGCATCGCGTGCGCATGGCGATTCTTACGGTGCCGGCCGAGGCCGCCCAAGCTGCTGCCAACCAGCTCATTGCTTGCGGTGTGATGGGGATTCTGAATTTTTCTCCGATCGTGCTGCATGTGCCGGAGGAGGTCATGGTCAACAACGTGAACCTGGCCATTGAACTGGAAAATCTGAGCTACTTCATCCAGGAGTAAAAGCCGCGGTCAGTGAAAGGTTCCGCGCAAGCCGGTGTGAATTTGTTGCGCTCCGCCAGGAATTGCCAAAATTGTTCCCTTGAAGTTGTGGGCGCAGATTGAAATGATGGCTTCCGATGAATCGTCGGGAATTGCTGGATCTTTACTACCTGGAAGCGCGCGCCAAGCTTATTGACGTTGCGGCCTTTCTGGACCGGCTTGAGCGCGCCGAAGGAGCGTCGGATTTTCGCCTGACCGCTTTCACGCAGGCTTTAACTCAACTCGGGCGCAGCCAAGAACCGCGGGTGGTGCGGGTGCTGGCCAGCCTGAGCGATCCGACCACCGAACCCATACCGGCTGCGACCACCAAGGCGGCGTGCGGGGCATGGCCGGGAAAGAGTTGAGAGCGCAGAGAGTTGAAAGTTGAAAGTTGAGAGTGGAGTGTTCAAGGTGAACCGTTCCAGCAGATAAAGCATCATGTTTAATTTTGAAAAGCTCGAAACTTGGCAGAAGGCGATTGATATTGCTGACTTGGTTTATTCAACGACTCGCGCGTTTCTGGACGCTGAACGATTTGGCCTGACCAGTCAAATGCGCCGGGCGGCGGTTTCAATTTCTTCGAATATCGCCGAGGGCACATCGCGATTCTCGCACGATGATTACGCACGCTTTCTGGAAATTGCCACCGGTTCATTGTTTGAGGTGGTTTCCCAATCTTTCATTGCCCGCCGGCAGGGGTTTCTAAACGAAACTGAGTTCACCCGAGTTTATTCTGCAGCCGAAGAACAAAGCCGAATGCTAAGTGGCCTCCGGCGATCGCTACGAGCAACCTGAACCAACGCCCAGGGCCTCAACTCTCAACCGCTAACTTTCAACTCACCGATGCGCTATATCGAGCCTCATGCCCACATGGTCAGCCGGGTGACCGACGATTACCGGGCGATGACTCTGGCGGGCTGCGCGGCGGTCTGCGAGCCGGCGTTCTGGGCCGGGTTTGATCGCAGCGCGGCGGCGGGGTTTTATGATTACTTTCGACAGCTGACCGAACATGAGCCCCAACGTGCCGCAAAATTCGGCTTGCCGCATTTCTCCTGGCTGTGCATCAACCCGAAAGAGTCGGAGGATGTCGCCCTTGCGCGCGAAGTGATCGCCCTCATTCCCCAGTTCCTCGAACGCCCGAACGTGCTGGGCATCGGGGAAATCGGGCTCAACAAGAATTCGCGCAATGAACTTCAGGTGCTCGAAATGCACGTGGACCTGGCGGCGCGGCACCAGCAACTCATTCTCGTCCACACTCCGCACCTCGAGGATAAACTCAAGGGCACGCGCCTGATCCTGGACGTGCTGCGCGCCGATGCCCGCATCCGACCGGAGCGCTGCCTGATTGATCACGTGGAGGAACACACGGTGAAAATGGTTTTAGACGCCGGGTTCTGGGGGGGCATGACGCTCTACCCGGAAACCAAATGCACCGCCGCCCGGGCCGTGGATATGATCGAGCAGTACAGTGGCGAGCGGTTGTGGATGAACAGCGCGTGCGATTGGGGCGTGAGTGTGCCGTTGGCGATTCCGTTGGCCGCATTGGAATTGCGCCGGCGCGGTCATGGGGCGGAAGCCATCGACCGGTTGATTTACCAAAATCCCGTGCGGTTTCTAAGTCAGTGCTCGAAGTTCAAGCTGCCGAAGGAGCCAATGGCGTCCGCATGATTCTCCAGCACGGACTCCACCTGGCCTACTGCACCAACGTTCACCCCGGCGAAGATTGGGCGGCGACGTTTGATTCGCTGAATCGCTACACTTTGCGAGTCAAGGAACGGGTTCAACCCACGGGGCCATACGCCATTGGTCTGCGCTTGAGCGACCGGGCGGCGCGCGAACTGACGGACCCGCAGACGTTGCTGGCGTTTCGGCTCTGGCTTGATCAGCACGAGAGCTACGTCTTTACGATCAATGGATTCCCTTTTGGGCAGTTTCACGGTACGCGGGTCAAGGAGCAAGTGTACCGGCCCGACTGGACGGATCCGCTGCGCTTGGAGTACACCAACCGCCTGTTCGATCTGCTCGCCCAACTGGTTCCGTCCGGCGTGGAGGGCAGCGTGAGCACGCTGCCCGGCTCGTTCAAGGAATTCATTCGATCACCGGAGCAGGAACGCACCATCCGGGACAACGTGTGGCGTTGTGTCGAGCACATTTCCAAGACCAGTGAGCGCACGGGCCGGCGATTGCATCTCGGCCTGGAGCCGGAGCCATTGGGCTGGTTTGAGAACACCCAGGAGACGGTGGCGTTTTTTGACCGAATGCGAGCCGAGCATCCCCGCGACCGGCGCCTGAACGAGCACTTGGGGGTGAATTATGATACCTGCCATTTTGCCATCGAATTCGAGGAGCCGGCGGTAGCAATCGCGCAATTTCAGCAGCACGAAATCCGCCTCAGCAAAATCCATCTCAGCAACGCGCTGAAGCTCACGCCCGGTCCCGAGGCGCGGCAACAGCTCGCGGCGTTCGCCGATGATGTTTACCTGCACCAAGTCATCACGCGGCGTGCGGACGGGTCGCTGACGCGGTTTCGTGATCTGGCGCCGGCGCTGGCGAGTCCGCTCGTCGGCGACCCCGCATTCGGCGACCCCGCATTCGGCGACGAATGGCGGGTTCATTTTCACGTCCCGTTGCATTGCGAGTTGAGCGGGGAATTTGACACCACGGCCGATCATGTGCGGGGACTGCTGCGGTTGCTCCAGGCCCAGCCGCAGCTGTGCGCGCACCTGGAAATGGAGACCTACACGTGGGCGGTGCTCCCGGAACACCTGCGCGCCCGCGACGTCACGGATCAACTCGTGGCGGAGTACCAGTGGACCCGGCAACGGCTGGCCGAACACGGTCTAGCCTAGACACCCGCCCGATGCCGTCCCGCGTCCACCTCCGTTCGCTTCTCGTGTTGGGCCGGGTCTCCAACCTGCCTACGGTCTGGTCGAATTGTCTGGCGGCCTGGTTACTGAACGGCGGCGACCTGACGGCGAATTTCATTTTGCTCGGTGTGGCGGCCACGATGCTTTACACCGGCGGAATGTTCCTCAACGACGCGTTCGATGTTGAGTTTGACCGGCAGCATCGGTCCGAGCGTCCCATTCCCGCCGGAAAGATTTCGGTGCGCGTAGTCTGGCTTTTCGGGTCGAGCTTGCTGCTGACCGGCTGGCTGTTAATTTTGCCGCTGGGTTCACGGGCCGCACTGGTCGCGCTTTTGCTCGGGGTCACCATCGTGGCGTATGATGCGATCCACAAGCGCACCACGCTCGCCCCGTTGCTCATGGCCGCGTGCCGTTTGCTCCTGTATTTCGTCGCCGCCGCCGCGACGCAGCGGTCGGTAAACGTTGCCGTGCTCTGGCACGCCTTGGCGCTGGCGGCCTACGTGACCGGGCTGAGCTATTTTGCGCGAGGCGAAACGGGGCAGGGCAGGGTGCGCCAGTGGCCGATCTTGCTGTTGATTGCGCCGCTCGTCGCGAGTGGATTGGTGAATCCCCATCGCGGCGGGCTGGCCTGGGCCGCATCGTTGGGGCTAGCCGGGTGGCTGCTGTGGTGTCTGCGCGGAATCCTGAACCGCCCGCTTCAGAGTGTGGGCCGCACCGTAGCGGGTTTGCTGGCGGGGATTGCCTTGGTGGACGCCGCCACCCTTTCGCAACTGACCGCTGCCTGGGCCCTGATCTTCGGCGGGCTCTTTGTGCTTGCGCTGATCCTCCAACGCACGGTCCCGGCGACGTGACGATGGTTCGCTTCCCGCCGCGCTAAGTGCCTTACGATGGCCGCCCGGCGAAGAACGGCAACAATAGCAGGGGATCGTTACTCGCCCGAAAGCTCTTTTATTTACAAAACGCCCGCGGTTGGGCCAAGGCAAGTCCATCCACACTAAGGACGATCCGATGCAACCGCTTCAACTCCGAAAAACGGCCGTCGGGGAAGATGGAGAAGTTTCGCTTCGGTTAGTTGGAACGAAAAAAGTCGTCCGCTTCCAGGACAGTGCTGTCATCAAACCGACGGTTCGGTCCGGCGGAGCGGATCAAAACCCCGACGTCGGAGAAATAGATGCGGAGGGGCGTACCCCAAGGATCAACGTATTCACCCTTCTCATTCAGCTCGGTCTTGCGACCCACCAGAATGATAACATTTTTCGGGTTGTTCCCTTGCAATGCCTTCGCCACTTGGGCGTTGCCACCCACGGGATAGACGCCGACGCGCTCTTTGTATTTTTGCAGTCCGACGAAAAGATTCTCGATGTCCTCGTTGAACTGGGCGGTCCGGGCATTGGCCCGCAGCGTGGACCAGGCTTTGGAGGCCCAGATCAGGCCGAAAAGCACCGTGAGGACTCCGATACCGAAAAACAGCTTCTTCATGCTGAGTCTTGAGCAGGGGTAGTACCAATCAACTGGTTCGAACCCGGGTCCGTTGGGCGAAATCAGGCGGAGCGCGGGGCCGCCGTGCTGGCGCGAATCAGCAGTTCGGCCGGGAGCCGGCGGTTTTCAACCCGCTCGCCGCGGATCAACTGCAACATCATGTCCATCGCCGCGGTGCCCAGTCGGAACTTGGGCTGGCGCACCGTCGTGAGCGGGATGCGGAAATGTTCCGCGAGGAGGATGTTGCCGAAGCCAACGAGCGAAAGGTCCCGCGGAATCTGGAGGCCCTGCTGGATCAGCAGGTTGGCGCAACCCACGGCCACCAGATCGTTCACTGCCATGACGGCGGTGGCATCGCACTTTTCATTGACGAACTGCAGCGCCGCCTTTACCCCGTCGTCGATGGTGCTGCCGGCGTGAAAAACGAGGCGGTCATCCACGTCACGGCCCACCTCGCGGTGCGCGCGGCGGTAGCCTTCGAAGCGTTCCTGGGCCCACATGGCGGGCAGCGGGCCGGCAAAATAGGCGATGCGTTGATGCCCCAATTGCAAAAGGTGTTGCGTGGCGGCGAAGCTGGCGGCGAGGTCATCGCCCTGCACCCCCATAAACTGGCTGCAACACGGGGCGGGCGAACCGAGCAGGACGACCGGTGTCTTGCTGGCCTGCAATTCGCGGTAAATCCGGGCATCACTTTCCATGCGATACACCGGCGCGATAAAGACGCCGTCCACGCGGCGCGAAAGTAAGCGACGCAGGCAGGCTTCCTCCCGCGCAATCAAGTTCTGCGTGTGCATGAGCAGGACGTCGTAGCCGAGGTCGTGCGCACGTTCTTCGACCGCCAGTACGAGGCGCGCGAAGATCGGGTTGGTGGTGGCGGGAATTACCAGGCCGAACAGCTTCGTGGTACCGGATCGCAATCCCAAGGCGGTGGAATCAGGCACATATCCCATTTCCTCCGCGACTTTCTTGATGCGGGCACGGGTCGTCGCCGCCACGTCCGGTTGATCGCGCAAGGCTTTGGAAACGGTCATTACGGAAACCCCGACCCGGGCAGCAATGTCAACAAGGCGAATCATTTGGTGATTGGCAACGCGCGAGTCCGAGGCGCCCGAGGCACTCGCGGATGCGTCCGCCGCCGGCAGCCCCCGCAGCTTGGGGGCGAAAGGATTTTGCGACTGGACTCATAAATTATAGGCACCGCGCCACTGGAGTTTGCGCCGCAAGGCTTCGAAGAACGAGCTGTCCGCCAGTTGCATGAGCCGTAGGCTGTGGCGGCTGCGGCGAACGGTGACCGTGTCGCCGGGCGGGAGTACGCTGATCACCTGACCATCGGCGCTGAGGATCGTCGGCGGCGTTGGGCTGATCGGCTTGATGAAGATGGTCGCACTCAGGGGGACGATGAGTGAGCGGTTGGAAAGGGTGTGCGGGCAAATCGGCGTGAGCGCAAATACCTCGGCGGTCGGAAAAACCACCGCGCCGCCGGCCGCGAGAGAATACGCCGTAGAACCTGTGGGGGAACTCACGATCAAGCCGTCGCCACGATAGCGGGTCAGGGGTTCCCCATTTACATACACTTCCAGTTCAATCAGGCGGGAGACTTCGCCGCGTCCGATCACAATATCATTTAGGGCGACGTGCCGTACCGGGTGGGGGTTCTGCTGGCTGGTCGCTTCGATGAGGGCCCGCTTTTCAAATTTGTATTCGCCGCGCCAAAGCAGCTGGAGCGCCCGGTCCAATCCGTCGGACGGGACCGCGGTGAGAAAGCCGAGCCCGCCGATGTTGATGCCGAGCATCGGCGTGGGGGAGCCGGCAATGTCATGCGCGGCGCGGAGCATGGTGCCATCGCCACCAAACACCAGTAGCAAATCCACCCGGCGCGCCAGGAGGGCGGCGCTGGCGCAAACCGTTACCTCGAGTTGGCCAAGTTGGGCGGTGGCTTGGTCGCAAAATACTTTGCGCCCGGTGGCCCGGATCAATTTCGCCGCCCGGCTCAGGACGCGGGAGCACAAAGGCTTTTCGGAATTCCCGATCAACCCAATCCGTTTTATTTGCTCAGCCGTTTTTTTCAAGCAACACCAGAAATTCCTTATTGCCGGCGGGACCGAGCAGCGGTGACTCGGTGACTGCGCACCAGCGCAGGGTGGTTTCGTTGGCCACAAACAGTTGCAACTCGCGGAGCACCCGGGCATGGATCGCCGCGTCCTTGATGACGCCCGCCCCCTGGTCGGCCTCGGCCCGACCCGCCTCGAACTGCGGCTTGATCAACGCGACAATTCTACCGAGTGGGCGTAACAATGCAATGGCGGGTGGCAGAATCTTGCGCAGGGAGATAAAAGCGCAATCAATCACGATCAGGTCCACGGGCGAAAACGGAGCGGGGAAATGCGCGGGCGTAAGATGGCGGGCGTTGCTCCGCTCCATGACGATCACGCGACCGTCTCGGCGGAGTTTATAAGCCAATTGCCCGTGGCCGACGTCCACCGCGAAGACCTGCGCGACACCCGATTGTAACAGGCAGTCGGTAAAACCGCCGGTGGAAGCGCCCAGATCAATCGCCGTTTGCCCGGTCACCGCCAGTTGGAAATGCTGGAGCGCGTGGGCGAGTTTATGGCCGCCGCGGCTGACATATTTTTCGGGCGTGGCAAGTTTGAGGAGGTCATCAGGCCGCACGGAATCACTGGGTTTGCGTGCGGGCTGACCGTTGACCAAGGCCTGGCCAGCCATTATAGCTCGCTTGGCTTTTTCCCGGCTTTCACAGATGCCGCGCTCCACTAAGGCCTGATCGAGGCGAGTCATGGCCGGAGGATAGCGGGGCCGACAAAAAACTCACGTCCCTTTGTGCTCTAGCCGAGGCAAAGTTGAAAGAATGGGGGCGCCGGCGGTTGCCCTCAACGAGTGGTCATCGCGTAGAGTCGGGATTGCACTTCCGTGTAACTGTGCAAAAACATTTGATTATCGGTGACCGATTTTTCGATGAGTTGTTTGATCAGAAAAAGTTCCGAACTGTTGATCACGGCGTGAACGCTTTGTTGAAAGGCCTGCAAGGGGGTGAAGGTTTGGAACGATTCCCCCAGCAAGACGATGGTGGCGTGGCGGCGCTGGTTCATGGGCATCTGTTGCAGCGCATGTAACGCGAGATTTTCTTCCAAATTGTTGGCTGCAAATCGTTCCTCCATGATGACGACCTGATAGCGTACCTGGCTGAAGCGGAGGAGAAAATCACTGTGGGTGGCGGCCGTATGAACTTTGTAGCCCAGTTCTTGCAAGGCAAGTTTCACAGCGTCCAGCCATTCGGGGGTCGAAAACGCGAGTAATGCGGGTTTGTCCGATGCGCTGACAAATTCAAATTGATTGTTCATAGTTTACTTGATTTTTAGGGTGCCGGCGGGCACCGGACGGGCGCTGCCCAAGGGAGTGATCAGCCCCTTCATCCGGAGGGAGCCGGCGGTGGCGGTGATTTCCCCGCGGGCCTTTTTCATGTTGTCCATGCCGCGCGTCACGGCGCCGCGCTTGGAGCAGTAGAGCAAGGCGTTTTCCTCGGTGATCTGGCCGAGTTCAAACGCCTCCAGCGCCGCCTGATCAAAGGTGCGCCAGCCGAAGGCGTAACTGGCCTCGATGATTTCGTAAAAGCTTTTCCCCTCGCTTTCGCCGAGGCGAATCGTTTCCTGGGTGCGAAGGTTGGAGCCCATGATTTCCAGCATGGCGTGACGGCCACCGCCGATGCGGGGCACGAGGCGTTGGCTGACCACCCACCGCAACGAGTCGGCGAGGCGCATGCGAATCTGTTCCTGCTCCTCCGGTTCGAACATACCCAGGATACGATTGATGGTCTGGCCCGCATCAATCGTGTGCAACGTGCTCACGACGAGGTGACCGGTTTCGGCGGCGCTCAGGGCAATGCTCACGGTCTCGCGGTCGCGCATTTCGCCAACCAGAATGACTTTGGGCGCCTGCCGCAAGGCCGCGCGCAGGCCGCTGGAAAAGCAATCAAAATCCGTGCCTTGCTCGCGCTGATTAAACGTGGCGCGGACACTCGGATAGACGAACTCGACCGGGTCCTCGAGGGTGACGATGTGAACGGACTTGCTGAGGTTGATCTCGTTGAGGACGGCGGCCAACGTGGTGGATTTACCGGAGCCAGTGGCACCGGTGACAAGGACCAGGCCGGTTTTTTCGCGGGGAATCTGTTGCAGAATCTCGGGAAACTTCAAGGAGGCGAGCGTCGGGATGACGGTGTTGAGCTTCCGGCAAACGACGGAATAATGGCCGCGTTGTGAGAAAATATTGACGCGAAAGCGGGCCCGTTCACCCAGTTGGAAAGAGGTATCGCAGGAGCCTTTGCGCATCAAATCCTGCAAATGCCACTGGTTCTCGCCGACCAGATTCAAGGCAATGGCTTCGCTTTGGTAGGGAGTCAGGCGGTCGAGCGGTGGGTCCAACGCCACGGGTTTGAGCTCACCGCAGGCCTCGACTTGCAGGGGGCGGCTGACGGTGAAGAGCAGATCGGATACCTCCGATTCCGAATCCAGCATCGTGGTTAGGACATGGTCTAGTTCCGGGCGTCGCATCATAAATTTAGGCCTCGTCTTCTTCCGGCGGGTGGGCGAGCAGCGATCGGAATTTGCGTTTGTCGAGCGCTTTGTCGTACGCCTCCTCCGGGGAAATCCGTTTCATGCGCACATGTTCCATGATGGCATCGTCCAGCGGCTGGTTGCCGAGGCGCTTCCCGACTTGAATCATGCCCGGGATTTGGTGCGTTTTGCCTTCCCGCACCAGATTCGCAATGGCCGTGGTGAAAACCAGAATTTCCAAGGCGGCCACGCGGCCCTTCTTGTCGATGCGCTTGAACAAATTTTGCGCCACGATGCCTTTGAGCGACTCGGATAAGGTCGTCCGGATCTTGTTTTGTTGATCCGACGGAAACACGTCGATGATCCGGTCCACGGTTTTCGCGGCACTGGGCGTGTGCAGGGTGCCGAAAACCAGATGGCCCGTGTTGGCCGCCAAAATCGCCATCTCAATGGTTTCCAGATCGCGCATTTCCCCAATCATCACCACATCGGGATCTTCCCGTAACGCGCCCTTGAGTCCGGAAGCGAAACTTTTCGTGTGCATCCCCACTTCCCGCTGGTTGACCAGGCAGTTCCGGCTCTCATGGACAAACTCGATGGGGTCTTCCATGGTGATGATGTGATCCCGCCGGTTCTTGTTCACGTAATCCAGCATCGTCGCCAGCGTGGTCGATTTGCCCGAGCCGGTCGGGCCCGTGACGATCACCAGCCCTTTGTGGAGCATGGCGAATTTTTTTAAGACTGGGGGCAAGGGCGCATCAAATTTCTCAAAATCTTCGAAGGAGAGCACCTTGCTGGGAATCTGCCGGAAGACGGCGCCGATGCCATTTTTCTGGTTGAAGAAATTTGCACGGAAACGGGAAATATTCGGGATTTCGTAACCGAAGTCTACATCCCCGGTTTCTTCAAAAATCTTGAGCTTATATTCCGGCGCGATTTCGTACAGCATCGCCTTGAGTGCATCGTTTTCCAGTGGGGGATGCTCCACCCGCTGGAGTTCGCCGTTGATGCGCAACATCGGATTGTTACCGGCCGAGAGATGCACGTCCGAGGCTTTCTGCTCAAACATTAAATTGAAGAAGGAATCAATTTTTGCCATAAATTCTTTGCAATCCGGGTTTCACTAAGCTAAACCCGCACCACTTAATCAACCGGCCACGCTTTGAAGAAACTTTCCGAAAAAATCAGGGGTGAAATTGCCATCCACGGAACGATTACCTGTGCGCGCTTCTTGGAATTGGCCTTGTATTGTCCCGATACTGGATTCTATGAAAGGGATGATGACACCGTTGGCCGGCGCGGTGACTTTTATACCAGTGTCAGCGTCGGTCGAGCCTTTGGGGAACTGTTGGCGTTCCAGATCGCCGATTGGATGCAGGAGTTTGCCGGCGGGCGGACCGCGAAGGAGCGGGGTGCCGGCCAAGATTCGACCCGCGGCATCCCATCGGGCGCAGGTATTAAGTATCAAATAATCGAGGCGGGCGCGCACCAGGGTCAACTGCCTTTGGATATTCTCACCTGGCTGCGGCGGCGGCGCCCCGAGTTGTACGAGCAAGTCGAGTATTGGATTATTGAGCCCTCCCTACGTCGGCGGCAGTGGCAGCGCGAAAGCCTGGAGGAGTTTTCCTCGAAGGTTCACTGGGCAGATTCGCTGGCCGCCTTGAGTCGGACCCGACCGGGTATTACTGGTGTGATCTTTGCAAATGAACTACTCGACGCCATGCCCTGCCACCGATTTGGCTGGGATGCCCGTCGGGGCGTGTGGTTTGAGTGGGGAGTTACGTGGCAGGACGAACGCTTCTCGTGGGCGCGCCGGCCCGAGGCCGACCTGAAGGCCGGTATCCCAGGCGGGTTTTCATCCGCGTTGCTCGAGGTTTTGCCCGACGGTTTCACCACGGAGATTTGCCCATTGGCGGAGCAATGGTGGAGCCAAGCGGCCGGGATTTTGCAGCGGGGCAAATTGTTGACGTTTGATTACGGGTTGGAGCACGAAGAGTTTTTCGCCCCGCACCGCGCCCAGGGAACGTTACGGGCCTATCGGAAGCATCGTCTATGCACTGATATACTTGCGCTCCCCGGAGAACAGGACATCACCGCGCATGTGAACTTTTCCCAACTTCGCAAGGCGGGCGAGGCGGCTGGATTGGGCACCGAAAAATTAGCGACGCAGGCGCAGTTTCTCACGAGTCTCGCCGGGAGATTTTGGGAGGCGCCGCTTCGCAACGGCCCTTGGACCCCGCAGCAAAGCCGTGAATTTCAGACACTCATCCATCCGCAGCACTTGGGGCGGGCATTTCAAGTGCTGTTGCAGGCGCGGTGATGCGTGAATGGGGCGAGCGGCGAAGCGACCGGGACCGGGGCAGTAATGTAAATGACTTGCTTCGCGCCAGCTTGGTTGCATTTTACTCGCTCACATTTTCAAACACACTGACATGAAAGGAATCATACTGGCGGGCGGTGCGGGATCGCGACTGTATCCGTTGACGCTGGTCGCGAGCAAACAACTGCAACCGGTTTATGACAAGCCGATGATTTATTATCCGCTGACGACCCTGATCGAAAGCGGCATCCGGGAATTTTGTCTCATTTCCACGCCCCAGGACCTGCCGCGCTTTGAGCAATTGCTCGGGGATGGCAGTCACCTGGGATTGCGAATTGATTATCGCGAGCAAGCCAAGCCGGCGGGCATCGCGCAAGCCATTCTAATCGCGGAATCGTTCATCGGCGGCGCCAACGTGGCTTTGGTGCTGGGCGACAATATCTTTTATGGCGGGGACGTCTTCACCAAAGCGTTTGCCGAATTCGATGGCGGCGCAACAATTTTTGGCTATCACGTCAACGATCCAGAGCGTTACGGCGTGGTGGAGTTTGATGCGCTGGGCCAGGCGATTTCCATTGAAGAAAAGCCCAAATCACCCAAGAGTAATTACGCGGTTCCGGGACTGTATATTTATGACAACGAGGTCGTGGGGCTGGCTAAAGCCCAGCGGCCGTCGGCGCGGGGAGAGCTGGAGATTACGGATCTGAATGTCTCCTATCTGCGACGGGGCCAGCTGCGCGTACAGCGGTTGACGCGTGGATTTGCATGGCTGGACGCCGGCACGAGCAGCAGCCTGCACGAGGCCAGCGCGTACGTGCAGACCATTGAGAAACGGGCGGGCGTCAAGATCGGGTGTCCGGAAGAAGCCGCCTATCGTAGCGGTTTTCTCAATTTGCCCCAACTCGAAGCGCTCGCCGCAAAGATGCCGAAATGCGAGTATCGCGATTATCTGGAAAGGCAAGTGATTGCCGAGGCCAGGCGGCTGGAAATGCAGAATGTTTGAAGTGATCGACGCTGAATGAACGTAAGCCGCTGCGAAATTGCCGGTTTGCTGATCATCGAACCACAGGTGTTCGGCGACGCGCGCGGCTACTTCATGGAAACGTGGAATCGCCAGCGCTACCGCGAAGCCGGGCTCGCCAGCGAATTTGTGCAGGACAACGTGTCCTTCTCGCGGCGCGGCATCTTGCGCGGATTGCATTTTCAGAATCCTTTTGGCCAGGGCAAGCTGGTTTATGCTTTGCACGGCGAGGTGTTCGACGTGGCGGTGGACCTCCGCCAGAGTTCGCCAACGTTCGGGCGCTGGCACGGCTTGACGCTTTCCGCCGAGAACCAGCGGCAGTTTTTCATCCCGCCGGGATTTGCCCATGGGTTCGCCGTCTTGAGCGAAACGGCGATGTTTGCCTACAAGTGCACGGAACTCTACGCGCCGCAAAATGAAGTGACCCTCGCGTGGAACGATCCGGAGATCGGGATTCACTGGCCGATTGAGTCGCCTCGGTTATCGGTGAAGGATGGGCGCGGATTGCGCTTGCACGAGATTTCGAAGGATCGGCTTTTCGCTTAAAGCGAGGCAGGGCGGGGACTGCAAACTATGAAGATTCTGCTCATCGGGCACAACGGTCAGGTTGGCTGGGAACTGCGCCGGACGCTAGCGCCGATGGCCGAAGTGGTGGCCGTGGATTATCCGGAGATTGACCTTGCCGACACGTCTGCACTGCGGCGGTTGGTGGCTGAAATCAGGCCCAGTGTGGTCGTCAACGCTGCGGCTTACACGGCGGTGGACAAGGCGGAAACCCAGCCGGCGCTTTGTCACCAGGTCAATGCGGCGGGTCCTGGAGTTCTGGCCGAAGCCGCCAAGGCGGCTGGCGCGCTGATGGTACACTACTCGACCGATTACATATTCAATGGCGCGAAGCAGACGCCCTACGTCGAGACGGACACACCGAATCCGCTGGGGGTGTACGGGGAATCAAAGCTCGCAGGCGACCAGGGCGTGATGGCTTCCGGAGTTGACCATTTGATCTTTCGGTTGTGCTGGGTTTACGGGGCGCGGGGACAGAATTTCCTGCTGACTATGCAACGTCTGGCCCGTGAACGTGAGCAATTGTGCGTGGTGCAGGATCAAATGGGCTGCCCGACCTGGTCGCGCCTGATCGCGGAAACCACGGCGCTGGCGCTCAAACAGGTCACTCAAAGCACCGACCGGTCGGCCTTCAATGGCACGTATCACCTGGCTGCCGCCGGCTTCACGAGTTGGCATGGGTTTGCGTCGCGGATCATTGAGCTCATGCCGGCGGCGGATCGGAAATGTCGCGAGGTTGTCGGCATTACGACGGCGGGGTATCCGACCCCGGCGAAACGTCCCGCGTATTCGGTTTTGAACTGCGACAAACTGCAGGCAACCCTTGGGCTGCAACTTCCGGATTGGGAAGTCAGTCTCCGGCAAGTTTTGGATCAGCCATGAAACTACTTATCACGGGCGGCGCCGGCTTCATCGGATCGAATTTGATTCAGCACATCATTGACCAGCCACTGGTCGAGCGGCTCGTCAATTTGGATTGTCTGACTTATGCAGGCCATCCGGCTAATCTTCAGGCGGTGGCGACGCATCCGAAATACGTTTTTGAAAAGGTCGATTTGTGCGATAAGCCTGCGGTGCTGCGCGTCGTTGAACAACACGGGATCACCCACGTCATGCACTTGGCGGCGGAGTCGCACGTCGATCGTTCCATCACGGGGCCCGCTGCTTTCATCAACACAAACATCGTCGGCACGTTTAACTTGCTCGAAGTCTGTCGGGCTGGCTGGCTCGGCGCGCTGGCGGACCGGCGATTTCTTCATGTCTCAACCGACGAGGTTTATGGTTCGCTTGGCGCGACTGGTTATTTTACCGAAACCACCCCGTACGCGCCAAACTCGCCATACTCGGCGAGCAAGGCCGCGAGCGACATGCTGGTGCGGGCGTATCATCACACTTACGGGATGAACACGGTTATCACGAATTGTTCCAATAATTACGGCCCGTATCAATTTCCCGAGAAACTCATCCCCGTGGTCATCCAAAAT
This sequence comes from Verrucomicrobiota bacterium, assembly GCA_025350905.1. Lineage (GTDB taxonomy): Bacteria > Verrucomicrobiota > Verrucomicrobiia > Limisphaerales > JADLHS01 > JADLHS01. The sequence goes on from JANXWY010000230.1 coordinate 28,848, forward strand.
GGGCTCGCGCGAAACCCAATTCCGGTCTACGGCGATGGCTTGAACGTGCGCGATTGGCTTTATGTCCGCGATCACACCGAGGCGTTGTGGCAAGTGCTGCTCCGCGGAAAGACGGCGGAGACTTATAACATTGGCGGTCACAATGAGTGGACAAATATCCAAATCGTGAAATTAATCTGTGATCTGATTGACGAGTTGGCCCCGCACTTTGGCGGGCAGACGCAGAAACTTATCACTCACGTGAAGGATCGCGCCGGTCATGATCGCCGTTACGCGATTGATGCGTCGAAGCTCCAGCGAGAAATCGGCTGGGTGCCGGCCTATACGTTCGAGCGCGGAATCCGCGAGACGGTGCAGTGGTACCTCGACCATCAGAGTTGGGTGCGAATGGTCTTGAGCGATTAACGGCGCACGGCGGCTGACCGGCTTTGTGGTTGGGCCGAATTTGGCACGCGGCCGTGAATTCGGGTTGAGAGATGGCCTGGTGGACCACCTGATTCTGTGTCGGGTTTGCTCGATCTTCACTCGCATTTTACGGCGGCATACGTTGCGGTCTGGGTGCGGCTTCGAAAGGTGAGTGCATCTCGGGTGTGCTGGCTTTCTCATTGCCTGGAGCGAGTTGTGGCGCTTTGCCGATTTGCCTTCGCCGCCAGCCCACAGGTACGGTAACAACCTACGATGGGAATCGGCATACAGTCCTGGTTGCGGCGCGCGCCGACGATGCGCGGTCCATTGTTGTTCGGCTGGCCGTGGATTTCGTCCGTGCCACGGTGGGGGGGGCGCTCGGTGCTAGATGGCTTTGGCCGACCCGACGTTGCCTGAGTCAACGGTTGGCTGCGGATCACGAATGACCCCTTTGCCTTTTCCAACTTATCGCTTGTCACCCGGATTGGGTCTTTTATCTGTGTAGCAACATGACGACGGCTAATCAGATTACCATTTTCCGGATGTTACTGGTCCCATTCTTCGTAGTGGAAGTGTTGTACTACGTGAAGACCGGGTACGAGGCACATCGAGTCGCGGCGCTGTTGACCTTCGCGGTCGCGGCCATTTGCGACGGCGTGGATGGCTACATCGCCCGTCGTTACAACCAGTGGAGCGAGCTGGGTACGATTTTGGATCCGCTGGCTGACAAATTGTTGCTGGTCTCGGGTGTGGTATTACTGAGTTTCGATCACGGCACGATGCTGAGTCAGATTCCGTACTGGCTGACCGGCACCATCATTGGTCGGGATCTGATTGTGCTGATTGGGTTGGTGGTCATTCGGCTGACGGTGGGCAAAGTTAAGATTCGGCCGCATTTCATTGGCAAAATAGCCACGGTCCTGCAAATGGTGACGGTGCTTTGGTTGCTGCTCAAGTGGGACACGGGTGTCGGCGAGTATTGGGCCTTTGGATTAAGCTTGGGTGCTGCCGTTTGTACGGGGATTTCGTCACTATTGTATGTGCGGGATGGAATGCGACAACTGAGTGCGAGTCCCAGCAGTTTGCCGGGAAGTCCGCCCAACAACGCAGAGTGATGTATTGTCGCCGTTAGGGATCGTGCCGGGCAGGGAAATCCCCGGGTGAGCGGCAAACTTGCGTCTGGTTTTTTAGAAAAAGCGATCTTTGCTTGAGTGGTTTCTGAACAGGGAAGGCTAGGGTCTAGGCGCGCGCGCGAAAAGCCAGGGGAAATCTTAGCCGTCACCGAGCATTCGATCTGCAGTCATATGAATGGGTTCGGCGGGGTTCCGGGTTGCGGAATCCGACGGGCTGAAAGGGAGTCGGACTGCGGAATACCAGATTGGCAACGATTCTGCGTCCGTCAGCTCCAGATGTGTACCAAAGGAGTGTTGGGTCATGTGGGCAGCAAAGTCCGCTCCGCCTTGGCTTTGAGTTGTCTCATGTTGGTATTCCAAAGCCCGCTTTTTGCCACTGGCAGCGTCACGCTTGCATGGGACGCCAGTCCGGATGCCAGCGTGACGGGTTATCGAATTTATTACGGCGCCGCGAGCTTGAGCTACACGAACTCCACGACTGTTGGTAATGTTACCAACGCGACGCTCACTGGTCTGGTAGCGGGTGCGACCTACTTTTTTGCCGCGACTGCCCTCAATTCAACGAATGTAGAAAGCGGTTTTTCCAACGAAACCACCTACACGGTTTCCACTTCTGCGACCACTCAAGCGCCCGCAATCACGACTCAGCCCGCGAGCCAAAGTGTGCCGGTGGGTGCGACTGTGAGTTTTACGGTGGTAGCGGGCGGGACCGCGCCGTTGAGTTATCAATGGCGTTTGAACGGGGCGAACCTCGGCGGGGCGACGAGTGCCACATTGAGTTTTACGAATGTGACAACGAGCCAAGCCGGCAGTTACAGCTGTCGGGTCACGAATGCTGCTGGGAGCGTCACGAGCAGTACCGCGACCTTGACGGTGAGCGCGCCGCTGGTCGCTCCGAGCATTACAACCCAACCCGCGAACCAAAGCGTGATGGTGGGCGCGACTGTGAGTTTTGCGGTGGTGGCGAGCGGGACCGCGCCGTTGAGCTATCAATGGCGTTTGAACGGGGCGAATCTCGGTGGAGCGACAAGCGCGACGTTAAGTTTGACGGGAGTAACGACAGGTCAGGCCGGCTCGTACAGTTGCGTCGTGACGAACGCTGTCGGCAGCGTCACGAGCAGTGCCGCGACCTTGACAGTGGGCGCCCAGCTGGTCGCTCCGAGCATCACAACCCAACCTGCAAGCCAAAGTGTGACGGTGGGCGCGACTGTGAGTTTTGCGGTGGTGGCGAGCGGGACCGGGCCGTTGAGCTATCAATGGCGTTTTAACGGAGCGAATATAGGGGGAGCGACAAACGCGACGATAGATTTGCCAGGCGTAACGACGGGCCAAGCCGGCAACTACAGTTGCTTCGTGGCGAACGCAGCCGGCAGCGTCACGAGCAGTGCTGCGACCCTGACGGTGAGCGCGCCGCTGGTCGCTCCAAGCATCACGACCCAACCGGTGAGCCAAAGCGTGATGGTGGGCGCGACTGTGAGTTTTGCGGTGGTGGCGAGCGGGACGGCGCCGCTGAGTTATCAATGGCGCTTTAACGGGGCGAATATAGGGGGAGCGACAAACGCGACGATAGATTTGCCAGGCGTAACGACGGCCCAAGCCGGCAACTACAGTTGCTTCGTGGCGAACGCAGCCGGCAGCGTCACGAGCAGTGCTACGACCCTGACGGTGAGCGCGCCGCCGGTCGCCCCAAGCCTCACGACCCAACCGGCGAGCCAAAGTGTTACGGCGGGCGCGACTGTGAGTTTTGCGGTGGTGGCGAGCGGGACCGCGCCGTTGAGTTATCAATGGCGCTTGAACGGGGCGAACCTTGGCGGGGCGACGAGTGCGATGTTGAGTTTAACGGGAGTAACGACAGGCCAAGCTGGCAACTACAGTTGCTTCGTGGCGAACGCAGCCGGCAGCGTCACGAGCAGTACCGCGACCCTGACCGTGATCACTCCGCCGGTCGCCCCAAGCCTCACGACCCAACCGGCGAGCCAAAGTGTTACGGCGGGCGCGACTGTGAGTTTTGCGGTAGTGGCGAGCGGGACCGCGCCGCTGAGTTATCAATGGCGCTTGAACGGGGCGAACCTTGGCGGGGCGACGAGTGCGATGTTGAGTTTAACGGGAGTAACGACGGGCCAAGCCGGGAACTACAGTTGCTTGGTAGCGAACGCAGCTGGTAGCGTCACGAGCAGCGCAGCATCTTTGACGGTGCTGGCGCAGACCTCGCAACTCTCCTTGAACCAATCCGGTTCCGGTACCATCACGCCGGATTTGGGCAATGCATCCTTGGTCGTCGGTCAGAGTTACACGTTGACCGCGAAGCCGGCGGCGGGATATGTGTTCGCGGGCTGGAGCGGCGGGGTCCAGTCCACGTCGCCCACGCTAACGTTCATCATGACAGCGGGGCTGGGGTTGCAGGCCAATTTCCTCGCCAGTCCGTATGTGGCGATGGCGGGAACTTACAACGGGTTGTTTAGCGAAGCGGACGAAGTCCGAGCATCCAGCGCCGGTGCTTTCAACATCTATACCGACACCAGCGGCAACTACTCCGGTTGGTTGCAGATCGGCTTCACCCGTTACACGGTGGCGGGTCAACTGAAGCTGGACGCCAAGGCCACCAACACGGTGGCCCGTTGGAACGGCACCTCGCTGACCGTGGAATTGCGCTTTGGCCAAGGCAGCGAAGTTGGACAAATTTTTGGTCGCATTACCGATGGCAGTTGGACTTCGCTACTTTCGGGTGGACGGGCGGCTTACCAGACGGGAGGAAACGCTCCCCAGGCCGGAGATTACACGATGGTCTTCCCCGGTCAGGTCGGCGATCCGAGCCTGCCGGAAGGTGATGGCTTCGGCACTTTGCATGTGGGGACGGACGGCTTCGGCACGCTGAGTGGGACGCTGGCCGACGGCACCTCATTTTCGCAAGCCGCCTGGCTGACGGCGGAGGGCGAGTGGCCGTTATACGTATCTTTGTACGCGGGCAAAGGCGCGGTGATAAGCTGGATGACATTTACGAACGAAGCCACGAGTGACCTCAATGGCGAGTTTGTGTGGGTCAAGCCGGCCGATCCGTCAACCGCGCAGTACACAGCGGGCTTCACCAGCAACACCAAGGCCGTGGGTTCGTTCTATGTCGCGCCAACTGGAACCAGCAAAGCATTGGCCCTATCGACCGCGTTCGTGAGTTTCACGGGTGGAAATCTGTCAACCGACATTACGAATACCGTGACCATGAATGCGGGCAGTCAGGTGGTAAATCTAAGTCCCAATTTGCTGACCTTGACGATTTCCCCCTTGCTCGGAAGTTTCACCGGTCAGGTGGTTGAGCCGGGGAACGGAGTGGTGCATCCCTTTAGTGGAGTCGTCCTGCAGAAAATGAACGGTGGTTTCGGTTTCCTGCCGGGCGTAACCCGCAGCAGTCGAGTCACCGTCACTGCCGCGCCCTAATCAACCAAGCGTGTTTCCGCGAGTTTACGGGTTCAAAATCGAGGAGCCCGTCACTCCTTAAAGTTGTACTACGCTTGAATTGGGCGGCCAACCGAATCAAGTTTGCAGGCTGGAGCGCGGCAGTATTTATATTGTTGGGGGTCGCCCGCATGCCGGTGGTCGCCGCCCACAAAATGCGGGTCGACGATCCCACGTTGACTCGGGAGCGGTGGGCCGCGGCGGTCGCCTAGCAGCCTGTCGGGCTTAGCGGCGGGAGATTATTGAAAAGAGATTGAACAAAAGTGTGCGGGAAGGATCCAACCCTGCATGGCGGCACGTTTTGTGAATCTGGATCGGCAGACGCCGATGTTGTTACCCTGTGATCTGCGCGAGTGGTTGCCCGAAGCTCACCTGGTTCACTTCATCTTGGACGCCGTCGAGCAAATCCCCACCGGTCCTCTGCGGGTGAACTACCGTGGCACGGGCAGCGAACAGTATCCGCCCACGCTGATGCTGGCGCTGTTGATCTATTGTTACACCACCGGACGGTTTGGTTCGCGCACCATCGAGGCCGCCACGCACAGCGATGTGGCGGTGCGTTTCATCTGCGCCAACCCTCATCACGATCCCGATTCGATCTGCACCTTTCGCCGGGTCAACCAGGCGGCGTTTGAGGCGGCCTTCGTCACGGTGTTGCAACTGGCGCATCAACTCCGGCTCACACGCGTCGGGGTGGTGAGCGTGGACGGCACGAAGATTCAGGCCAACGCCAGCAAGCACGCCGCCGTGAGCTACCAACGCGCCGGGGAACTGATCACCCGCTTCCAGTTGGAAGTGGCGGAACTGACAACTCGCGCCGAAACCGCCGATGTGCAGGCGGCCAAAGAGCCGCTGGACATCCCGGCGGAACTGGCACGGCGCGAGAAGCGAATCGAGTCGTTGAAACACGCGCGCCAGATCATTGAAGCGCAGGCCAAGGAAATGGCCGTGGCCAAACAAGCCGAACATCAGGCCAAAGTGGCCGCGCGCCAGGCGCAGCGCGACGGCGGGGAAAAGCCGCGCGGCAAAGCACCCCAAGCGCCCGACGACAAACCCGAGGCGCAGGCGCAATATAACTTCACCGATCCGGAGAGCCGATTTCATTCTGGCCAATCCGCCGTCCAACCTGAGCGATTGGGGCGGCGAAAACCTGCGGCAGGACGTGCGCTGGAAATTCTGGATACCGCCGCTGGACAATGCTGAGTAAAATGCAACACGTGATACTGACCGCATGCAACGCCAAATCCAAAACCTCCGCCGGACGCACGACCTGCTGCTGCCGCCTCTGCTGTCGGGGCTGGTGGCAATGAATTCAAATGCAGGGGTCGTGAGAAAATGAAACGGGCCGTTTTTGTCGATTACGACAACCTGCAAGAGTTGCAGATTCCCAATCTGTCCGCAGCGAGCAGAGGGACGTGTGATGTGAGAATATACGGTGGGTGGTATAAAAGCCCCAGAATGACTTAACTAGTATATTGACAATATAGTAACGTTACAATATATTCAGTTCTCAATGAGAGCTGAATCGTTGAACATGAACCCACGCGACCGGCGCTTTCTGGAGCAGTTTCGTTCGCAAGGCGAGCACTTGGCCAGGGAAATGACC
>JANXWY010000238.1 GCA_025350905.1 Verrucomicrobiota bacterium
TTTGCCGCAGGGTTATGCAGACGAAGTTCAGTTTGATGCTCAGAATCGTTTATTGCTGGTGCGCAAGGAGGTTAGTCCGAACAATCCCAACTCTTGGAGTTGGATTCTTTACGAACTGCCGATGGGGACAGAGGCTTCACCGCTGCACCGGCAAACGGACTTTGGTTATCAAATCATTTCCATGTCATTTCCGATCCCGGCCGCGCAGTTCGTCGCGATCACTAAAGACCGGATCACCCGGCTGAATTCAGTGCGAGCCTTTGACAGACTAAGCGGCCAACAGCAGTGGCAGGTTGATCAGCACCGCGACTCCCAGTGGGATAGGTTTGTGACGAGCGCCGATCAAAAATGGTGTGGATTTGGGATGGGCAACACCACGTCAACCTATTTCTACCGCCTCACCGATGGCACGTTCAGCTTTGCCATACCGGAATGGTGTTTTGCCATTGATCCTTCCGGACGCAATTATGCGGCCCATAACAACACACGCGAGCAGTGGTATCTCCGATCAGTGAAGGGTGACAAGCCACCAATGCTCATGGGGTTTGATGGCCAACACATTGGAGACACGTTCGCCTTTAGCCCTGACGGTCAGCGTCTCGCCTGGGGTGCGACTGACGGTGCGGTGTTGCTCGCGGGTATTTCCGCTGTGGGCCTCCGACTCGCCAAGTTTGGGTGGAAGTGAGGGGAGCGGGATTCGGAGGCGCGGAGGGAACAATTTGCAAAATTGAGTTGTCCTCAAATTCGTCGTCCTGCTGTCGTCACTGAGCGACTACAGTGGAATCACCTTCGAGCCCACGTTGATAGGATCTCGGTTGACGAAGGGACTTTTCCATGAAAGTTGAGCGGACAAAGCAGTGAACCGCACGCGCGAATCGTTGGCGCAATTGGCTCGTAATCTGACGTGGTCACGCGGCCAGGTCAGTGGTGAGCGTAAACACCATATCGGTGACGAAGCGGCGGAAGGATTCGTTCTCGACGAATTGCTTGTAAACCTGGGTGTCATCCTTCAGCAGCGTCAGCATGACTTTGGCGAGGGCTTTGTCGTGCTCGATGCGGGCGGCGTTCGGGGTGTTCTGCTTCGCGTTGCGATACGACTGGTCGGCGGCAACTTTGGGCGCAATGTCTTCCTTGATGCGGCGGGCCACGCGGTCGGCGTCGGCGAACAGCGTGCCGAAATGTTCGTTGAACGCCTTGAGGATGTTGCTTAAGTGATCCATTTCGGGCTCAGCTTTGCGCCCGCCACCTTCCACCGGCACTGGGCCAATCTCCGCGTTGTCATCGGCGAGGGCGATTTTCATGACCGCTTTTTTCTCGACGCGGTAACTGTCCATGTCGATGGCCTCAAGGATGCCTTTGGACAAATCTTCGTCCGGCGGCGCCGGAAGTTTCGGAATGAGCAGATTGAGCACGATGGAGAGTTTTTCCCACTCGCGGTTGGTATAGGGCAGGATCGAGGCGAGGAAATCGTAGGTCCGCGCAAACCCCTTGGTTTTCCCCTTGAAATCCACCTGGCCGTTCTCGTCCAAACGCAGGTAAACAGCCACGCAGAGGTCGAGGATGGGGTCAAGCGTGTCCCGCGCCGCCCCGGACAGGAATAAATCCACCAGGGTTTGCACCTGTTCGGGCGAATAAACCTGCGCGTTGTCCAGCGCGGTCTTGAGGTCGTGCAGCTTGTTCGGGTCGGCTTCCTCGCTGAGGACGGTCGTGCGGTAGTAATCGGAAAACGCGAGTGTGATCGTCTCGGTGTTGTTCTGGAAATCAAGGACGAACACGTCGTGCTTCTCCGGGTGGGCGCGATTGAGGCGCGAGAGCGTTTGCACGGCCTTAATGCCGGAGAGTGGTTTGTCCACATACATCGTGTGGAGCAAGGGTTCGTCATAGCCGGTCTGGAACTTGTCCGCGCAGATCAGAAAGCGATACGGGTCTTCCTGAATCTTCTCGGCGATGTCGCCGGTAGGGAATCCGTTCAGCGATGACTCACTGACTTTCGCCCCGCCGAACTCGTGCTCGCCGGAGAAGGCGACGATGGCCTGATATGGACTCTTGCGCTCGGCGAGATACGTCTGGAACGCATGGAAATACTGCACGGCCCGCTCGATGCCGTTGCACACGACCATGGCGCGTGCCTTGCCGCCGATCTTGTTCAGCGCCATCACCTGCTCGTGAAAATGGTCCACCATGATTTCCGCCTTGAGGCGAATGGCGTGGTCACGGCTCTCGACATACTTGCGGAGTTTCTTCTGCGCCCGCTTGGTGTCGAACTCCGGGTCGCCCTCGATTTTCTTGACCAGCTTGTAATAGCTGTCCACGGGCGTGTAGCTCTTGAGCACGTCGAGGATGAAGCCCTCCTGGATGGCCTGCTTCATCGTGTAGCTGTGGAAAGGCCGGTGCTTGACCTTGCCTTCGGCATCCGGCGGCAACGGCTGGCCGAACATCTCCAGCGTTTTGTTTTTGGGCGTGGCGGTGAAGGCGAAATAGCTGGCGTTGGTCAACATCTTCCGCGCCTGCATCCGTTTCTCCAACGCATCATTTACCGTGTCTTCGGGGTCGGCGAGCGCCGCGCTCATGGCGGACGAGGTCTTGCCGCCCTGGCTGCTGTGCGCCTCGTCAATGATGATGGCGAAGGTCTTCCCCTTCGCCTCTTTCGCCAGCTCGTCGAGGATGAAAGGGAATTTTTGCACCGTGCTGATGATGATCTTCTTGCCCTCTTCGACGAACTTCCGCAGGTCGCCGGAGTGTTCCGCGTGACCCACGGTCGCGCCGACCTGCATGAACTGCTTGACCGTCTTTTGAATCTGGTCATCGACGATACGCCGATCCGTCACCACGATGACGGAGTCAAAAATCTCCTTCTCAGCTTTCGTTAGCGCGATGAGCTGGTGCGCCAGCCAGGCGATGGAATTGGATTTGCCGCTGCCGGCCGAGTGCTGGATGAGATACCGCGCGCCCGTGCCGTGCTTGGAGACATGTGCCAGAACCTCATGCACCACGTCGAGCTGATGGTAGCGCGGAAACACCTGCTTGCGCCGCTTCCGCCCGGTCTTGGCGTTCTTCTCCTCGATGATCTGCGCGTAGTTTTCGAGGATATTCGTTAGGCCACAGGGCGTGAGGACTTCCTTCCAAAGATAATCCGTCTTCAGGCCGGCCGGGTTGGGCGGATTACCCGCGCCATCATTCCAACCTTTATTGAACGGCAGAAACCATGAGCCTTTGCCGCGCAACTCGGCACACATCCGCACCTCCGCGTCGTCCACGGCGAAATGCACCACGCAGCGCCCGAACTCGAACAGTTTCTCGCGCGGGTCGCGGTCGCGGCGGTATTGCTCGATGGCATCCTCGACCGTCTGCTTGGTCAGGCTGTTCTTGAGTTCAAACGTTGAGAGGGGCAGGCCGTTGATGAAAAGGCACAAGTCCAACGCGCGGCGCGTTTCGTCCAAGCTGTAACACAACTGGCGCGTGACGCCGAAACGGTTTTTGGCATAGAGCGCTGCCGCCTTCTTGTTGCCCGGCGAGGGCGTGCCGTAAAACAGATCGAAATGCAGCGGGCCGTGATCCACGCCCTTGCGGAGCACGTCAATCATGCCGCGCTTGCCGATTTCGTTGGAGAGCCGAGCGAGAAACTTCTGCCGGTTGATGTCTTTCGCGTCCCGGTAATCGGCAATGCCGAGTTTCGTGACCGCGTCCGGCTGGGTGGCGTGGAGGAAGGAGAACAGCTGCGGCACGTCGAGCGCGTGAGTGCGGTCGTAATCCTTGGGATTGCCGGCAAGCCAGCCCGAGCCGGCTGCCTTGGCGGCGGCGAGGGAGTCGGGCGATTCCGCGATCGTGCCCTCGGCCATGGGCGAAAGACCGTCCGTGCCGGTCATGTGCCTTATGATCAGCGTTTCCAAACCTTTTTCGCTGACGTCAGTGGGGGGCATGGCAGTGCGGAGTTAGTTCGACCAGTCCGGGAATAGGCGGCGGACCCTGTTGTTCCCGACCAAATCCTTAAGCAAGAAGTAATTCTCGCGCTCGAATCTGACGCGACCTGCTGCGATGGCCGGGCAAATCCGCAATTCGCTGGCCAATTTATACACCGCCGAGGCGGGCGCGTGTTTTTGCAGGCCGGACTTTTTCCAGACCTTGGCGGGAATCAGGGCTTCCTGCGCAAAATCATCCGCATCTGTTTCGCACTTGTCCCGGCTGGTATCATCGAGGTCGTCGTAAAATGCCTCAATGTCGTCGCGATCTAAATGTAGGGCGATGTGGGCCAACTCGTGGCTCAAGGTGAACCAAAAGTTATCGAGCCGGTCGTGGCGGAGCGTCAGGGCGACCAATGGGGAGCCGTCCGGTAGTCGTATCGCAGCACCGTCCAAGTACGTCTTAGGCAAGTGTGCCGAAACGACGAGATGCACCCCACTCTTGGCAAGAAACTCCTCGGCCAGCTTAGGGCCGCGCTCCAAGTAGCTGAGCCGGACCAGCTCCGTGACAAAATCTGGCGTGACGGTGCCGGGTTTATATGGCGGAAGCGACTGGCGCAGCGCGAGCGACGAAACTCGGATTCTCCATGCCGCCAAGCCGTAAACATCTGTCTTGCACTTGCTGCGGACGTGTTGACGATTGAATACCGGCTGAAGTGCTTTCTTTCCAAGCGCCGACGCGAAGGCCGTGAGTAAGTCTGCCGACTGCGCTTTTGCTTCTGCCAAAGTTCCGCTGAAACCTGCGAACCAACGGCGCTTCAGCATCACGCCGAGCGGAAAGCAGTCTCCTTGCAACGCCGGGTCTTTTGGGTCGAGCTCCGCGCCGGGCTTGCCGATCAGGACCTCTGCCGGAATCCCCAAACCCTGAACCAGGTTGCGGATCATGGTGAGGCTCAATCCACGCTGGCCCGACAATACTTCCGACACCTTGCTGGGGCTACCGATGAAGGGAATCAAATCCTTGTTCCTTAGCCCCTGTTGTTCGATGCGAAACTTGATCGCCGACCGCGGCTCGGGGAGGGTGATTGGAAAAGCCACCCGCTCGAACTGCTCGACCAACATGGTCAGCAATTCGAGCTCGTCGCCCTCCGGCGTGCCCGGCTTGGCGTCGAATATCCGCTCGATGCGAGCCACTGCCTCCGCATGTTCGGCCTCTGTCTTGATGATCTTGGGTTTCATTAGACGGTCTGCGCGTTGATCGCGTCATATTCTTTGTGCGTTCCAATGAACCGGATGTAGATGGTGTGGAACGCATAGCTGATCCACACAACCAGCCGGTGGTTGTTGCCGCAGATGTTGAACACCACTCGCCCGTCCTTGAGGATACTGGCAGACCCGTATTTAGCTTTTACGTCGGCGGGGGTCTTCCAGTCGCCGTTTTCGGCTTCCGCGAACCAGGCTTTCAACTCCTGTTCCGTGGCGGGATGCGTCGCCCAGTAATCTTTCAAAGTCTTGCGAGCGATGACACGCATATAGTTCCCATTTTATTGAAAAGTGTCAACCTGTAATTCCCAATTTGGGAACATTTCCATTATTGATTGATCTTCAACTGTTTCAAATGCGGCCGCAGCGCCTTTTCCAAGCGGTCCATTGCTTTGATGATGCCATCTTGCAAGCCGGGCCACTGTTCTTCGGACGCACGATAACCCCCGCCGCTTTGATTATGCTTGATGCGGCAGGCGCGTTTGCCTTCCAGCCGTTCCCAACTCAGCGTGCCGCCGAAGGCAGCTTCGATTTCCGCCTTGTGGGCGAACAATTGGTCGAAAATTGATTTATTTTCATCCTCTTCGTCCTTGCCGCGATCAATGTACAACTCCGCGCCGCAGCCGTCCTGGGCGATGACATAGTTAAGATTCAGGCCGCGAATGCCGGAACTTGTGCCGATCCAGGAATACTCGCCCGGCGTGATGTGCGCGTGCAGTTTGCTGACTTTGGCCGAACGCTCAACCAATTGTGTCCACCAACGCTTACGGATGCTGTAACGCTCGGCAAATTCTTTCTTCGCGTGGCCGACATCCTTGGACTCTTCGGACGGGCCGACGATGAGGGTGAACAAGGGCGCCGGAGGCGAATCGCCAATCCTCACGGCCTCCACCTTGACCATGTAAAACGCGGCGCTGCTGGATTCGTTTAGCCAGGCAATGGCCGCGACATGCTCGGGGCGCGGATCCGAGACAATCCAAACGGCGGCTTTGGCGCTCATGGCCGTGAGGTAGGTGATCAGTTTGCCGAGGTGGTCGTGATTACTTTTTTCGAGTTGGTTTTCGATGATCACCGTGCCGCCGCCTTCGTCTTCCGCCACCAAATCAATACTGAAAGACCCTGCCGCCTGCTCCCGGTCAACATTCACCAAGTTCAATTCGAGCGCATCGTTCAACACGCTGATGTTGTTCTCCAGCCATTGCGTGAAATTGTGCGCCTCGTGTTCCCAGACCGCGCGCAACGATACTCGTTCGAGTTTTCCGATGGGCGTTGTGGTCATAGTTCTCTACACACAAACGATTTTGCTCTCTGCGGCGTGTTTGGCGAGCGTAAGCTCTCGGTTGATCACGACGAGGTTGAAACGCGCCGTGCCAACTCGGGTTGATGGGTAACGAATCGCATCGAAACCGAGGCTCTTGGCGCAATCCTTTATGAACCGGGAGAATACATATTCCGGTCTGTTGAACCCCTTGTCCTGGGATTTGGCGCTGAGGAGTGCCGAGAACACGATGAAACTTAGAATATCCGCGTGGTCGCCGGCATCTTCATGAGGACTCATCAAATCCAGAATCTTCAGTGGCACGGGGAAGCGGAATTTTGCGATGTGAAGATTCGCGGCGTTGCGCATCTCCGCTTTGCAGACCTCCTCGGAACTCGCCAGATAAAGCACCGGACCGCCAGCGTGATTGTAGCGCCCTTCCTCAACAAACTCCGCAGGAGGAAAATCAAAATCGCCAATGCTCGGAGTGGCACCCGCTGTCAGTGACCGCCCTCGGAAGAGAAAGTCATTCGAGACCGATGGGCTGCACTTGGTCGATACGTCGGCAATCGCATCACGGACCTTCGTGCAAAACGGATATTCAAGGAGCAGGAATGGTGTCTCGGAAGCCCGCTGCGCCAGTTCGTCCAAGATGACGCCGTAATTTTTTGGCGGAATGAATGGCAGATTGTAAGGCCACATGTTGTGGGTCAACGACTCCCCACAATTGGGACATTTGATGGTTGGCAGCAGCTTTTTGAACTCCTTTTCCGTATACGATTCGCTAAGCCGCGAACCTGAATAAAAACAACGCAGGTCTATGGACTGGCACTGAAATTGTGCGTCGTCGGCGCTATACGCGTAAGGCCACTCAGCGACAAAGTCGTCGTAGCAGTTGTCACAGCAGGCGATGTCGGCTGTGAACCATGACTCGACCTCGTGCATGAAGAGCTCCTCGAACACATCCGCTTGTTCCTCCTCGGTCAGCCCGTCTCGCCAGTTTTTGCCAGTTGCGGGGGCACTCATGCTTCCGCCTCCTCTGTTTCGGTTTCTTCTGACGCTTCGGTTGCGGATTCGGCAGTGGTTGGGGTGAGGTCTGGCAGTTTGGCGGCGGCGGGGCGCACGTCCAGCTTGCCCGTCACTACGTCCCCCACCAGCCGAGTCCGGTATTCCCGCAGCAACTCAATTTCTCGCTCAAGGCGGGTGATGGCGGCTTCCAGTGGCTGAGTTTGTAGGGCAATGGCCGACAGAATGGCCTGCTGTTCATCGCACGGTGGGAACGCAACCGACAATCGGTTCACGATCCCCGAGTCCAGAATTGGAATGGTCGCAGTTGATGCTGTGGATTTGAGCCAGTTCTCCGAGCTTCGTAGCTGTTGAATCCCGAACTGCGGAACGATCATGCCTTTCTTCAACTCGAACGCGG
>JANXWY010000239.1 GCA_025350905.1 Verrucomicrobiota bacterium
TCAAGTTCGCCACCGCCCAGGCCCAGTTGGATCGCGGGAAGCAGCGCGTCAAGCAGATTGAGTCCGACCGCAAACAGTTGGAACTCGAGGTGGAAGGCAAGCAGCAGCAGATCGCGAAGTATGCCAACCAGCAGTTACAGACGCGCAAGAACGAGGAGTATCGCGCGCTGGCCCACGAGATCGAGACGTGCAAGGCCGATATCAATAAAATCGAGGATCGGGAAATCGGGCTGATGGAGCAGGCCGAGCAGGCGCAGAAGGAGATCGTCCGCTTCAAGCGGGAAGCCGATGACGCGAAAAAACTGGCGGATGATAACATCGCCCAACTCGGCGCCCGCGAAACCAATTTGCAGAAGGAGCTCGCCGAATTGCAGGGTAATCGCGCGGAGCTGGCGTCCGCCGTGGCGGAAACCGTGCGCGCGCGTTACGAACGGTTGGTGAAGAGCAAGGGGGAGAATGTATTGGTGGGCGTGCAGCACGGCGTTTGTGGCGGGTGCCATATGAAACTGCCCGCGCAGACCCTCGTCGCGTGCCAGGCCGCTCAGGAACTGGTCAGCTGCACGAATTGCGGGCGGATTCTCTATTACACCCGCGACATGGAGCTGGCAGGCGCGGATTGAGGGGGACGTTAGGTTGCCTCAGTATTTCCCATTTTGCGGGGCGCGGCTGTGTCAGAGACCAGCCGCAGCGCGCCGATAGGCCAGAACCGCTGGGGTTTCTCAAGGTGCTGCGGCTGGTCGCGGACGACACAGCCGCGCTCCGGTGCAAGAGGAGAATTGCGGGAAGTCGCCCACGGAGGCTTTGACGGGCCGCAGTGATTGCGCTAGGCTGCCCAACGGTTAGTTATGAATTTGCGCATTCGGAATTACGCGGGCGGCCTGGCGATGTTCCTCCTCGTCGGGTTGGCGGTTGCCCCGGCGGCCGAACCGGCCCCGCAGCCGACGGCCCCGATTATTCCTTCCGATCCGAAGTTGGCCACGGTCTCTTCAAACGTCCCGTCGCTCGACGCGAAAACTTCGCCGTTCAGGAACCTGGAATTGGAATTGAAGAAGTCGTTTCAAATCTTCGATACGGGGCGGCCCGATGTTTCCTTCCGTCCGCCGGTCGGCCTGACAGAACCGCCGGCGGCCGGGAACAATCGGCGCGCCAAGGACACCATGGAGAAGCGCGCCGAGCGCATGTTCCCCGGGGCGGACAGCGGCGACTCCGACCCAGACAGCGACGATCCGTTCAAGCCCGCAGAGGATCTGCTGGATGCCAAAGAGAAGAACCGAAAGACTCCGCTCGACCGTTACTACGATCGGCTGGACCGGGCGCGCGCGGGCGTTACCAACCAAGTCCCGAAAGCGGATCGAGCCGGCGACCAAAATGAGGCCGACGGCAAGGACCGTTCCGGTCGGCCGTTTCCCGAGCCGTTGTTCGGCGGCGAACTTAAACCCTCGGCGAGCGCGCTGACTCGGCGCGCCACAAATGCGGCGCCCAGCAGTGGTTTTTTCCCCGAGCTGAGCATTCCGAAATCCTTTGACGAGCTGTTGGACGGACGTCCGAACGACCTGGCCGAGCACAGCCCCGGCGTCAAGGAAACCCGGCTCGATGTATTTATGCAGTTGATTGGGGGGCAGACGCAGAGCTCTGTGCCCGGCGCAAACCGTTATTCCCCCAGCCTACCGGTAGGAGGCGCGACCGCCGTGCACCCGGCCCCCACCTCGCCGCTGCCGACTTGGTCATCAACCGCCGTAACGGCGAATCCTCGCGATGCGTTTTCCGGTCGGTCGGATTTGGTGGGCGCTCCCGCCCAACTGCAAAGTTTGCCCAGCTTTGCGACGCCCACGCCCAGTCTGAATCTTCCGCCGCCGACCATCCCGCAATCCAAACCACCGATGACGTCCTTCAGCCTCCCGAAGCGGCAGTTCTGATCCGCCGCGCCGTTCACGCCCAACGTAAAACGGACACCTTCGCCCCTGCCGCGAGCCGCGTCGCCGGCGGCGCCTCCACTAATCCATTCGCCGCCGCGAGCGAAGCCAGCGCATGCGAGGCTTGCTGGCCAGCGGAAAAAACATTTCCGCTCGGATCCACCCGCACCCGCACGAAATGTCGCCGGTCGCCGGTGTTGGAAATCAGCTCGCCCAGCACGCCGGGGTGCGTCGGCAGGCTCACCTCGCGCTCCCCTTGCCAGCGCCGCAACGCCGGCCGCACCAACAACAAAAACGTGACGAACGCCGACACCGGATTACCGGGCAGGCCGAACAAAAACTTTTCGCCGAGGCGACCGAACACAAACGGTTTGCCCGGCCGCATGGCCACTTTCCAGAATTGCAATTCCCCGCCGAGGGCTTCAAACGCCGCCTTCACAAAATCCATTTCCCCGACCGACACTCCGCCGGAGGTAATAACCAGATCGCTTTCAGAAAAAGCTCGCTCCAAGGCCGACCGGGTTTCGGCCAACGTATCGGGCACCAGCGGAAAAACTACCGGCACGCCGCCGGCCCGGGTCACCAGCGGCGAGAGCATGGCCCGGTTGCTCTCATAAATCTGACCCGGCACGAGCGGTTGACCGGCTTCCCGCAGTTCCGAGCCGGTGGCGAGCAAACCGACCACTGGTCGCCGCCCCACGATCACCTGCGCAATTCCCGTGGCCGCCAGCAAACTGATGATACCTGGATTCACCACGACACCCTCCGCCGCGAGCAGCGCGCCGCGCTGAACGTCCTCGCCCTGGCGGCGGACATATTCCCCCTTTGCCACCGCATCGCAGATCAGAATGTCGGCCGGATGCGCCACATCCGTCCGGGTGTCCTCCTGCATCACGACCGCATCCGCGCCGCGGGGCACCGGAGAGCCCGTGAAAAGTCGCGCGCACTCGCCGAGCGCCAGCTCGTCCGCAAAATATTCGCCCGCGGGAATTTTCGTTCGCACGCGCAGGCGAACTGGAGTGGCGGACGTGGCAGTGGCAACCTCCGCCGCGCGCACGGCGTACCCGTCCATGGCGGAGTTGTCGAAGGGCGGGAGATCAGCGCGGGAGGATACGGGTTCGGCCAGCACGCGATCGGCGGCTTCGCTCAGCGGTACGGCTTCGCTCGCTGGCGGCGGAAGCGCGGCGAGGATGCGGGCGAGGGCGGTTTCGAGATCAAGCACGCGCGCCAGTGTTCCGCAAACCCCGCCGGATTACACGTTAAACTTGTGGAACATGTCCGGACTACACACTCCCATTTGCCGGTGAAGTTGAAGTTGGGGTTCGCGGCGCGTAACCCCGGATCGAGCTGGCCGGGTTCGTGACGCGATGTGGCTAGGCCACGTTCTCATGCGATACATAATGTGCCAAACGACAAGAGTAAACCCAACGCAATCAAGCCCACTACCATCAAACGCAAGCGCCAGACCGGTATGCCTTCAGCCTCGGGGCTTCGAAGAAGGCAGACAACCGCCGTCAACCCGCAGTAAAGCCAAACGATAAACGTGGCTGGAAAGTAGAGAAAGGTGATGGCCATGCCGCCTTGGTCGTGAAATGTGCCTGCTGATCGGGTGAGCATCCAGACCCAGACAACCAGCGTGAATAGGATCGACCCAATCGCACGAATCACAGCCGGTTTTTTCGAGTTTTGAGTGTGAGTGTTCATGGGCGAGAGTTGCCACCGGACGAACTCAGCGATGCGGCCCGCGCGATGCGTGTATGGCAACCGGATCGGGCAGGCCGGGTTCGCCGCGGCGGTAGGGCGGCGTGATCACAAACTAATAGATAATCCGAGAATCCAAAAGCATGACTTCAACCGCGTGCGGCGCACCATCGGCGGTGAGGCTCACCGTCGCCTGCAAGTCGCCCAGACCACTTCCTCGTCGGTCGCTCCAAACCCAGCGGCCCTGAACCAAGCGGGCTGGGCCGCCATCCCAGAACGGCTGCGCGCCGTAAAGGGCGCGGGCTTGCTCGTTGGCTAACTGTCGGGCGAGCGTCCGCGCTTGATCGGCAGTCAGGGCGGTGAGGTGGGGGCCCGTGCTGCTGCAGCCGACCAGCACAAGCGCGAGCGGAAGGAAGTGGCTTGGTTTCATAAGGTGTAACGCTGCCCAACTTCCCAAGTTCAGCAGCCCGGCGCAAGGGGGAAACGAAAACGCTGGCGGCTTAGCACCCGGAGCGCGAGGGCCGGGTTCGCGGTGCGTTGTGGTTAGGTGGCATCAGTGATGTCATACTTGTAAGCTGATCGGATCTGAACACAAAAATCTTGAATCTCTCCTTTCCGAGCGTGCCTGGAAAATATCAGTCGGGAAAAGTCCTGTTTCTTACCAACCTCGAAAAAATATCTTCGCTTAACAGCATCAAAAATAAGCGACCCACCAATTACACCTAAAACAACCATCCCAAATTCATATCGAAATCCCTTCGGGGAAACAACAAACTCAAACAATCCGAGCAGACCGACTAAGGTTAAGACTAGGCCAATCCAGATGGTCAAAAGCGGGCGGTGACCAGCTCTACCAAATCTCAGTGTAATGTGCTCAATCTCACCCGATGGAACTAGAATTACGACGTGATTAGCATCAACCTCCGAAATCCCTCTGGAGGAAACGAGAATGTTGTCAAATCTTAGTACCGACTGACCTTCAGTAGCCATAGCCAACTAACGAACTCAACGACCCAGCCCACGAGGGCGTTCGTTCGCAACCGGAGCGCGCTGGCCGGGTTCGTGACGCGATGTGGTTAAGCCCCGTCGTCATCTTAAACGTTGAATTTGAACAGCAGCACGTCACCGTCCTTCACGACGTATTCCTTGCCTTCCATGCGGTAGAGGCCCTTCTCGCGCGCAGCGGCGACCGAACCGCACTTGATCAAATCGCCGTAGGCCACCGTCTCGGCCTTGATGAAGCCGCGCTCGAAATCGGAGTGGATTACGCCCGCGGCTTTCGGCGCGGTATCGCCCGCGTGAATGGTCCAAGCACGGACTTCCTTCTCGCCCGCTGTGAAGTAGGTCCGCAGTCCGAGCAAGTGATACGTCGCGCGAATCAATGCACCGATGCCGCTTTCGTCCACGCCGAGTTCCTTGAGGAAGGCCTGCGCTTCGTCCGGCGTGAGATCAATCAAATCGCTCTCGATCTGCGCGCTGATGACCACCGCTTCGCACGCGAGGTGCGTCTTCACGTATTCACTCACTTTGAGGACGAACGGATTGTTGGCCGCGGTCGCGAGGTCGGATTCCTTCACGTTGCAGGCGAAGATCGTGGGCTTATCGGTCAGCAGGAAGAACGCCTTGGAAATGACTTTCTCCTCGGGCGTCAGCTTGACGGTGAGTGCGGGTTTGCCGGTGTCGAGCACGGGTTCGAGTTTCTTGAGCACCGCTTCCTCGGCCTGGGCCACCTTGTCGCCGCGCTTGGCGTCTTTGGCGACTTTATCCAGCCGCTTCTTGACGGTCTCGAGATCCGCGAGGACGAGTTCCGTGTTGATGACTTCAATGTCGCGCACGGGATCCACGGTGCCGGTGACGTGATGAATGTCCGCGTCCTCGAAACAGCGCACGACCTGCACAATGGCGTCCACCTCGCGGATGTGGGTGAGAAACTTGTTGCCCAGGCCTTCGCCTTGCGACGCGCCTTTCACCAGCCCGGCGATGTCCACGAACTCGATGGCCGCCGGGATGACGACCGTGGTCTTGGCGATTTTTTGCAGTTCGTACATCCGCGCGTCCGGCACGGTGACGATCCCGACGTTCGGGTCGATCGTGCAAAACGGGTAATTCGCCGCCTCCGCTTTACGGGTGCGGGTGACCGCGTTAAACAAAGTGGACTTGCCGACGTTGGGCAAACCGACGATTCCAGCTCTTAGCATAAAAATTTAGCGGCATAGGAACGCAGAGAATGCACCCAATTGAAAGCAAATCTTCAAGTCGCCTGGGGAAACGAATGTGATTCAAAGTGGGTGTAGCTGGCATTGTTCGTTTTCTGAGTTTTTGAGTTTTGGCTTTTTTGGCTGAGGGAACACGGAGAAAAGCAGCCGGAACTCAAAAACTCAGAAATGGAATTGGGGAAAAGCCGGCCGGTCTCACACGCTTTTGATCACGCCTGGTGAAAAACGGGGTTGGAAAGTTTGCCATGGCCGAGAAACAAATGGCAGCGGCAGCGCCGGGGGTTTACGCTGCCGGCGATGAACGCAATCGCGACGGTGGCGAGGCCCCGAACTCTGGGTGGGGAATGGTCATCCCCTCGCCGTCGCGGCGCCCGCCTGGCTTGGTTGGTTCTGCTGGCCGCGCTACCCCAGCTTGCCGGCGCGCAATCCCCACCGGCGCTCTTCACACCCGCACCGACCTTTTTCGTCACGAACCATTACGTCGCGGCGAGCGTGTTTCACTGGTTCACCGCGAACGGGGGCCAACTCACCGGGCCGTGGCGACCCATCGAAGGGCGGAACAACTGGACCGGCACGTCGGAGTTTTGGCAGGGCCAGATCAAACAGATGATGGCGGCAAACATTGATGTGCTCTACGTCCATCTGATTCCCAGCTCGGAGGCGCAGCGGACCAATTTGTTCATCGCGCTGAACCAGCTCCGCGCGGAAGGCTACGACACGCCCAAGGTGGCGCCGTTTCTCGACCCGATGATCACCTGGGATCAGCAGCCGCTGGTGAACCTCGCAACGGCGGCAGGGAAGGATGAATTTGTCGGACAATACCTCCGGTTCTATCACCAGTATTTTGGCGTGAGTACCGGCGCCTATGCCGACGATTACCTTGCCCGCCAAGCCAACAAACCCATCCTCGATACCTGGCACGTGCAGTTCAATTGCACCAACCTCACTTCCCTTTCCCGCGCTGACGTGTCCAACCGCCTCAGCGCCGCGCTCGGCGCCGCGCACCCCTATTTCACGAATGGCTTCGTCATGGTGACAACGGCCTTGAACCCTCCGACCTTGAGCTTCGCGGACGAGAAGGTGCCGCAGTTTGAAATCACCCAGTATTACTACGCGTTCACCTACAACACCGTCCGCTCGGTGCAACTCAAGGGTGGCTATTGGGACCAGAATATCCGCAACCCGGGCAGCTTCCTCGCCCGCGCGGGCGGTCTGCCTTACAGCAATGCCTGGCACCAAGTTGACCGCACGCTCGTCCGCCGGGTCTAACTCGAAAGCTGGAACGAATACGACGAAGGCAGCGGCATGTACGCCGTGACCAACCTTCCGCCCGACGTCAAACCCGGCAGCGGCAACGCCAACACCGACGTGTGGTCGGCCAGCGGCGATCCTTTTGAATATATCCGGACCACTGCTCGCGGGGCGGCCAGCTTCAATGACACGCCCTGGCAGGCGGCCAAGTTTTTGTGGCACAACTTCCCCACCAACCTGGCCCCCGACGAAACCCGCACGGTGGATGTTATCCTCCGCAACACGGGCGACGCGAGTTGGACCGGTTTGGCGGGCTACCAGTTTGGCCAGAAAGACACCGACTCGACGTCCTTCACGACCAACGCCAGCCTGATCAACGACGCGGAGGAGGAAATCCCGCTGTATGGCGGCATCTTTCGCGGCCGACCAAAACGATTCTCAATCACGCTCCACGCGCCGAAGACGCCCGGCATTTTCACCACGCATTGGAGCATGAAACTGGACGGAACCGGGTGGTTCGGCGAGGAACTCTCCGTGACGATCAAGGTCGGTGAGCCGGCGCAGCTTAAACCGCCGATGTTAGGCCCGGCGGGCGCGGTGCTGCGCTGGAACGCCACCAACGACGTCAATTACACCGTTGAATTCACCGACGATTGGCAATCGTGGATGGCGCTCGCTGGGGCCAGCAATCTTACCGGGCCGATGCTGGCGCCGTTTGAGTTGCAGGCGACCAACTTCGGCCCATTGGCGCCGCAACGGTTCTTTCGTGTTCGACTTTCCGGCCCGTGAGGGTCCGCCGAAATATTGCTTCGGCTGCGCGCAACGCACACCCTGAACTCACCCAGCATCCAACCCCCATGGGAAAACCAATCTCAGCCACCACCATGAAGCCGGTCACATCGAAATCGGAACGGCCATCAGGCGTCCCAACCCAGAATTCAGTGTTCCAAGGTTGGCTGAGAACCCTTGCGGTTTTCGTGCTCGCGCTGTTTTACGTAACCACTTCCACCCCCGCAAAAGACCGACCGCTTTCGCTCCACCCGGACAACCCGCATTATTTTCTCTGGCGCGGCCAACCCACCGTGCTCGTCACCTCCGGCGAGCATTACGGCGCGGTGATGAACCTGGATTTCGATTATGCGCCATACCTGAAGGAGTTGGCAGCGAGGAAACT
>JANXWY010000240.1 GCA_025350905.1 Verrucomicrobiota bacterium
ATGGTGACCAACCCGCCGGGTCGGAGACCGGCGCTCCCCTCGAAGGCTCATTTCCATACTTCCTCGCCCGGGAGTACGAACCCACTCGCGCGGCATCGGCGGAACTACAGCAACTGCGGGCGCAGGAGAACGCGCTCATAAACGACGTTCCCGAAATCATGACGATGCAGGAAATGCCCCAGGCGCGCCCGACCTTCGTCCTGAAGCGCGGGGCGTACGACGCGCCCGGCGATCCCGTGGAGCGCACCACCCCCGCCAGCATCGGCGTGTTTCCGGCCAGTGCGCCCCGCAACCGGCTCGGTCTCGCCCGGTGGATGATTGACCGCCAGAATCCGCTCACGGCGCGCGTCGCGGTGAATCGTATCTGGAAAATGCACTTCGGGCGCGGCCTTGTCGCGACGTTGGACGATTTTGGCAGCCAGGGCAAATTGCCGACACATCCCGAATTGCTCGACTGGCTCGCGGGCTGGTTCATGGACCGCGGCTGGGATGTGAAAGCGTTGCACCAGCTCATTGTGAGTTCGGCCACGTATCGGCAATCGTCGCAGGCCGCACCGGAAGTCCTCGCGCGGGATCCGGACAACCTCCTGCTGGCGCGCGGGCCGAAGCAGCGGTTGCCCGCCGAGCAAATTCGCGATGGCGCGCTCGCCGCCAGCGGCTTGCTGAATCGCACCGTGGGCGGGCCGAGCGTGAAGCCGTATCAGCCCGCCGGGCTTTGGGAAGCCTCGGGCACCGGCAAATCCTACACGCAGGATCACGGCGACAAATTATATCGGCGCAGTCTGTACACGTTCTGGCGCCGCACCGCGCCGCCGCCCGCGATGCTGACGTTTGACGCCCTGTCCCGCGAGGTTTGCACGGCTAAACGGGAGACCACGACGACGCCGTTGCAGGCGCTGGTGCTGATGAACGACCCACAATTCATGGAAGCCGCGCGGGTGCTGGGCGAGCGGTTGTTGAAGGAATATCCGGATGACGTGGACGCCCGGACGCGTGAAGCCTTCCGGGCGCTGACGGGGCGGGCGCCGGATGCAAAGGAAATCGCCGTGCTGCGGCAATTGTTCGAGGAGCAAAGAAATTTCTACGGGAAGGAATCCGGCGCCGCCGACAAGTTGCTGGCAACCGGCGAGTCGAAATGGGACGAATCGTTGCCGCACGCGGATTTCGCCGCGACGACGATGCTCGTCAGTACGATAATGAACTTCGATGAGTTTATCATGGTGAGATGATAAAAATTCCAATATCGCTCGACGCTTTCACCCTCACCCCGGCCTCGCCCCTGAACCTCCCTGCAGTAGCGCAGGTTGGCAACCTGCTGTATCGCCGACTGGTAGTCGGCTGGTTGCAGAGTTGTCGCACGGCTGCGGATTGCCAATCCGCGAAACAGCAGACTGTCAGTCTGCGCTACGGTTTAAAGGCGCACGGCGCGTGCAACGCTCCGGGAATTATCCCTCTGCGAGAAGGGGAAAAGGGTTCGCCAGTCGTTCTGCATCGCGGCTGCCTGAGATTGCTCAGCCGCATCAGAAATAGGAGCGAGCGCCGCTTGCTGTCCCCTCTCCCAGCGGGAGAGGGTCAGGGTGAGGGAGAACGGCTGGAGCAAAAAGCCACGCCCAAAATTGTATGAACAACCAAATTTGTACCGGACCCCTGCCCGCCGCGGACCTGTCCCGCCGCGCATTTCTGAACCGCTTCGGCCTGGGGCTGGGCGGGCTCGCACTCGCAAATTTGGTGAGGCCCGCCAACTTGTTTGCGGCGGCGACGGCGGGGGCGGATCGCGGGATGCTCGGCGGGCAGCTGCATTTCCCGGCCAAGGCGAAGCGCGTGATTTATCTGTTCATGGCCGGCGGGCCGTCGCAGCTGGAGACGTTCGATTACAAGCCATTGCTCAATCAACATCACGGCGAGCAGTTGCCGGATTCGGTGCGCATGGGGCAGCGGTTGACCGGCATGTCGGGAAATCAATCGTCGTTGCCCCTGGCGGGCGCATTCTGCAAGTTCGCCCAGCAGGGCCAAAGCGGAACGTGGGTGAGCGAACTATTGCCGCACACAGCGAAGGTCGTGGATGATTTGTGCGTCGTGCGCTCGCTCTACACCGAGGCGATCAATCACGATCCGGCGATCACGTTTCTGCAAACCGGTTCGCAACTTTCGGGGCGGCCCAGCATTGGTTCGTGGGTGCATTACGGCCTGGGCAGCGACAACGAAAATTTGCCGGCGTTCGTCGTCCTGATCACACCGGGCAAAGTGGACCAACCGCTGTACGCGCGCTTGTGGGGCAGCGGTTTTCTGCCGTCGCAACATCAGGGGGTGCAATTTCGCTCCGGCAACGAACCCGTGTTGTATCTCAACAACCTCGACGGCGTGGCGCCCGAAAACCGGCGGTTGATGCTCGACCGGTTGACGGAACTGCACGCGCACGCCGCGGACAGACTGGGGGACACTGAGCTGGATGCGCGCATCGCGCAATACGAGATGGCCTATCGGATGCAAAGCAGCGTGCCGGGCGTGATGGATTTGTCGGCCGAAAAGCCGGAGACACTGGAGCTGTACGGGCCGGATGCGCGCAAGCCGGGCACGTTCGCGGCGAATTGCCTGCTGGCGCGGCGGCTGGCCGAGCGCGGGGTGAAATTCATCCAGCTTTATCATCAGGGCTGGGATCAACACGGCGGTTTGCCGAAGGGGATCGCGGTGCAGTGCCAGGAGACCGACCAGGCCAGCGCCGCACTCATCACCGATTTAAAGCAACGGGGGATGCTCGACGACACGCTGGTGATCTGGGGCGGCGAATTTGGGCGCACGAGTTACTCGCAGGGCAAGCTGGCCGCCGACAATTACGGGCGCGATCATCATCCGCGCTGTTTTTCCATGTGGCTGGCGGGCGGCGGGGTGAAGGGGGGGCTGGTCCATGGCGAAACCGACGACTTTGGCTACAGCGTGACGAAGGATGGCGTTCATGTTCACGATTTCCAGGCGACGCTGTTGCATCTGCTCGGCGTGGATCACGAGCGGCTGAATTTTCTCTCGCAAGGCCGGCGCTTCCGGCTCACCGACGTACATGGCCAGGTGGTGAAGGCCATCCTGGCCTAGCTGCCGGCAATAAAATAATCGTCGCTGCGAACCTAAAGCGGCGGAGGGAGGCCGCCGAGTTCTCCGAAAATTCAGCGCGCGACCGACTCCAGTTGTTCCCGCCAGACTGGTTTCCCTCCCACGAGGGTAATGATCGCCTTGCCCTTGAGCGGCCAGCCATAGAACGGGCTGTTGGCGGACTTGCTAGCCGTTTCGTTCCGCGCGAAAACCCATTCGTGATCCGGATCGAACACCGTCACGTCCGCGTCCGCGCCAACGCTCAAAGTTCCTTTCGCCAGATTTAACAACCGCGCCGGGGCGGCGGTGTATTTGGCGATGAGGTCGGGGAGGGCGAGCCGTCCCGAGTGGTAAAGTTGCATGAGCGAAAGCGCCAGTTCGGTTTCCAGGCCCGTGATGCCGAAGGGCGCATAGTCGAATTCCACTTCCTTCTCAAAATCACAATGCGGGGCGTGATCGCTGCACAGGATTTCAATCGTGCCGTCCACGAGGCCGGCGAGGATCGCCTCCCGGTCGCGCGCGGAACGGAGCGGCGGATTCATTTTGAAATTCGTGTCATAGGCCGGCCACGCGGGCGCCCCAGCCAGCGGGTCGAAACCCGAAATCCCCGCGCCGTCGGTGCTCCAGAATTTGTCGCTGCCCGCGACCGCGGCATCCGTCAGCGTGAAGTGATGTGGGCACGCCTCCCCGGAGATCGGCACGCCGCGCTTTTTCGCCGCGCGCAGCAATTCCACGCTGCCCGCCGCGCTTAAGTGCTGGCAATGGACGCGGGCCCCCGTCAATTCGGCCAGCAGGATGTTGCGCGCCACGATCATTTCTTCGCCCGCCGCCGGCCAGCCTTGCAGGCCCAGGGATGTGCTCCAGCGGCCCTCATGCATCACGCCCTCAGTCACGAGCGAATAATCCTGGCAATGATCCATGACCGGCAGGTCGAACATTTTGGCGTATTCCAGCGCGCGCCGCATGAGTTCGTTGTTCTGCACGCAATGGCCGTCGTCGGTGATGGCGACGACGCCCGCGCGTTTGAGGGAACCGATCGGCGCGAGTTCTTCTCCGGCGATATTCTTGGTGATGGCGCCGGCCACAAACAGGTTCACCACTCCATCCCGTTTTGCGCGGTCGTGAATCAGCGCCACGGTGCCGGCGTTATCAATCGCGGGCGAAGTGTTCGGCATGCAGACGAGCGAAGTGAACCCGCCGCGCGCGGCGGCCTGCGTGCCGGTGGCGATGGTTTCCTTGGCGGTCTGGCCCGGTTCCCGCAGATGCACGTGTAAATCAATCAGGCCGGGGCAAACGACGAGCCCGCGCACGTCCATGCGTTCGATGTCGGGAGTCGCCTGGAGCGCGGCGTCGGCGCCCAGCGCGGCGATCTTGCCGTCGCGAATCAGGAGGTCCGCAATGGCGTCGAAGCGGTTGGCGGGGTCAATCACTCGCCCGCCCGTGAGGAGCAACGAATTCATCGGCCGCGAGCGTAACGGTGGCGAATTGACAAGGCAAGGATGCGCGGTAAGATTCGCCCCGTCCGGTGCGGGTGTAGTTCAATGGTAGAACGGCAGCCTTCCAAGCTGCATACGAGGGTTCGATTCCCTCTACCCGCTCCAAACTCACGTTCAACCAATAAAATCAATTGTTCTATGAGTTTTAAAGGTTTCCAAAATGCCCCAGTGCTAAAGCCTAGTGCTAAAACCTCCGGCCATTTCAGTGACGTATCGAAACGAATGCTTGAGCGCGATTGAACTGCACAAATGCCATGACAAGGTGCGTTTTTTTTGGCGTCAGAAGTAGCGGGTTTTGCGGTAGTCCGGTGGCAGTGATTAACGGCCTCGGGTGACCCCAGTAGTGCCCGGTTTAATTCTTTCCGATTGCACCCTCTTTTTGGGTGTCGCATAGGTTGCCATCGCGCCATTGCGCGCAGCGTGATTTGCGTTAAATCCGTGCGTGCCACGGATCCCCCCTAGTGGGTAATTTAAAGCTTTATTATTGAACTTATTTTTTGGATATTATGTGTTACCCATTAGTAATTTATGTCGAAGCGATTTACGCGTTTCCTGTTTAAAGCTCTCCCCCTGTTTACAATCGGTTTTCCGTTGCAATCATACGTTGAAAACAAATCGTTTTCCGTTAATACCCGTTGCACTCCCGATGCTGATTGAAGTCGTTCAGTTTGCCTCCTGTCGGCGTGCAAGTCGTGCAAGTCGTGCAACACGCTCCCGAATATTGGCGAGCTGCACGAGTTGCGCGAGTTGCACGGAGCTGTCTTTCAATTTCACCCGCGCGCGACCCACTATTCTGTCCATGATTTTCGGTTTTCAGTCCTTCTGAGGCGAGCATTTCAATTTCACTTCCGCGCCTTCGTGAAGGTCCGCGTGGTGTGTCCGCCCCCTTCAGGCGTGGAATCCTTGCCGACCAACTCGCCATCCGCTTCCATCTCGGCGAGCAAAGCGTGCGCTTCATCCGCGCTGCCCACGATCCGCGCCCGATAAACAACACTCGCCCGGATGCCTTCGGGCGTGTCCGCCAGCAATGACAGGACTGCATCCCGCTTCGCCCGGCGAGCCGCGTGACGTCCACCGGCGAGGATGCGGAGTTGTTTATCGGCAAACCAGTCCGCCAGCGCGATTGCGTTCGCCGCTGTGTCCAGGTCCATCATCCGTTCCCCCGCCATTTCACCGTGCAAGCCAGCATGAAGACAGACGGCGATCCGCCAAGCTTGTTCGTTCCACCGGGCCGCGTAGGTCGTCACGTCCCGCAATTCCCCGATCCGCCGATCCACGATTTGATTGTGATGGGCGTCCAGCATTCGCCGGGCTTCGGGCATGGATTCTATCGCGAAGGGTTCGGCCATGCGGAAGGCGCGAATCAGCTTGCCCACGAGCATCGCCCAATCGTTCGCCGTTTCCGTCGGGATGCCTTCCCCACCGTCCACGATGCGCTGGGGCATGGCGCGGGTGTGGCAAACCAAAAGGCGTGGAATCAATCCACCGTCTGTCAGGCTACGTTCCGCCAATAGAGTTTCGATCTTGTCCGGTTGCACAAGCCACAAGGCCGCTAGGCACGGCTTGTGAAGCAAGACGGGTTCGCGCCCTTGACGATCCACCCGGCAGTAATCGCCGCTGAAGGCTTTCAAGTAAATGCCTTCATCCGTGCGATCCAGTTTGGAGTAACGCCCCAGAAGATTGTTCACGATGCTGCCCGCGTCCGGGGAAAGGCTCGCAAGTTGTTCCTGATTATTCGCCAGCAAGACCGCAAGCCGTTCGGTGGTCACATCTTCACAACACAAGGCCGGGGCGATGCAATTTGCTTTTGCCTTCACCAGTGCCGCCTTCGCCTGTTCAAGTTCGCCGCGCAACGCCTCCCGCTCGATGGCGTCCGCCGCTTTGCCCGCTTGCCCGGAAAGTTGCTTGATCCGTGATTCCAGAATTGCCACTTCCGTTTCCACCTTCGGGCCGGTGTCCGTTCGCCAGCGTTCCCCCATATCCCGCTCAAAGTCATGGAAGGGTTTTGCCGCGTGCCGGAAGGTTTCACTTTTGCCACTGCCGGATTCCGCGCTCGCCAGGATGTAAAGATTCCCGCGTGTGAAACGATCCGGGCCGCTCTTTACTTGTAGCCCCGCGCCGATGGACGCGGACAGGATGCCCAAGACGCAACAGCCAGCCAAAGTTTCGGGCGTCCGTTCCGTCCGCGCGATTGCTTCCGCCATTGCCCGCGCTGCCGGCGGAAGATGTTCAAGCGGGAAGGGCACAATCCTTTTTTCACCTTCATCAAGGCCAGGATGCCCCGCGCCGTTGCCAGCCGTGCCCGTGGGCGTTGTTCCGTGGGCGGGCAGTGCAATGCCATTCGCCGGGGTGCCGGGCTTGTAAATGCGGCTTGGTGAAGTCATGGCAGAATCCTTTCCGCTTGGGCGAAGCTCGCGGCGTCCATCAAAAGTGAATCGTTCAAATCCTTGACGGGTTTGCCGTCCGTTTGCACTAGGCCCGCGAAGCTGAAGGCGTCCACGTCCGCGCCCACGGTTGCCAGTTCCCGCCCCCAGCGTTCCACCCCTGCCCGGCCCGCTTCGTCATCATGGCCGAAGATGCGAATCCGCTTGCCGGCGAGCATTGGCAAGGCGTCCGGGTGAATCCGCTGGGAGGCCCCCAGCATTGCCACGGGTGAGCATTGCATGTCCCGTTTTGTGGGATGGGATGCCTGTTCCCACAAGGCGAGATAATGAGCGGCGAGAAAGTCCGGCCCGCCTTCGCACAAGACGATTGCCGTGAAGGATTGCGCTTCCGTGATGCCGATGGGCCACGATGCCCACGAGCCGGGCAACGTCCACGCCTTCGCGCCGATGTGCTCCCATTCCTGCCCGTCCATCCGGCGGGCTTGGGCGTTCACTCGCACCATGTCGGTCACGATCCACGCGTGGCGATCCTTCAGCGTGGCGAACCAGAGCAAGCCGCGTTCACTCGCCCACTCCAAACCTTCACGCCCAATGTTGCGAAGCTGGGCGAGGCGATTGAAGTCCGCCGAAGTTCCCTTGGTGAAATTGGGAAACGTGGGCTTGGGTCTCAGGTCTGCCGGGCCGGGATGTGACCCGGTCACTCGTGGCGAGGGCGAGACGTTTCCGCCGGCTAGTTCAATGAATTTCTTGCAGGCGTCTTTTTGTGTCAGGCCCGTTGCCCGTTGAAAAAAGTCCACCGCGTCCCCGGCTTCACCGGTGGCGAAGTCATTCCACAAAGTCCCGTCCGCGTTTACGCTGAAGCTGGGCTTGTTATCGTCTCGCCACGGGCACCGGCACGATGCCTTGGGTTCGCCGGGATAGTTGAAATGAATCCAAAGGGTGTGAATGTTCAACCGCGCCTTCGCGTCGGCCAAAGTTGACTGCCCTAAAGGGCAAGGGTAAAGTGATTTCATAAAGTTAGTTTTCCGCCGCGTTTTTCCTTCCACGGAGCACGGCGGATTTTTTATGCCTTCACTGTTCCTTCGTGTTCAAACTTGATGGTCTCGCCCACGTTCGCTTTGCCGGCGGTCTGTTCGCATTTCTCAATGAAGGCCAGAATTGATTGCAGGTTGAAAAGCCTCGTGCCCTTCACCTGACCAGGGCTGCGAATGGACACGCTTCGGAAGTGGCCTTTGCCCGCGCCTTCGTAAAGTTTGGCGCGGGAGAATCCGCTGTAATATTCGACGCCCTGCTTGGGTGAGCGGATCCAGACGGGGAGGCCGTTGGATTGATCTTGGAGAAGTTCCCGTGCCTTGGCTGGTATGGGTCTTGTGTTTTGCTGGGCGAGTGCTCCGCCCCTGTCAGCGTTTGAATTTGTCGTCATCATTTTGTCCGTTTGTCAGTGTCAGGCGTTTTGCCTAACTTGCACGGAAACGATGACTCGACAGGAAATGATCAAATAGGAACCATGCCTATTTAATCGTGTGCAATTACCGCTTTGCGCGGTGCTGTGTTTTGCGCCCGATTCCCGGTGGTGCGCCGGGTTTCCGTTTGAGAAGTTTCACATCGAGTTCAACAGCAACCTCTCGAATGTTTTTCAACGTTGGCAGACTGTCGGGCGTATAAACGTGACGTAGAGCATCCTGAATTGCTTCTGCCGTTCTTGGTGCATTCAAAGGCGTGCAGACCATACCGGGGTAGAGATGGTCCGGGGCCTTCATTGACAAAATCATCGCCCGAAGCGGATCGTGGATGTTTGAAAGTCGTCGTGCCTCTACCGCATAGGCAAGGAGGCGCAACTTCGTGCCGTCTTTGCCTCGTGCGGCCTCCTCCATAAGTTTGACTAGTCGTTTTGTCGCGCTTTCTATACTGATACCAGTAGCACGACCTTTGAAAGTCTCCGCGATAGGCCAGACTCCTGCCTCTAATGCTTTCGCTCCCTCCTTACCATACTTGAATGCCAACGCCTTCACCCAAGACGAGAGGCCAGCGAGTTCTTTCTTTTCAAAACTTCCTTTCGTCTTTCCCATATCAAGGCAACAGAATCGCTCGATAGAATTTGTTTCCGTTGATTGGGTTTAGGTCGAACCAGAGATAAGGGCTTGCTGTGAGTAGCAGGGTTGTCCGCAGCGTCCAGTTAGTGGAGTCAGGCGAGGTTTGGATTTGATACGTCCGGCCCACCAGCCCGGTGATTGTGATGCCGGCGTAATTATGAATGCCAAGATTGGAGTCAGCCACAACCTGCGGTTGCGGGTCAGACGAGATTTGCCGGATGCGCTGATTATTTGAGTCCGCAACGAACATCATTCCTTGCGAAAGCCATACACCAGTTGCGCCATTGAACCGCGCGAACGAGCCCAAACCGTTCGCATAGGAGTTTTGCGAAAAACTTCCGGCGATGGTCGTGACATTGGTGGCAGCGGACATTTTGCGAATTGAAGAACCGCACGCCATGATGACGTTGCCAGTGTTGTCCACGGTCATCGCATAGATTAAATGGAATCCTGCGCCCGCCCCTTGCCCATCCACGTCCGAATTGCTGCCATTGCTTCCCGCAATCGTAGTGACGTTTTGGCTTGAGTCTATGCGTCGGACTAGATGACTGCCAGAATCCCAAACGTAAACGTTGTTGGCCGCATCCACCGCCAAGGCAGTCGGCCTATTGAACGAAGCAAAGAACCCGTTCCCATCAGTTGTGCCTGAACTTCCATTCCCAGCCACAAAGGTCAAAGTGCCATTTGCCGCCAGACGAAAAATTTGGTTTCCCCCTGCGGTCGAAAAGTAGAGGTTGTTTCCCGAATCCACACAAATGCCGCTGGAGTAACTCATGCCAGTAAAAGTCAGGAACTCCGCATAGCCATTTGGGTATACCCGCAGCAAACCGTTGCCAACATTCGCGGAGCAAGCAATCGAAATGATGTTCGCGTGGTCTATCACCATTGATCCAAAATTGTAGCTAGCCAACGAAACACTTGTTCCGTAACCGGGCAGACTCCCAGCCCCGCCACCGATAAAAGCCGAAGTAGTTCCGTCCGGCGCAATTTTTCTGATCCGGCCATTTCCGCTATCTATTACAAAAAGGTTGCTCGACGTGTCGACCACCACTGCGGATGGAGTGTTAAACATGGCCAGAGTTCCTTGCGCCTCCAGATAACTTGCCTGGCCCGAGCCGGCGAAGATTTGAACGTAATTGTTGTTGGTGTCGTAAATCTGCGCTCCGGCTTGCCAAGCAAGCGTTGCCGCAACTGTGATGACGGCGAGGATGGGTTTTGTTTTCATGTCTTTTGGTTTGCTGGTCGGCTTTGGTAGTCCTGTGTTGCGCGAGACAATGAAGC
Source organism: Verrucomicrobiota bacterium (assembly GCA_025350905.1). Taxonomy (GTDB): domain Bacteria; phylum Verrucomicrobiota; class Verrucomicrobiia; order Limisphaerales; family JADLHS01; genus JADLHS01. The sequence goes on from JANXWY010000240.1 coordinate 10,339, forward strand.
GTGAATGCTGCAACCGGGTGCCACTCCATCCGTGACAAATATCAATCTTCCTGCTCTTGCACTCACATAAGCATTAGAAGTCCAGATTGTTGCGTGTGTCAACTATGTTCGCCGGCGTTTTTACTTCAAGCCAAGGGACGGGATTTTTTTGACGGCAGCGCGAAGGTTTTCCATTTCGTGATGCGTGTATTTTTGGTTTATGGCGGCGGTCTTGTGGCCCGTCAGTTTCATCCGCAATTCCGACGACACGTTTCGGTTGGCGAGTGCGGAGGTGAAGCTGTGGCGCAAGGCGTGGAACGTGCGGCGGGAAAACATCCGCTGGCCCCCGCCCTTCACCGTCTGCAAATCCAAGCCCGCCTTCCGCATGAGGCGCTTAAAGGTTTCGGAAAGGCCGTGGCGTCCGCCGGGGCGCAAGTTCGCCATGCCGGGCAGGATGAAGATTTCCGGCTGGTCGGTGCCCGCCAGCTTGTTCAAAGCCGCCAGCAAGTCACGGTGCAGCGGCGCCGTCACTTTCGCGCCGGTCTTGGTTTGCGTGTAAGTCAGCGTCCCTTCCGCCAAGTCCACGCCATCCCATTGCATCCGGCAGCAATCCCCCAGCCGCGCCCCGGTGAAATAGGCGAACATGATTAACAGCTTCCATTCCCCGTCCGCCGTGTTCACGAGCATCTTCACTTCCGCCGGGTTGAATGTCCCGCGCTCCACGCTTTCGATTTCCGGCAGTTCCACGGCTTCCGCGGGATTGGTGGGAATCAAACCTTGCCGGCGGGCCGCGTTCAAGGCGGTGCGGATGATCTTCACGTCCAGATTCAACGTCGTGGGCGAGAGTTGTTTTGCCCGGCGGAAGCTCAAAAAGCGTTCCACGTCGCCGGCAGACAGGCTCGTGAGATTTTTGCTGGCGCGATTGCCCAGCGTCGTCAGAAAGTCTGCCACGGCCTTGCCGTAGCGTTTCCCGGTGCTGTTAGCTTTCGACTCACACTTGTTCGCCAGCCAAGTGTCGAAATGCGCTTTGATGGACACGGTTCGCAAGGTTTCGCCCATGTCCGCCCGCTTCATTATGTCCTTCAAGACTTCGCGGGCTTGGGCTTCCACCAGTTCCCCGCGTCCGGCGAGCTTGCAAGCCCGCTCGTATTCCATCGCCACGGCCAAGGCGGATTGGCGTTCTGCCTGTTTGGTGCTGCGGAGAATCCACCGGCCATCCGGCCCCAGGTAGGAGGCGTGCCAGTAAGGTGAACGGGGTCTTTGATGAACGCTTGCCATAAGAGTGCTAAAATAGTGCTAAATTCCACCCATGTCAACGGTGTTCAAATATGCTGATAATAAAGGGTTTTATTTGTGTCAGCCTTGCGGAAACGAAACGAGGGTTCGATTCCCTTCACCCGCTCCAATCTCACTTTCGACCAATAGAATCAATTGTTTTGAGCGATTTTCATTTTTTAGAAATGCCAAAGTGAGAATAAAAGTGAGAATAAACGATTCCAGATTTAGCGCTTTTTGACGGTAAAATCGTGTGTTTTCAAGAGGTTGGTGCAGTGCAGCAAATCCGAACGGTGAGAATCAAACCCACCGTGTTTTCCAAATCCGTTCATCGCGAGGGAATCGAGCTATCGTGTCATTTTGCGGAACTTTCTTCGCCGACATTTCAGTTTCCGGGAGCAGTAATTCGAATTTCAACCCATCATCATCCGCGGCCAAAGTGCGCACATCTCCACCTTCATTTTACATCGCGAAATTTCACCAGCTACCCCCGCCGTTGTCCTACCCCCGCTGCCAGACTGTGATCATGAAATTGAATCTATTGGCACGGCTTAAACTCGACGACAGCGAACTCATCGCCACCTTTGGCTCGGCCCGCCTCGTGAAAAAACTCAGCGGCAAGGTCGAACTAATTGGGGGCACGGCTGACGATCGCGCCGAGGCTAGAGAATGGACTTCATTGTTTCTGCATGAAGCGCGCGTTTGATCCTCGCGCGGGGGGTCCATTTCGCATTGCCTAAACTCTTCTGCAGCTTACGATTCCCGCCAATCGGCATGGCAAAGGGAAACACTCAGAATAAATCTTCCGCCTCCTCCGCCCACCTCGGCTTCGAAGCCAAGCTCTGGCTCACGGCCGACAAGCTGCGGAACAACATGGACGCGGCGGAATATAAGCACGTAGTCCTCGGCCTCATCTTCCTCAAATACATCTCCGACACCTTCGAGGAACACCGCGCCAAACTCCTCGCGGGCAAAGGTGATTACAAGGGCGCAAACGCCGAAGATCCCGACGAATACAAAGCCGAAAATGTTTTCTGGGTGCCCAAGGAAGGCCGCTGGTCACACCTCCAGGCCAGCGCCAAGCAGCCCACCATCGGCAAAATCGTCGACGACGCCATGGTCGCCATCGAGCGCGACAACCCGCGCCTCAAAGGCGTCCTCCCCAAGGACTACGCCCGCCCCGGCCTCGACAAACAGCGTCTCGGCGAACTCATCGACGTCATCGCCACCATCGAACTCACCGCCGCCAGCGAGGGCGAAAAGACCCACCGCTCCGTCGATCTGCTCGGCCGCGTTTATGAGTATTTCCTCACCCGCTTCGCCAGCGCCGAGGGCAAGAACGGCGGGCAGTTCTACACCCCGTCCTGCGTCGTGCGCTGCCTCGTCGAGATGCTCGGCCCCTACAAAGGCCGCATCTACGATCCCTGCTGCGGCTCCGGCGGCATGTTCGTGCAGTCGGAAAAATTCGTCGAATCCCACGGCGGCAAGCTCGGTGACATCAGCATCTACGGCCAGGAGAGCAACGCCACCACCCGCCGCCTCGCCGTGATGAACCTTGCCCTACGCGGCATCGAGGCCGACTTCGGCCCCGAGCACGCCGACACCTTCCGCCGCGACCTCCATCCCGACCTCCGCGCCGACTACGTCCTCGCCAACCCGCCCTTCAACGACTCCGACTGGTTCCGCAAGGACGACGACGTGCGCTGGCAGTTCGGCGTCCCGCCGAAGGGGAATGCCAACTTCGCCTGGGTGCAGCACCTCATCCACCACTTAGCGCCCCACGGCATGGCCGGCTTCGTCCTCGCCAATGGTAGCATGTCCTCCAACCAGTCCGGCGAAGGCGAGATTCGTAAATCTCTGATTGAGGCCGACCTCGTGGACTGTATGGTCGCGCTACCGGGACAACTTTTTTACAGCACGCAGATTCCTGTCTGCCTCTGGTTTCTAACGAAGAGCAAAGACGCCCGGACCATTGAGCACGGTAGCAAAAACGATGTGCCTGATTGTGTCCGCCTAAGGCGTCGGGAAACTCTTTTCATTGATGCGCGAAAGATGGGCACGCTAATCGACCGGGTGCATCGTGAATTGACGGACGGTGATCTGGCGAAAATTGCAGGAACCTTTCGGCTCTGGAAACGCGATTCAAAGCAGTTGATCAAAGAGGGTGAGAAAAGAGGCGTCGCGGTGAAACTTGTCTCGCCGTATGCCGACATCGCCGGCTTCTGCAAATCCGCCACCACCGCCGAAATCGCCGCGCACGGCCACGTCCTTACGCCCGGCCGCTACGTCGGCGCCGAGGAAGTCGAAGACGACGGCGACCCCTTCGAGGAAAAGATGCCGCGCCTCGTCGCCGAACTGCACGCTCAGTTCGCCGAGTCCGCGAAACTGGAGCAGGCCATCAAAGCAAACCTGAGGGGGCTCGGTTATGGCGGGTGATTATCCCATCAAGCAGATTGGTGAATTGGCCTCTTCCATTTCCGACACGCACAAGTTCGGGAAGGAGCAGTTAATTTTTCTGAACACGTCGGACATCCTCCACGGAAAATTCCTTCATCGCACCTACTCGGCAGTCAAGGATTGGCCGGGCCAAGCGAAGAAATCCATTCGCAAGAACGACATCCTGTTCAGCGAAATAAGGCCCGCGAACGGGCGCTGGGCTTACGTTGACGAAGACGCGGACGACTTCGTCGTCTCCACGAAACTGATGGTCATCCGCGCAAAGCAAGACCGCCTCTTTCCGAAGTTCCTTTACCAGTTTCTGACAAGCTCCGAGATTACGAAGTGGCTCCAGCATCTTGCTGAATCTCGCTCTGGCACGTTTCCGCAAATTACATTCGACCAAGTTGCGACGCTGGAACTCCCACTCCCACCCCTCGCCGAGCAAAAAGCCATCGCGGCGGTGCTTGGGGCGCTGGACGACAAGATCGAGTTGAACCGGCGGATGAACGCGACGCTGGAGGCGATGGCGCGGGCGCTGTTCCAGAGCTGGTTCGTGAATTTCGACCCGGTGCGTCAAAACATGGATACCAAACCGTCCGCCAATGAGATTCCCGAGGCTGCGAACGGGCTGTGGTTTACCTACGCAATCGAGTGCGAGGGCGGCAGCGTCTATATTGGCCAAACGGACAATCTCCGCCGCCGCTGGAAGCAACATGGCGATGGCACGGGGGCAGAATGGACCAAAGGCCACCCGCCCGTCGCACTCGTTTTTTGGGAAACGCACCATTCGCTGGCAGCCGCCGTTGCTCGGGAAGCTAAGCTAAAATCCGGCTCCGGTCGCGAATGGCTGAAACAAAAGATCGCTGAACGCACCTCCGTCCGCCTGCCTGCCGGCGAGGCAGGCGCCAAACTCGACGGCCGCCCCCCCGCCGCCCTCTTCCCCGACTCCTTCCAAGACTCACCAATTGGCCCCGTGCCCAAGGGCTGGAAAGTCGAACGATTCGATGCGCACATCACCGCCGACCGTGGGCTCAGCTACAAAGGCGAAGGCTTGCGCGACGACCGCACCGGCCTGCCGATGCACAACCTCAATTCCGTTTACGAGGGCGGCGGCTACAAGCACGAAGGTCTCAAGTATTACGGCGGCGAGTATCGCGAGAAGCACCTGCTGAATCCGGGCGACATGATTGTGACCAACACCGAGCAAGGCTTCGATCATCTACTCATTGGCCACGCCGCCATCGTGCCGCGATGCTACGGCCCGAAGGGAATCTACAGCCACCACATCTACCGAGTCCGCCACAAGCCCACGTCACCGTTCAGCCCGCATTACCTCGTCGAGCTTTTCAACAATCGCCGCTGGCACTACTGGATTAGCGGCTTCTCGAACGGCACCACCATCAACATGCTCCCGATGGATGCACTCGAAATGCCCATGCTCGTCGTGCCGCCCGTCGAGCTGGTGAAGAAGTTCACGGCGCTCGCCGAAGCCGCGCACATCCAAGTCGAAGACAACAAACAGCAATCCCGCACCCTCGCCACCCTGCGCGACACACTGCTGCCGAAGCTGCTGAGCGGGGAGTTGAGCGTGGAGATAGGAAGCCATAACCAAGAGGTGACATATGCCCATGACACTAGACGAACGTGACCGAATCCAAAAACTGATCGATGAGCGCGCGGAATGGTATCACAAGGGCAGCCGAGGGTGGAGTTTCGCCCATCATTGCTCAGTCTTCATACCGCCAATCTTTGGTGCGGCAGCAGTTTTATTCCTAAAACTTGACCTGCTCAAGTCAGTGCAGCACGCCACTGACATCTCCGCTCTCCTTGCGGGAGTGGCGGCGCTAGTAACGACGATTTCCGCAGCCGGGGGCTTCCATGCCAAGTGGCTGACTAATCGACGAAGCCGAGGAAATCTCGAATCCGTAAAGATTTACTTTGCCGGCACGAATGCGAGCGCTGAAGAAACGCTCCGCAGGCTCACTGTGATTAACGAGGAGCACGAGGCTGGCATTCTGCGGGCAGAACCAAAGAAGGCTTGAATCATGCCTGTCCCAAAGCAACTGATATTGCTGCACAGCGGCGACTGGGAGCTAAATAACTTTCAGGCGGCACAACGATTCGCGTCAGAATCCAGCACCCTCGCCACCCTGCGCGACACACTGCTGCCGAAGCTGCTGAGCGGGGAAATCTCCACCTCATCGATCACAATCAACTGAATGAACCTATGCCTATACGACCTACCGAACAACCGCCCCGAATAACTCCAAAACCGCTGACGAAGGAGGACATCGAGAATCTTTTCTCCGTCCTTCACTTGGATTCAGAAAATCAACGGGAGCGCTTCCGCATCATGTCCGAGAACAGCCAAAGCTCAAAGGCGGAGCCGGTCAGACTCTGGCTGACCGGAACAACGGATGCTCCACAAGTTAATGAAGGAGGATTCCATGCCTAATTGGAACGAGTTACTCAATGAAGTAAATGCGCTTGGCAGTGCGCACGACGTACTGCGGCGGAAGTATCTAAATCAGCTGCACCAAGTCACGAAGCGCAACATCATCGTCTACTGCAGTGGTTGGCTGCAAAAACAAGGCGTTACCGGAGCCGGAATTAACGACGAAGACAAAAACGGGTTCATGAACGCCGTCAACGGACTCGATAGATCGCTCGGTTTAGATCTGGTCCTTCACACCCCGGGCGGTGAAACCGCAGCTACTGAATCCTTGGTCGATTACCTGAGGCAAATGTTCAAAGGCGACATCCGAGCAATCGTTCCACAACTCGCGATGTCGGGTGGAACGATGATATCGTGCGCCTGTAAGAGCATCTTGATGGGCCAGCAATCAAGCCTCGGTCCGGTTGATCCGCAGTTTAACGGAATTCCGGCGCATGGCGTTCTTGAGGAGTTTAAGAGGGCTCACGATGAAATACGTGTAGACCCATCAAAGATTCCTGTTTGGCAGCCAATCATTGCAAAATACTCTCCGGCCTTCATCGGCGAGTGCCAAAAGGCGGTGTCATGGTCGGAAATACTGGTTCGAGAATGGCTGGCGACCGGGATGCTCGCCGAGGATGAGAAGCGGGACGAGAAGATCGAACGGATTGTAGAAGAGCTGACTAACCACGCGTTGTCACTTTCCCACGCGCGTCATTTATCCCCCGCTACCTGCAAGGACATGGGATTGAGAATCGAAATGCTCGAAGACGACCAAAGGCTGCAGGACGCGGTTCTAAGCCTGCACCACGTCTACATGCTGACCATGTCGCAAACGGCGGCATTCAAGATCATTGAGAACCATAATGGCGCGGCATTCATCAAAGTTGCGCAGGTTCAGGTCGTGCGGACGGCCGGATAAACCGCATGAGCCTCAACGAATCCATCGTCGAAGACGCCGCCCTCGAATGGTTCGGGGCGCTGGGCTATGCGGTCGGGCACGGGCCGCATCTCGCGCCCGGTGAACCGGCGGCGGAGCCTGCCTGTGTGTTGCACGCAGACAGGCGGGGTTCGTTTGGTGAGGTGGTGCAATCTCGCGTTGCTCGAACCCTCACCCGGCCTCTCCCACGGGGAGAGGAGAGGCGCGAGGCCATCCGGCGGCTGAACCCGGCCATTCCCGAGGAGGCACGGGCAGTGATCGGGAGTTTCCGGATCGTTCAATTGACGACCGAGAGGACGATGAACCCATGAGCAAAAAGAAACCAACTCCCGGCGGTCGCGCCAAGAAGAAGGCCGAAGTCTCCCTCGTCCGCTCTTCGGCGGCGGAATACCTCACCTTTGTCGCGGCCAGCGGTCAGGGCGGCGTCGAAGCGGTTTACGCGGATGAAAATGTCTGGCTCACCCAGAAGATGATGGGGTTGCTCTATGATGTGGAAACCCACACGGTGAACTACCACCTCAAAAAGGTCTTCGACGACGCCGAATTGGAGGCCGGTTCAGTTATTCGAAATTTTCGAATAACTGCCGCCGACGGCAAAACCTACGACACCCAGCACTACAACCTCTCGGCCATCATTGCGGTCGGCTACAAGGTGAACTCGGAGCGCGCCGTGCAATTCCGCAAATGGGCCACGGGCATCATCGAATCCTTCACCATCAAGGGCTTTGCGATGGATGACGAGCGCCTGAAAAACGACGGCTCGATCCTCGGCAAAAAATATTTCGAGGAGCAGCTCCAGCGCATCCGCGAAATCCGCCTGAGCGAGCGCAAGTTCTACCAGAAGATCACCGACATCTACGCGACCTCCATCGACTACGATGTCACCGCCGCGGCCACGAAACGGTTCTTCGCCACGGTGCAAAACAAGCTGCACTGGGCGATCCACGGCCAGACGGCGGCGGAGGTCATCGTCTCGCGCGCCGATGCCACCAAAGAGCGCATGGGGCTGACCACCTGGAAGGACGCGCCCAAGGGGAAGATTCAGAAGTTCGATGTGAGCGTGGCGAAGAACTACCTCACCGAAGGCGAGATGGCCCAGCTCCAGCGCCTCGTTTCGGCCTACCTCGATGTGGCCGAAGACATGGCGTTGCGGCAGATTCCCATGACCATGCAGGACTGGGAAACGCGCCTCAACCGCTTCATCGCCGCGACGGACCGGGAGATTTTGCAGGATGCCGGCAAGGTCGCCGCCGAGATCGCGCAAGCCCACGCGGAGAGCGAATTTGAGAAATACCGCATCGTGCAGGACCGGCTGTTCGAGTCGGACTTTGACCAGATTATCAAGAAGCTGCCTCCCAAGGACGACAAACCGTGAGCCTCAACGAATCCATCGTCGAAGACGCCGCCCTCGAATGGTTCGGGGAGCTGGGTTATGCGGTCGGGCACGGGCCGCACCTCGCGCCCGGTGAACCGGCTGCGGAGCGGGATTCGTTTGGCGAGGTGGTGCTGGTGGGGCGTTTGCGCGAAGCCATCCGGCGGCTGAATCCGTCCATTCCGGAGGAGGCACGCGAAGAGGCATTGCGGAAAGTGCTGCGGGTGGGAACGCCGGCGCTCGTGCAGACGAATTGCGCCTTTCACCGGATGCTGCGGGATGGCGTGCCGGTGGAGTATCCCCGGCCCGACGGCAGCATCGCAGGCGATCATGTGCGGCTGGTGGATTTAGGCGATGTGCGGGCGAACGATTGGCTGGCGGTGAACCAGTTCACGGTGATCGAGGGCCAGCACAACCGGCGACCGGACATCGCGGTATTCGTCAACGGTCTGCCGTTGGGCCTGATCGAGCTGAAGAACGCGGCGGATGAGGACGCGACGATCTGGAGCGCCTACGCGCAACTGCAAACCTACAAGGCAGAGATCCCCACGCTGCTGCATTACAACGCGGCACTGGTGGTGAGCGATGGCTTGCAGGCGCGCATGGGTTCCGTGACGGCGAACCAGGAGTGGTTCAAGGTCTGGCGGGAGCATGATGCTCCACCCAACGGATTGGAACTGGAAGTCTTGATCCGTGGAGTCTTTCAGCGTGAACGATTTCTTCAGTTGCTCCATCACTTTATTGTTTTTGAAGAGAACCCCGACAACGGCGCCATCCACAAGATCGTCGCGGGCTATCATCAGTTTCACGCGGTGAATGTGGCGGTGGAGGAAACCATCCGGGCCAGCGGAATGCACGGCGCCGGGGACTTGATGGAGGAGCGCGGCACTTATTGGGCAGGGAGAATGCACGCCGGCAAGCCAGGCGACCGCCGCGCCGGCGTGGTCTGGCACACGCAGGGTTCCGGGAAAAGCTTTTCAATGCTGTTTTATTCAGCGCGGATCATCCGCCATCCGGCGATGCAAAACCCGACGCTGGTGGTGCTGACCGACCGCAACGATCTCGACGATCAGCTTTTCGGCCAGTTCCAACGCTGCGCGGACATCCTCGGCCAGACGCCGGTGCAGGCCGAGGGACGCGAGCATATGCGCGGACTGCTGAACCGGGCGAGCGGCGGCGTGGTGTTCACCACGATCCACAAGTTCATGCCTGCGGTACCCTCACCCCGGCCCTCTCCCACTGGGAGAGGGAGGAGCGAAGCGGAGGGTGAGGGCAATATTGCGCAAGGTGGCCGCATGGAAATGCTGTCGGACCGCCGCAACATCGTAGTGATCGCAGATGAAGCGCACCGAAGCCAGTATGGATTCGGCGGCAAGGTAAATGAGAAGACCGGCGAGATGTCCTATGGCTTCGCCAGCAACCTGCGCGATGCCTTGCCGAATGCGTCGTTCATCGGCTTCACCGGCACGCCCATCGAGAAGACGGACGCGAACACGCGGGCGGTCTTTGGCGATTACATCAGCATCTACGACATCCAGCGCGCCGTCGCCGACAAGGCCACGGTGCCGATCTATTACGAGAGTCGCATTTCCAAGCTCGCCCTGAACGCCGCCGAGCTGCCGAAGCTCGACGCGGAGTTTGAGGAAATCACCGAAGGCGAGGAGCTGACGAAGAAGGAAAAGCTCAAGACGAAGTGGGCCGCGCTGGAGGCGCTGGTGGGTGACCCCAAACGCATCGCGCTGGTGGCCGCCGATCTGGTGGCGCATTTCGAGAAGCGCGTGGAGGCGATGGACGGCAAGGCGATGATCGTCTGCATGAGCCGCCGCATCTGCGTGGACCTCTACGACGCGCTGATCAAGCTGCGCCCCGAGTGGGAGGCGGAGACGCTGAAAGTCGTGATGACCGGCAGCGCCGAGGACGGCCCCGAGTGGCAGAAGCACATCGGCAACAAGCAGCGGCGGCGGGAGCTGGCGAACCAGTTCAAGGACGCGAAGAACCCCTTCAAGATCGTGATCGTGCGCGACATGTGGCTGACCGGCTTCGATGCGCCCTGCCTGCACACGATGTATGCCGACAAGCCGATGCAAGGCCACGGCCTCATGCAGGCCATCGCCCGCGTGAACCGCGTCTTCCGCGACAAACCGGGCGGGCTGGTGGTGGATTACCTCGGCCTCGCCGACCAGCTCAAGAAGGCGCTCATCACCTACACCGAGAGCGGCGGCCAAGGAAACCCGACCTTCGACACCGCCCAAGCCATCGCCGTGATGCTGGAGAAACACGGCATCGCCTGCGACATGATGCATGGCTTCCACTGGGACAAGTGGATCAGCGGCACGCCGACCGAGCGCCTGCAACTCATCCCCGCCGGACAGGAGCACATCCTCGAACAGGACGACGGCAAGAAACGCTGGGTGCAGGTGGTGACGGAGCTCTCCCGCGCCTTTGCCCTCTGCGCCGCCAGCGATGAGGCCACGGCGATCCGCGACGACGTTTCCTTTTTCCAAGCCCTGCAAGCCGCGCTGAACAAGCAGAGCAGCAGCAACCGCAAGACTCCCGAGCAGATCGACGCCGCCATCCGCCAGCTCGTGAGCAAGGCCATCACCACCGAAGGCCAGGTGATCGACGTCTTCACCGCCGCCGGATTGCCCAAGCCGGACATCAGCATTCTATCCGACCAGTTCCTCGCCGAAGTGCGCTGCCTCAAGCACAAGAACGTCGCCGCCGAGCTGCTGGAGAAGCTGCTGAAGGACGAACTCAAGGTCCGCTCCAAGCGCAACCTCGTGCAGAGCCAAGTCTTCAGCGAGAAGCTCAAGAAGACCCTCAACGCCTACCACAACCGTGCCATTGCCACCCAGGAAGTGATCGAAGAACTCATCAAACTGGCGAAGGAGTTGGATGCTGCCACCAAGCGCGGCCAAGACCTCGGCCTCACCGATGATGAAGTCGCTTTTTACGATGCCCTGGCAGCGAATGAGAGCGCCGTGAAGGCGATGGGCGACGACAAGCTGAAGGTCATCGCGGCCGAACTCATCACCAAAGTCCGCCAAAGCGTGACGATCGACTGGACCCTGCGCGAGAGCGCCCGGGCGAAGATCAAAGTCATGGTGAAACGCATCTTGAACAAATACGGCTACCCGCCGGACTTGCAGGAAGAAGCTGTGAAAACCGTGCTCGCTCAGGCGGAGTTGCTCTGCGCGGATTGGGTGTCAGCATGAATCACGGATTCAACAGTCCTATCAAGATTTCCGGAATCTTCGCACGGGACCACGAAATCGCACGGGAACAGTTCGCCGGCATCGCGGAGAATTTGGAGAAATAAGAACGTATGAATTTGAGCGGAGTTCCATTTGTCGTGGGTTATGTGTGCATCTTTTTCTGCGCACTGCTGGGCATCATGTGGTGGGATCGCCGCAAGCAGCGCACCAGAAAACCATTCCCGGAGGATCTTAGATTGCTCCGGATGCCAGGTGAACATCTCTGGCGTCGGGTGATCGAGAATGACGAGGCGGATTTGCCGTTGTGGCTACTGGTGATGCTCATTCCCCTTCCGGTGGGTGCGGCCGTGCTTTACGTCGTCGGCATATTCTTCCAGTCATCGCTTGTTGTCACCGCCGTGGTTACGATCGTCGTTTTCGCGTTTTCTTTGCTCCTTTGTGCCCGGTGGTTTCAAGGTCGGTTGCGCCGGCGCGCAAATGATTATCTTGGATTCTTTGGAGAGCGCTATGTCGCCGAATGGCTGGAGCCATTGAAGGCCGATGGTTGGTTCATCTATCACGACATTCCCTGCGACGGGGCCACAAGCAAATTTAACCTCGACCATGTAGCTGTAGGCCCGGGTGGCATTTGGATTGTGGAGACCAAGACGCGTCGGAAAGGTCGGGCCCGGCCGGGTTTCAAGGAACACGAAGCATTCTTCGACGGGGAGCAGGTCATTTGGCCTTGGGGTGAGGACCGGAGTGCGCTGCGACAAGCATCCAACAATGCAACATGGCTGGAAGAGTGGCTTAAGAAGATGACTGGAAAGGACTACGACGTTTCGGCCGCGCTGACCTTACCGGGTTACAGTGTCATCGAAAGGAAGCTTGGCGCGGTGCGCGTGGTAAATCCCAAGGTGCTCCCGCAAGTTCTCACGGGTCGTAACAAAGAAGTCCTCAGCGAGGAAGCAATCGATCTTATTCGTCGTCAACTTGAAGCGAAGTGCCGCAATGTGGAGTATTGAATATGCCGCCTAGCTTTCATCCTTACCCGCCGGTCCTGCAGCAAGAAGCTGTTAAGACCGTGCTCGCCCAACCTTGGTAGTTGGTGTGGGGGGAAATGCAGACTTGAGCGTGACTGCAATTGGGTCACTTCCGCTGAGCTACCAATGGAGCCTTAACGGCGGTTTATTGGCAGGAGAGACGGGATCAACCCTGCACCTTACGGGCTTGCAGGCCAGTCAGGCCGGCACTTACTCCGTCTTCGTGACCAACGCCTTTGGAAGCTCGAATGTCCCGGTGCTTTTGTCTCTGCTTGATTTGAAGATGTTTGCCGGGCTCGTAATCGCGGGGACAGTCAACAGCCACTACCGTATTGAATTTCAACCGGCAGTGGTTGGCGCAAACACCTGGCAAATGCTGACGAACGTTACGCTCACCGCAAGTCCTTCGGTTTTCTTCGACATAGATTCGCCGAAATTCCCGATGCGTTATTATCGCGCTGTGCCCATTCCTTAAAACCCGGCGGTCAATGTCAACGAACAGTTAACGCGTGATGTCAGTGGAAAGGAGCCTTGCTGGAAGCAGCAAGGCTCCTTTTTGGCTTCGTTGATCGGCACCTACCATTGAAGTTGAACGCGGCGCAGTTGTTCGTTGATTTCTTTTAAGTTGCAAACAATCACCGTGCCCTCTGTATTGCCCCAAGCCAGCTTGTTTCCTGTGGGATCAAATTGCGGGAGGGCAGATGAGTCGCCGCCGTCAATCCCCAGCGAGACGATAGGAATTGGGTCCGTGTCCTTGAACAGCAAAAAGCCACGAGCAGACTCGCGCACCGTGAAATATCCACCGGCTGGGCCGATGGCGTCGGGCATCCAAGGTAACAGCTTAATTCGTGATCCAGAAGACAGCTCAACCATCGATGCCTTCAGCCCGTCTTCAGAATGAAACGCAATGAACCTCCCGCTGGGGTCAATGGGCATCGTCCCCGATGCGTTGGTTCTGGTGGAAACAACGCGCCACAGTCCCTTCCCTGTAAAACCGTCGTAGGCTTTGATTATCCTGCGGAACTCGCTGGCGTTACTCTGTTTGCCTTCCACAACGAAGTACCGTCCATCCCGGGATTCGGTTGTATTTGAAACACCCAAATCGAACTCGGGATCCTCGGTCAACGGGCGATGCCAATCTGGGTTTAGTAGATTTCGAATCCGGAAAACGTAGGGCCCACCCATCTTGCGAGCATCTTCAAGAATGGATTTCTCCTTCAATGCTTCCGCGCGACCTAGCAATAAATGTTTTTCGTCCGGGAAACTCAAGCCATCCCCCAGTCCTCGCCACAAAGACCACGAATTCGACACAACGCCTGATTTGACGTGCCACATTTTGGCTTCCTTTGACGCTGCGAAGGCCATTCGCTCGCCATTTAGATCGAGGGCAAGCGCGGCGTTGTCGCCGAACTCACCGGCAGGCACTTCAAAGACGCGGCGGAGTTGGCCGGTGGCCAAGTCCCAAATTCCAACCTCCCAGTCGTGAGAAAGAGCCGCCACCTTTTGGCCATCGGCAGAGAAGCACACTTTTGCAATTTGGCTTGAAAGCCCACGCAAAGATTGAATGCCGCGCCCGAATTCCAGTTCGGCAATAACAACATGATTCGCATCTGATTCGGCTTCTCGCATGCTGATGGCGAGGCGCTTTCCATCGGGCGCAAAGTCCAAGCCAGTGATGTATTGGCCTGCGCCTCCAACGCGAATATCCAGCAACAACTGTTCGGTGGCCAGATCCCACAATTTGACGGGACCGCGACCGCCCGAAGCCAGGATCGTTCCGTCAGGACTGATGGCGACCGTGCAAACCCCGTAGTGTCCGCCCCGGTAATGTGTCTTGGCGGTTTGATTGTTGAGATCCCAAAGTGTTACGTTCCCGCCGGAATCCCCAGCAGCGAGCAACCAGCCTCCATCCTTTCCTGAGTGAGAAGTCAACGGAACCCTGGTTGCTCTTGCGAAAGCAAGACACAGTACTTCTATTCGGTCGAAGGCTAGGTCGGCGACACGGCTCCGGTCGCTGACCGACCATACGCTGATTCGCTTTTCAAGTTGCGCCACGGCTACCAAGCTGCCGTCTGGTGAAATTGCCAATTGTTTGACCGGCGCAGGGTAGACTCCCACTGGTTCGAAGGTATTCGTGTGAGAAACGATCACCGCTTGCCTACCATCTGCCAACGCCAGAACGGTGGCGACGTAGTCTCCGTCAGGTGTGATTACCGGCAAGACCGGTGCGTTGGCTGCCACTTTGATCGAGTCGACTTGCTCTGGAATCTTCCATTCTCTTCGTTTTCGTAACCCATCGAAGTCACCCAAGACCAAGGAGCGCGTGTTCCGATCGTAATGTAGTTCCACCGGGACATCATTTGCAAAGGCCAATGCCATTGAGTTCGTATGGGCAGAGTGCGCGGGCTCGCCGGATTTGCCATCCCAGAGTTTTGCACCATTACCCAATCCCCCGACCAGCAAGCGTCGGCCGTTGCGGTCAAAAACGACCGACGAGGCACCGAAGCTCGTGAATGGTACAACTAGATGCGCATCCAACCCGCCGAGGAGCGCTACCGCCTGGTTTCGCAAATCGTCCGATTTGACGGTCGTCGGGATCTTTGCCGCTGCATTCACGTCTGACCACGCGCAGCCTGTCCACCCTTCACGATGCGGTGTCAGCCTCGCCTTTTGAATCTGCTCCAGAAACAAACTTCGTCGAAGAATTTGGCTTTGTGTTTCCGCGGCATCCGCTCGGGTTTGGAGCAGTTTGCTCCGCACTTCTCTATCCTTCGCTCTCCACAGCAGAACACCAATGACGGATGCTAAGACCAGCAAGGATAAGGCGATTCCGAGTCCGGCGTGAGCTGGATTCCGTCGCGCCCACATCCAAGTCCTTTCAAGCGGACCGACCGGTCGCGCCGAAATTGGCTTGCCGTCGAGAAAGCGCTCTAAGTCCTTGGCCAATTCAAGCGCCGAGGCGTATCGGCGTGCAGGTTCTTTCTCAAGACACTTGAGGCAGATGGTTTCAAGGTTGGTTGAGATCGTAGGCTGAACAGATCGCGGTCGAAGTAGAGCGCCGCTTTTAACCTTCTCGATAGTTTCTGCGGTGGATTCACCGACGAAAGGCGGCTGTCCCGTCAGCAGCACGTAAAGAATCGCGCCCAGGCTATAAATGTCGCTGGCCGTGGTCACGGATTTGTTTTGTCCGGCCGCTTGTTCCGGTGAGGCGTAAGCGGGCGTCCCGAGGAATGCGCCGGTCTGCGTCAGTCTGGATTCCCGTTCAACACATTTGGCCAGACCGAAGTCAATCAGGTGCGGCTCGCCGCTGTCGTCCAAGAGGATGTTGCCGGGCTTCAAATCCCGGTGAAGCACGCCGCGTTGATGCGCGTGATGAACAGCGCGGGCGATTTTCCCCATGAGCAACGCAACATCCTTGTCGTTGAAATCCGAGCCGCAACGGTGGATGTGTTCCGCGAGGCTCTTGCCCTCGACCAGTTGCATCGCGAGATACGGATGCCCCTCGTGTTCGCCGAATTCAAAGACGCGAACGATGTTCGGATGATCCAACCGGGCAGTGGCTTCCGCCTCAACGCGCAGCCGTTGAATCCCGCCCTCGCATGCGCCAAAAATTGAATGCAGCACTTTCAACGCAACCGGGCGGTCCAGTTTTGTCTGCTGGGCGTTGTAGACCACACCCATCCCACCCCGGCCAATTTCGTCGAACAATACGAAGTCACCGAAGTAAGGGATTCTTCTATCGTGAAATTTATCAGGCATCGAAAATTCGCGCGAAACCTGCTGCCGGTGCTAAGTCACCCACCTCTCCGCGCAACAGTCATATGGGAATCCAGCCAGGGTTGTGACCGGATCAGTTCGTTATTCCGAGGGCAAATTCCGGAAAAGGAGTTCGTAGAGGTATCGCGTTTCTTCAGCACGATTCGCCGGGGTAACAATCTGGGCGATTTTATCCCGAAACCCTTCCCAATGGCCGCGCCGCAGGCGGCTCACCTCTTTGCGGAGGGCGGCGGCTGATTTGTTAGCGCGTGCGGCGATGGCCTCCCAGCCCTCGCTCGAATCTTTCTGAAAAATGTATGGCCTCAATGCTTCCGTGGGAGCCAGCGCGTCCATGACTGTTCGATGAATGGCGAGTGCAAAGTCCAAGTCAAGCTGGCTGTCCACTTGCACCTCGGCTTGAAGGTCTTCGTCATTGTCGGTAAGGGGCAACTTCTCGACGCCTTGCCCTCGTTTTTGCGCGCCATTCTTGTCCCAGGTGTCCCAAAGAAATTTCTGCATGGCCGTGGCGAGAAAGCAGCGAAATCTGCCGGTCCGTGGCGCAATTTTGTTCAAAAGCTTCTTTTCCATGAGGTATGCCACGAAACCATGGGTGAGATCTTCGGGGTCCTGGTGGAAATCTTTCCGCTTGAACCAATTCACAATCGGCTGGCGATAGGCGCGGCAGAGCGTTTCAAGCGCCTCGCACGCGCGACCAGGGTCGGTTGAGACGGCGTCAATGATCGCCGTCCACTGCGTCGGCGGAAATGCCGAACTGCTAACGATTGTTGACGAGTTGACTTCCATAAGAAAAACGAAAGTTAAATAGTTTGCGGACGAGATACAAGTCACGAACAGAAATTCTGGCCACAAATACTCGTGCCCTGAAATGATTTGGCTAAGCAGCCGAAACTCTGTCCCACATTTTTTGTCACAACTCGCCGCTCTTTCCCATTTCAAAGTTGGAAGCATCAACAAAACAAACAAAGCAAAGGATCAAAAACATGAAATGTATATCTCGCCTCAGTCTTGTAATGACACTTGGTGTGCTTACAGTCTCTATTACCAATGCCGCAGACTATATCTATTGGAGCACAATCGGGCATGAGCCTGACGGACCGCAAGTATCCAAGATCAAGCGTGCGCTTCTGGACGGGACGAGTGTCGAAACAATCCTTTCCGGCCCCCCATGGCAGTCCGGCCGGTTTGGCGGTATTGCTTTTGACACTGCAAATGGTCAGTTCTACAGCGGGGACGATAGCTTTTTGTTTAGGGCGAATCTTGACGGTAGTGGCCGTGTCAACCTCGTTCCCTCCGTCGTTACCGATGTCGAATTGGACTTGGTACACGGCAGAATCTATTGGTCGGACTTCAGCAGCTTGGTTTATTCGGCGAAGTTGGACGGAACGGACGTCCAAGCACTTGTTTCGACGCCCAACACGGAGGGACTCGCGATCGATCCCGTCGGTGGAAAGTTCTACTTCCGAACCGGCAATTCCGAGATCAGTGTCGCCAACTTGGATGGATCCGGCCAATCCGTATTCATAGCGTTGGACGGTGGGTCCGACCTCTTCGACATGGAAATAGATCCTGTTAACCGCAAAATCTATTGGAACGATTATTATCAACACGACATTTCCCTGCAGCACATAAACCGAGCAAACCTCGACGGCCCTACCAGTGTTGAGCTAGTGCTGAAGCCACCGACGGGCGCGGGCGATGGCATGCACTGGGATGAAGCAGCGCACAAACTTTACTACGCGGGAAACACTCCGCCGAATGCAGGCCCGATCGAAATACTTCGCGTCAACGGAGATGGCACCCAGCTTGAGTCTGTGGTTTCCGAGCCCGCTTGGGTCAACTACATTGCAGTAATCCACGGCATCCCAATAAATGACACTGAACCGCCTCTGATTACTTGCCCGGTGAACCTCAGCGTGCCCTGCAGCCAAGATCGGCTGGTGACAGGCACTTATCCTCCCGCGATAGTCTCGGACAATAGTGACCCGGCGCCAACGGTGACATACTCAATTCCGTCGGGCTCTGGGTTTCCTGTCGGCACGACCACGGTCACAGTCACCGCCACCGACGCCAGCGGAAACCATTCCTCATGCAGCTTCACCGTCACACGGGCACCGTTGAGCTTTACAGGCTTTCTGTCGCCCGTTGGTGGCGCGGATGCGTCGGGTGGTAGCTTTGCCGATCCGTTACGGACTTTCAAACTGAAGAGCACGATCCCGTTGAAGTTCGCGGCTTCATGTGGCGGCTCGCCAATAGTTGCCGGCATCCACACTTTGCAGGCAGTCAAATGGAGCAGCCAAACGGATTCCGATCCACCCATCGACGCCACACCGACGGACGCCGCGACGACCGGGAACCAATTCCGGTTGACCGGCAGCGAGTGGCACTTCAACTTGGACACCAAGGCCACCGGCATGAGCGCGGGCAAATGGCAAATCGCTGCCACATTGTCCGACGGCAGCCAACATTCAGCGTGGGTCCAGATCAAGTGAGTTTCCATCGAGTGGATATGTAAATGGCGGGCAGTGATCTACACCGCTCTCCGTGGACTGATTGTTGGCGAAGAATGAGAAGGGCTCGAGTGTCGGGTGACTCGGGCCCTTTTCCTGGTCATTTTGGTGGGTGGTGTCAAAGCGCTGTTTACCACACCTCAGGGTTGCGGTCGCCCGGAAAGACTTCCCTTCGATTGGCGGAATCACCGCTTTTCCGGCGATCGCCAAAAGATCACGCTGTCCTTTGATCCGGTCATGGAGTCGCTTCTCGTTCACGTGCCAGATGCATGCGCGCTTATGCCGCCCGCGGCACACCGGTAATCGCACCCCGCCAAGACCGTTCGCCAGCATGCTTTTTCACAGCCCGGCGGCATCTCTTCGTGCAAATCATCGGGTTGCGCCGCCGATATTCCGGTGATGGCCACATCCGTTGTCAGAGTTTCTCGCGCCTGTGGGAAATATCGCGCAATGTGCGCCTTTCGCGGTTGGTGGCACACACCTCCTCACTTCCGACCGAGCTTGGAGATTTGGTTTCGCACCGCTGAAATATCCGCGAGCAACACCGTACCGTCCGTCGCACCCCAGGCGAGGCGCTGACCGTCAGGGCTAAAGGCGAACGTGTCTCCAATGTGTTGGCCATCAAACCCCATGAGCATTGGTGGCTTGTCACCCTTCACTGATCGGAGAAACCACTGCTCGCGTGTGTTGTTATGGGCCGCATAATTGCGTCCGGAAGGATCAATGGCAAAACACCATTCCGGTATGGCAAAGCTGAACGTGCCATCGGTGAGGCGGTAGAAATACGTTGACGTGGTGTTGCCCATCCCAAATCCACACCATTTTTGATCAGCGCTCGTCACAAACCTATCCCAATGGGAGTCGCGGTGTTGCTCTACCTGCCACTGCTGTTGGCCGCTACGGACATCGAAAGCGCGTACTGAATCTTGCCGAGTGATCCGGTCTTTCGTCAGCGCGACGAACTGCGCGGCCGGGATCGGAAATGACATGGAAATGATTTGATAACCAACGTCCGTTTGCCGGCGCAGGGGTGAAGCCTCTGTCCCCATCGGCAGTTCGTAAAGAATCCAACTCCAAGAGTTGGGATTGTTCGGACTAACCTCCTTGCGCACCAGCAATAAACGATTCTGAGCATCAAACTGAACTTCGTCTGCATAACCCTGCGGCAAA
>JANXWY010000265.1 GCA_025350905.1 Verrucomicrobiota bacterium
CGAGCCGGTGTTCATCATGATCTGGGCGGGCGCGTGGTTTACCGCCTCGGTCTGCATGGTGCGGATCAGGCAAATGTCGTCCGCCACTTTACTGAGATGAGGAAGGGTCTCGCTTAACTCCATCCCGCATTGGCCGTGCGGGGCGAATTTGTATTTGCCGCCCAGCAGCGCGGAGTTGGGTTTGATGAACGCGGCGTGGTAATTCTTAAGCAGGTCGGCGGGCGGGAGCTGGCCATTGCGCTTCGTCAACTCCGGCTTGGGGTCGAAGAGTTCGAGGTGACTCGGGGCCCCCGCCTGGAAAAGATAGATTACGCGTTTGGCCTTGGGGGTGTGGTGCGGCGTGCGCGGGGCGAGCGGGTTGGGCAGCGCCGGGCCGGCGATGGCATCACGCCGGAATAGGGAGTGCAGGGCGAGGCCCGCAAGGCCAACGCCGCAGTCGCGAAGGAACCAGCGGCGGGTGATCAGCTTGGCCACTTCGGTGCGGAGTTCGTCGCGGAGATTCATAAGTTAATTCTTGGTGAGCGTTTCGTCCAAATTGAGCAGCACCCGGGCGGCGATGGTCCAGGCCGCGGCGTCCTGCGGCGTCGTGCCCGGCGGGAGTTCGAGGTGCTTGCCGGGTTCGCCCGCCGCGATTTCCACGGCGGGCAGCCAGCCGTCGGCCAGGAGTTTGCGACGCGAAGCCAGCAGTTTGAGCAGTTCCGCGCGTTCGGTTGACTTCACACCGCGCGCCGTGCAGAGCCGGTAGGCGTAGTCGGCGCGCTCAGGGTCGGTGCCGCCGCCTTCGCGCAGGATGCGCAGGGCCAGGGCCTCCGAGGCTTCCACGAACACCGGCTCATTCAACGACGTGAGCGCGGCCAGCGGCGTGTTGGAACGCGGGCGCCGGACGCAGGCGAAGTCGGCGGTGGGCGCATCAAAATTGGAGAGCGCCGGGTCGGGCATGGAACGTTTGCGGAATACGTAGAGCGCGCGGCGATACCGCTCCGCCCCGGTGGCGACCGGCCAGTCGGGTTTGACGTAATTGAAATCGAGTACGTTTTGCGGTACGGGCGGGTAGAGGCTGGGGCCGCCCACTTTGTCCGTCAGCAAGCCGGAAGTGCCGAGCGCAATGTCCCGGACCACTTCCGCTTCGGCGCGGAAGCGCGGCCCGCGCGCGAGCAACCGATTGCGGGGATCTTTTTCGAGCAAGGCCGGCGTGACGCGCGAAGTCTGACGGTACGCGACCGAGTTGACCAACGTGCGGATGAGATGTTTCTGACTCCAGCCGTGTTCCATGAAATCCACCGCGAGCCAGTCGAGCAACTCCGGATGGGACGGGGCCGACGCGCGGGCTCCGAAGTCTTCCGCGGTCTCGACCAGGCCCACTCCGAAGATGGCCTGCCAGACGCGGTTCACCGCCACGCGCGCCGTAAGCGGGGAGCGTTTGTCCGCCAGCCAGCGGGCGAAAGCGAGCCGCGTCGGAGGTTCACCGGCGGGCAGTGGGTGCAACGCGGCGGGCACTTGCGGGGCAACCCGCTCCTTCGGATTTTCCCATCCGCCCCGCTCCAGGCGAAAGGTTTCGCGGGCCTGCTCCGGGCTGCGCTCGGCGAGATGGAGAATCGAGGTCGTCGCTTCGGGAAACTGTTTCCACAGCGTGTCCATCTCCCCGTTGAACGACTTGAATTCCGGGACGCTCTGACGCCACGCGGCGAAAATCTCCGCTGCCTGTTCCGCCGTGCGTCGCTCGCGCGGGATTTGCAGGGCGAGCACCGCCGCGTACGGCGTGGCGGAGGCCTGCGGATCGGGCGTGGTGGTGAGGGCGATACGGAAGCGGCCAATCATCGTGGTCTTCGCGCCGTTGTCGTCGCCGCCATGGTTTTGACGCAGGGAAAATTTGAGTTTGGTGCCGGGCGGCAGCGTGAGCGGTGCTTCAAATTGCACCACGGCTACGGACTCGGTGTTGCGCCGGCCGACCCCGCGATCCGCCCGCCAGCCGGTCATATCGTTGGTGTCCGCCAGAAATGACACCGGGCCACAAGTCCGCTTCCCGTCCTTGTCGGCCGACTTGTTGGTCCACTCGGGTTCCATCGCATGTTCCGGTTCCGAAAAATCCGCGGTGGCCTTCACCAGCTTCAGCCGCTCCCAGGTGTTCGTGTCCGGAGGCTGGGTTTCCACCACAAATTCCGTAAGCGCCCAAGTGCCTTTGAAACTGCGGCCCGGCCCGCCGAACGGCAGATCGCCATGCGTCAGAATCTCCAGCCGGATGCCCGTCACGTTGGTTACTGCCGGCGCGGCGATCATGTAGTTGTCGCCCGAAATCGTGCGGTGGCCGAGTGTGAGAATGGATTTGTCCGGCAACGCCGTGGGATGATTCAGTTCCGAGGTGGAATGGAGATCGGTGGCTTCCAGGATTTCCCACGTCGTCGCTTGTTGGCGTCGCAATTCTTCCGTCTCCCACGTGGCGAGCCGCGCGGCCCAGTCCGGCGTTTGTTGTTTCAGCCGCTGCTCCACCGCCGCGAGGCCGGTGCGCACCTCCGCGATTTTCTGCTCCTGCGCCGCCGAATAAACCCACGACTGGGCTTCGTAGGTGTTGTTGAGAAAAGCGAACAGGCCGTAATACTCGGTGTGCGAGATGGGATCGAACTTGTGCGTATGACACTGCGCGCACTGGAGGGTGAGCCCGAGCGTGCTCTTGCCGATCACGTCGATGCGGTCGAACATGCCATCCATGCGAAACTGTTCCGGGACGATCGCGCCCTCCTCGTTGATCATGCCATTACGCAGGAAGCCGGTGGCGATGAGCTGGGCCTGCGAATGGTTGGGCAGCAGGTCGCCCGCGATTTGCTCGATCAAGAACTGATCGTACGGCTGGTCGCGGTTCAGCGCCTGAATCACCCAGTCGCGCCAGGCCCATTGCTCCCGCGGATGGTCTTTCTCGTAACCATTGGTGTCCGCGTAGCGCGCGGCATCCAACCAGTGCCGCGCCCACTTTTCACCGTAATGCTCGCTGGCGAGCAGTCGGTCGGTGAGGGCTGCGACGGCCCCCGGCAAATCCTTGCCGGCCGCGCGGGTAAACGCGTTGACCTCCACCGGCGACGGCGGCAACCCGATGAGGTCGAGGTACAGCCGACGGCACAATTGAGCAGGCTCGGCGGGCGGCGAGAATTTCAGCCCTTCCTTCGCCAACCGCGCGGTGAGGAACGCATCCACGGGCAGCGGGCGGGAATTGGCGCCGACCGCTGGCACAGGCGGTTTGACCGGCGGTTCGAAAGCCCAGTGCCGGGCATACGGAGCGCCCTCGGCGATCCAGCGACGAAGGATTTCCACTTCCGCGGGTGGCACGGGATTTTTCTCTTTCGCCGGCGGCATGACGTCGTCGGGATTTTGAGTGAGGAGGCGGGCCAGGAGTGGGCTCGTTTCGGGTTTGCCGGGTACGATGGCGGGGTCGCCCGACTTTCCACCTTTCAACGCGCCCTCCCGCACGTCCAACCGGAGGCCGCTTTTGCGCTTCTGCTCATCCGGTCCGTGGCAGGGAATGCAATGCTCCGCGAGGATTGGCTGGATCTCGCGGTTGAAAATAATTTCCCCGGCGGCGGCGGGTGCGAGCAACGCCGCAAGGCTGGCGAGGGTTGCGAGGGTTGGGCCCAGGGCAATGCAAAAAAGGCGGTGCGTCATGCGCGGATTTAAGATGCGTTTCATAGAGATTAAACCACAGGTGGAGGAGGGGCAAAAGCAGAATTCGTGGCTTGGTGACGCGGGTACGGATTTGCGTTGTGTTTTCCACCCGGTGCCGTTCAATTTGCAAAAAAGAATCCGCAAAATTAAGAACCGAAAATCCGCATGAAAACGAACGCCAACCCTCTGAAGCCGAGCGCAACCAAGACCAGCCGGCGGAATTTTCTCCAACGCACCACGGCGGCGGCCGCCACGTTCTCCATCGTCCCCGGTTACGTCCTCGGACTGCGCGGTCAGACGCCGCCCAGCGGGAAACTCAACATCGCCGCCGTTGGCATCGGTGGCATGGGCCGGAATAACATCGCGAAATGTGCGGTGAACGAGAACATCGTGGCCCTGTGCGACGTGGACGCCGGCCCGCGCGCGGGCAAGATTTTTGCCCTTTATCCCAAGGCCGTAAAATATCGCGATTACCGCGAGCTGCTCGATAAGCAGAAGGACATTGACGCCCTCATCATCGCCACGCCGGACCACACCCATGCGGTGATCGGTATGGCGGCCATCAAGGCCGGCAAGCATGTTTATATTCAGAAGCCGCTGGCGCACTCGCTGCACGAGGTGCGCGTCCTGACCGAGGCGGCCCGGCAGCACAAGGTGGTGACGCAGATGGGCAACCAGGGTCACTCCAACGACGGCACCCGGCAGATTTGCGAATGGATTTGGAGCGGGGCGATCGGCAAGGTCAAAGAGGTTCACGCCTGGACCAATCGCCCGGTCTGGCCCCAGGGCATCGAGGTGGAACGACCCAAGGAAACGCCGCCGGTGCCGGAAGGATTCGATTGGGACCTGTGGATCGGGCCCGCGCCGATGCGCCCCTACCATCCGACTTATGCGCCGGACGCGTGGCGGGCATGGTGGGATTTTGGCACCGGCTCGCTCGGCGATCTCGGCTGCCATGTGTTAGACCCGGTTTTCTGGGCGATGAAGCTAGGACAACCCACGAGTATCGAAGGCAACATCTCCACCTATTGGGAAGGCTTCTGGAAGAAGACGGCCCCGAAGAACGAAATGTATCCGCGCTCCAGCATCGTGCGCTACAAATTCCCCGCGCGCGGCGAAATGTCCCCGGTCACGCTCACGTGGTGGGATGGCGGGTTGATGCCACCCCGCCCGGAGGAATTGGAAGAGGGTAAACGCATGGGCGACGAAGATGGTGGCGTACTTTTCCTCGGCGACAACGGCACTTTAATGTGCGGCTGTTACGGTCTGGAGCCGCGGCTCATTCCGGACAAGCGAATGAAAGAATTCAAGCAACCGGCGCCGACCATCGACCGCATACCGGATGGACAGAATGGGCATGAGAAGGATTGGGTGCGCGCCTGCAAAGGGGGCAAGCCGGCCAGTTCCAATTTCGAGTATTCCGGGCCGCTGTCCGAAATGGTTCTGCTCGGCAATCTGGCGGTTCGTTTTCCCGATCAACGCTTGCTGTGGGACGGGCCCAACATGAAAGTCACCAACGACGACGACGCGGATGCGTATATCAAACGCACGTATCGCGCGGGTTGGACGTTGTAGGTTGTACCTCGAATCTGAATTGGGAGCGCCGGCATCCTTCCCGGCTGGTTGCGGCGGCGGGCGCAGGAAGTTGCCGGCAAGGATGCCGGCGCTTCCAGAAGCCACCGTTCTTATTTGAGCCATCGTGGTGAGCGTTTAGAGATTGGAAGCCTGATGAAAATGCTGGTGCGCAGAATCGCCAGACAATTGGCGCTCCTCGTTATCCTTGGTGTGCTGATTCTGGCGGCCTGGAAGGTGTTCCTTGATGCGACCTACTTCCGCGGTTACGACGCAACGGCCCCGTTGAATTTTCAGCTCGCCGAGGAAAAGGAAACGCCGGCGTACCACTGGAAAAAGTTTTCCTATACCGGATTCCGGGGCGATCGGGTGCCGGCGGTCCTAGCGACGCCCAAGGAGGCGCCGGGACCGTTTCCGTGCGTGATCTTTCTTCATGGCATTGGGGACGACAAAGATTTCATGGCGGAGCACAAACTCGACGAGCCGTTCGTCAACGCAGGATTTGCGTTTGCCTGCTTCGACCAACTCATGCGCGGCGAACGGAAACGCCAAGGGCAGTCTGGCTGGGCCGAAGCGGCGGCGTTTCGTGTCCGGGCGGCACACACCGTCAATGACACGCGCCGGCTGATTGATTACCTGGTGACGCGGCCCGACATTGCAACCAATCGAATTTACCTGGTCGGCGCCAGCTATGGCGCGGTCACCGGTAGCACGGCCGCCGCATTTGACGAGCGCATTCGCGCGGTCGTCCTCACCTATGGCGGCGGGAACCTGCGGAAACTGCTCACGGGAGATGCGCTGCGCAACGAGATCAAGCTTTGGTCGCTGCCGATGGCCATCGTGGCGTGGTACTTTGGCAGCGTGTCCGATCCGGTCAATTACATCGGCCGGATTTCGCCCCGGCCGATCCTGCTGCAAAACGGCAAAGCCGACACGGTGGTGGCGCCGGCGGCCGCCCAGGCTTTGCAGGACGCGGCCCGGCAACCCAAAACGATTCTGTGGTACGAGGGCGATCACTTGGGAAAAACCCGGGACTTGGATATGCCCTTGACGACCCGTGTCCTAACAGATGCACTGAAATTCATTCAGAAAGTGGACGCGACGGCAACGGCGGGAAGCGTTCCGGCCAAGAACCGCTGAATGCGAGCACGCCTGACGAGCGACGGGATTTTGAGCGAAGCACGCAGCGGATTGGCGGCGCGCAATTCAATGTTTCCCCCGAAGCAAATTTCTGGCTGAATCCACGCCATGCAATCCATGAACAAAACCAAAGTCGCGATCCTCGGCGCGGGGTTCATTGCCGACATCCATGTGGAGTCCTATCACCGCTTCGTGCCGGAGGCCGAGATCGTGGCGGTTTACACTCGCTCCGCGCCGAAGGCGGAAGCCTTCGCCGGCAAACACAAAATCGCGCAATGGTTCACCGACCTCGAAAAGGCCATCACCGAGTCGGGCTGCGACGTGGTGGACATCTGCCTGCCCAATTTTCTCCATCACCGTGCCGTGCTGATCGCCGCCAAAGCTGGCAAACAAGTTATCATCGAGAAGCCGTTAAGCGTCACGTTGGAGGAAGCCGACGAAATGATCGCCGCCTGCCACGCGGCCAAGGTAAAATTAATGTATGCGGAGGAACTCTGTTTTGCGCCGAAGTACGAACGAGTGCGGCGGCTCGCCGATGAAGGCGCGTTCGGAAAAATCTACATGCTCAAGCAGGCCGAGAAACACAGCGGTCCGCACACCAACTGGTTTTACGACATCAACCAATCCGGCGGCGGCGTGATGATGGACATGGGCTGCCACGCGCTGGCGTGGTTTCGCTGGATGCTCGGCGGGCGGCCCCGGGCTCTCAGTGTGCTGGCGCACATGCAGACCGGATTGCTGCACAAGGGCCGCACGCGCGGCGAGGAAAACTCGGTCGTGATCGTCGAGTTCGAGGGCGGCGCCATCGGCGTCGCGGAGGACAGTTGGGCCAAACCCGGCGGCATGGATGACAGCATCGAAGTGTACGGCACGGGTGGCGTATGTTACGCGGACCTGTTCCAAGGCAACGCCGCGCTCACGTACAGCGAGCAGGGTTATGGCTACGCGATGGAGAAGGCCGGCTCGACCAAAGGCTGGACCTTTACTATTTTCGAAGAGATGTTCAATCAGGGCTACCCGCAGGAGTTAAAACATTTCATCGAATGCGTACGCGAAGACAAGCAACCGGTGGTGACGGGCGAGGACGGTCGCGCGGTGCTCGAGCTGATCTACGCCGCGTATCGCTCGGCAGGCACGGGGCAAAAGGTTATGTTGCCGTTCCACGCCAAGGTGGCGAAGCCGATT
This sequence comes from Verrucomicrobiota bacterium, assembly GCA_025350905.1. Classification (GTDB taxonomy): domain Bacteria; phylum Verrucomicrobiota; class Verrucomicrobiia; order Limisphaerales; family JADLHS01; genus JADLHS01. The sequence goes on from JANXWY010000265.1 coordinate 7,549, forward strand.
GATCTCTGGCTTGGATAGACCCAAACGGAGCAACCTGAACGCGACGGCGAATCGCGCAGCGGAATTTCGGTGCCATTCTTATGCGGAGAGCAGAAACAATTTCCGCAATCCCCAGCCGGCTTTCGCGGTGAACCGCAGAACGCCGTCCTTCGCTTCGCATGGAACTTCTTCGGCTAGCGCTCCGGCGCGACCGTGGGCAAAGAACAGCACCGGGGAACGCACGGGTTCAACGAGCGGGATGCGTACCTTGCCATCGCCCTGAATCCAAACTTCCAGGATGGCGCCACCGGGGACCCGACGATTTGCCGGGACCGGCGCCCAGCCGAGGGCGGCAAATGGTTGTTGGCCGAAACGATGTTCCCGTCCATCCACGTTAATCGAAGCGCAATCGTAGCCACTGAACGCAACGAGGCGTTGATCGGCATCTACGCGGAACGCCACGATCAACCGGCCCACGTAATTGACGCGGTGGCCGTTGACCTCCAACTCGCGCAATTCGATCGCTTCCGCCGGCAGCGGATTTTGCTGGATGATTTCTGCGTCGCGCGCTTCGTCACGATGGAAGCCGCCCGGCCAGGATTCGACGTGGCTGCGGTAATGCATGGCGATAACCGTCGCGCCATTGGGGAAGCGCGTCGCCAGCCACGGGGTGGTGCGGGAGATGACGCTCGGATTGTCATTGGCCGACAAGCCCGCGCGCGAAAGTGGATAGGCGCCGAGGACATTGAGGATTTCAAACCACGTTCGCGCCTCGTATCCGAGCGACGCGCTCTGGTCGTCGCGCGGGCGGAAGCCCAAATAAGTCACCGAGCCAGTGTCGCCGACTTTGCGATGCAGGCCGACCGTGCGGTCGTAGGCGTGCGCGACCACTGCGACGCCGTCAGCCGGGTCTACGGGATAAATCCAATCCACGATAAAGTCAGTGAGGATCGTTTGCTCGGGCACAGTTGCCAGCAGTCCGGCGAATTGGGTCCGGGCGCCGGCGGCAATCAAACCCTGATGTGCCACGTCGTAGCGTTTGATGCCGCAGAGCGCCTGCCAGCGGGCGCGCACGTCGGCGCCGGCGAGATCGAAGCGGGGCAGCGGGCCGGACCAGATCAGCCGGCCCCCGCGCGCGACGAATTGTTCGAGCAACTCGATCAACCCGGCGGGCGGGAGCGGTTCGAACAGCGCGACCAGCGTCGAGAAGGTGCGGCCGGCCATGGTGAGGGTGCCGTTTTCGTTCACGCGACCGTATTGCAGCAGCTTTTCCGGCGTGACGTAGTTGGCGTAGCCGTATTGCACCATCCACGAACCGAAACGCTCATCGGCGGCGACGAGCGAGATCGGGTAAAGCATGAGCACTTCGATGTCGCGATGCACCCCTTCGGTCACGGCCATGAATTGCGGCCGACCCCACGCGCCAAAGGCATCTTCGAGCGCGTGATGCCGCGCCAAGGCGACGTTGGGCATACCCCACGCAGCGGCGTAAGAGTTGGGAAACTTGTTCAGGATGCCGGTCGAGCACGCGAGGGCGAGGCCGTAGTAATCGCGATCGGACCAGCCGCCTTCGGCGTGGTCATTGCCGCTGCCGGTGAGAAATTCGTTCCAGCGGAAATAATCACTGCACGCGCAGGCGGCCTGCTGGACGGTGTTCGACCAGACGAAGTTGGGCGTGTAATCGTATTGCCGCGGCGCCTGCGGCGTGCCGCCGGACCGCCAGTGATCAATCGTCGGGCTTTGCGCCCAGGTCGCATGCGCGCGGGCTTCGAGTTCGTGACCGTAAAGTTTCTCGGCGTATTGCTTCGCCTGTACGAACAGGTCGGCGACCGTTTTCTCCAGCAGATCATAGTAGCGGCGGCGCAGCAGCCACGTGTGTTGAACATCTTCGGGCGTGTTGCCGAGAACATGCTGGGCCGGCGCGCGCGCATCGAGGTTCGGCAGGAAGCCGTGCTGGCCGCGACAAAAATAGACGAGATATTTCTCAAAGTCGCCAAACTCGGCGCCGTAAAGCTCGGCAAAGTTTTTCGCGAAATTTGGCGTGAGATATCGCAGCGTGAACTCGCCTTCGTCGTGGTGACCGAAATAATTCCAGTCGCCCTGGATGTGAATCTCGTCGCTGTAAAGCCCGTTGAGGCGGACGCCCGCCGAGTGATAGTCCTGCACCAACTCGTTGAGATACGGCAGCGCTTTCGGGCTGAAATAATCCATCTCGGGTGTTTGATAGGAAACGACGACGAGCACGCGGTCGAGATCGGCGACTTCCGTTTCACCGCGGCCTTGGAGCGTGAGGCGATGGGCCGGAGAACCGCCGGCGGCCGATTCGCTCACGGAGATTTGCGGCAGCGCTTTCAGTTCCACGATGGCTTTCGGGTCCACGGCGTAGAAATCCGTGTTGCCGATGCGGCGCTCGCGATAGGCGAAGAGGCGCACGCCGGTGCGGGTGAGATTGATTGTGCCCTTGTTGTTCGTCCACTGGCGTTGTTCCCAAAGCTGGACGGTGAACTCGCCGGTCTTGGGATCGCGCCAGCCTTCGCGAAACTGGACCCAACGACCGGACTCGCCAGTTTTCTGTTGGTAAGCGCGGCCGAGTTCGAGCGGGCTTAGCAGGCTGAGTTCGAGACCGATGCCGTACTGGCCCGCGAAGTCGCTGATCTTTTTAATGCGCGTGAGGTATTCCGGCACATCCGGCGTGAACGCGCGCGGCTTGCCGCCTTGACCCGGACGATACGCGCTCCAGAACTCGTCGAACGCCACAATCACCGTCTTCACGCCGCCGGCCTGATGTTGTTCGCACAACTTGCGCAACGTCGTCTTGTTGGGAGTGCTGCTGAGGCTGAGATCAATTTCCTTGTCGGGATCGGTGAGTTCGTCGAGCTGCTGGTCGCTGACGAGAATGATGCTGGCCTTGGGCAACAGGAACGACCATTGGGCGGGGAACTGGATCACCAGATCGGGCCGGGCAGCGGCCCCGGATTGGGCGAGGGCGATACCGGCGAATGACACGGCGATGCCCGCTTGGGCCAGACAGGAGACGAATTCGCGTCGAGAAAACAATTGGGTGGGAAGCAACATGCCGGCATTGATGCCAAAGCGCGGAGTAAAACTCAATGGCAACCCATCCGGGGTTTGGCGTGCGGTGCAAGGACGACCCCTTTACGACGATCACGCGGCTAGAAAAGCCACCAAACCCGGCTGGAGAATTTGATGATCCCTTCCAAAACAATAGAAAAGTACCAATAACCAAAAATCAGCCCAGTAATTGTAATCAGTATGAAGACGGCCGAGCTCCAAATCATACTCCTCATTATTTGAGGATGATCATTGCGCTTATACAGAATGATCCCGGCTGCGTGGGCAAGAAGCGCTATCGGCACCATGATATTCAAAAAGAACTCAAGTGGTTCAGTGATAATATTGCCGTCTCGTGCAGGTGCCACAAAGACACCAAATGCCCTGAAGACTGGAATCAGCAAATTGATCAGCAGTAGCAAATTTAGCGTCAGGCAAAGGGGCATAAACAATCTTCCGCAAGCCCTTCTCAAACTTTGCGTGTGGATGATTCCTGCTTCCTTCATATCTCAATGGCAGCATGAATGCAAAACGCTAACGTTGAAGCGCACTACGGTGAGGCTATCGCGTCTCATGGGGGACCTATTTCGGCGGTCGGGTTTGGTGTCCGTCCGATTTCCTTTCCGGATTGCGAGCGCCAATCGCCCGATCCAGCAAGTTTGCTGTGATTCTTTGAACGCGCGGGTCCGGTCCGTGCGGGCGACTCCAATGCGACCAGGGCAACGTATGGCCCGGCGGCGAACTCAAACCTTGCGCCCAAAAAATACTCGACGCGTTGAACACAAAGTTTCCCTTCGGTCCGGGATAAATTGTCGCCGCCCATTTTTGCGGTCGATCGCCGCCAACCCAGGCCGTGCCCGCCCCCACAATCTCCAGCCCGGGAATCGCGGCGGGATCGCCGTGATACTCCCAACCGATCAAACCCGGAATCGAATCTCCGGCCTGGACGCCCGTCCCCGCGAAGATCCAGTGCTCCGGTTTAACGATGGTCCAATCGCCACCGCCATTGATGGGTTCAATGTTGCGCACGCCCATCAACAGGCCCTCATCGGGTCCGCGCTCGGGAAACGGTCCGTGGTCGCGCTCGCGTTCCACGGCGTAATCATTGGTCGCGCCGTACGGACCGCCGCGAAACATGATGCGATTCTCCCGGCCATCCGCGCCCGCCCGCAACGGCGTGACCCAGCAAATGGCGTTGCCGGAGAGGAACAGCAGGTTCACGCCGGCATCGCGCATTCGCTCGACACTGCGAAACTGCCGGAGATCCCAATACTCATCGTGCCCGACGCTGATGAACGCTTTGCATTTCAAGCCCCGATCCGGAGTCAACAGGTCGCTGTTCGCGCAATAAGTCACGTCGTAACCGTGTTCTTCGAGCCAATACGCCAGTGGAAACTCCAGCGGCAGAAATTCGCCCGAGCCGAAGGTCAAAGGATCGTTCACGACGGCGGAGTGTTGGGATTCGCGGCCGTACGGGCGATCGAAACTCACGTCCGCCCAAGGCCCCTGCCCGTCGATCGGATGCGTGTAAACGGAAAAATTGTTGGGCCACCGATTGTACGCCTGCCACGTGTTGTCGGAGCATTGAAAAAGAATGTCGGCCGGTCGTTCGTCGCGGAAGATGAAAATGACGTAGCTTTGCCAATACGTTTCCTTTTCGTTCAGCGGGACGGTGGTCAGTCGGCCCAGGTAAACGCCGCTGACCCAGTCGTGCGGAATCGTCAGGCGGGTTGTGGCTTCCCAGGTGCATTCGTGGAGATTCTTTGCGGCAGGAGTAGGCGTCGGCTGCTTCTTCCCGATGAACGGGCCGAGCTGCTTCATTAAGCGGGCGCCCCGGCCACCGTAGTAACCCATGCGAAAGATTTCCAAATTGAAACAGCGGGGCGGATCCGTCGAGACCATGAGGTCAATGGCTTCGCCGGCCTTCACGCTTTGCTTGGAACAATAGCCTTCAATCCACGGCGAACGGAATCCGTCCCGATCCGCGCGCACGCGGGTGAGTTGCCAGTCCAGGGCGCCCGGTTTTTTATTTTCCTCGCGGATGAGGGTCCGGGCCGGCGTTCTGTCAGGGGCGGCGGCGAAACCCGCACTTTCGAAATCTAAAAACGACACGCAAAACAGATTGATTGCGATTAAAAGCACGAAGGTATGGCGCGTCACGACGGCATTGGAGCCAAAACGCGTGGCAAACTTCAATCCTTGCCATGGCGGATCCGAGCGCGGAGATAATTTGCCCAAGCCGAAAGGACAATGCTTGCGAGTCGTCGCAGTGATGCCGGCGGCGAGGGTGGTGTTCATGACTGAGTTCCGGCGGATGTCAGCGATTCCGTTCCGACCTCGTTTAGGATTTTGTCATGCGGTTTGCAAGCCGACCACAAGACGATGATCAGCAGCACGATTGTCATCGCCGGATGCCAGGCGAGCGCGAAGTGGTTGCCAAAGAGCGGACGGAGCAACTCGGGCAGCAAACCCATCGAGAGCACCATGGCGGCAAACACCCAGGCGCTTTGCCTCACGCCGTAATAGAAAGCCCACCACGCCATCAGACCCAACACGGGGGCGAGGATGACGTAACTATTTTCTTCGGACATGGGATTGAAGAGCATCAAGTAACCGGCCGCGCAACCCAGCCAGACCAGCGACCGGTGGGGCTCGAGTTCGCGCCGCGAGGCCCGCCAGCAGACCAACATCAACGCACCGCCCGCGAGTGCCCGCGCGACGAGTGAAGCCTTGCCGGTCAGCGCCGTACCGAATGTTCGGAGGAGTCCATTCAAGTCCGCAAAACGGTGCTCAGTGACTTCGGCGCATTGTCGCAAATTTTCCCAGGCGCCGAGATACTGTCGCCACGCATAATCCGGCGGCGCGAACAAGAATGGCAGCCCGATAAAGATCGGCAAGCCAAGCGCCAACCGCCACCAAAGTTGCGGATACGCCGCCCAGGCCAAGCCGATCGCAGCCAAGCCCAGCGGCTTGATGCACGTGGCCAGCCACAAGAGCAACACCGCCGTGTTCCAGTGTTGCCGGCGCAGACACCAAGCGGCGAGCAGCAAGGCGGCGCCCAACTCCGCGTTCGCTTGACCGCACTGCAACGCCGGCAAACACAGTGGCAATGTGATTGCGCTGACAATGACAAAGGTCTTCATCCGATCCGGTCCGCGCCGCTCGCCGCAGAAAAGCCACAGCCCGGCCGCTAGGCCACCCGCAGCCGCGGCGCGCCAAAAGATTTCCCCGAGCGCGCGGCCCACCAATTCGAAGGGCCCAAACAACACCGCAAAATGCGGAAGATAATTCATCCCCGTCGGTCCGTGATAGAGCGGTAGACGATGCCACCAATTCTGCACCGCTTCCTGATACAGCGGCACGACGGTCCGGCGTCCCGGCCGCGTGATTATCACCACGGCAAATACAACCATGGGTACAACCCAGAGAAGCCAGGCCAGCCATCTCCAGCGACGATCGCCCGCGGCAATGAGCGGATCGGGCGATGTTGTGGGAGTTAATTTTTTGTTCATCGGCTGGATTTCGCCACGGCTTGCCGTGGGAAGAATTGATCATGAAATGTTTCTCGAGATGCGAGGCGAGCTTACCAAGCGCACGTTCCGGATCCAATTCATTATTCCGCCAGCACGGGACAGGGCGAGTGCAATGGGCGCTACGGATTTGGGCAGGTCGGTTTCCCCCCTTCCCACCGGGGTTCATCGCCCGCAACCCCATTAGCCAGTCGGCGGCGGAGGCGGGTAGGTTGCCATCTGATTCCGGCCACGGTACGCCGTGAGAAAATAAACCAGCACGGCGGCCACGGTCACGGCCAGCCCGCCCCAGAACATTGGCCACTTCGTGCCACTTGGCAGGGCGCACGCGGCAAACCACCAACCGGTACCGAGATAGCCAATCAAGTTGCCCACGCCCCCATTCATCAATGCCATCAACGCTTGCGCCCGCGCGCGCCACGCGGCCTCTACGCGCTGGTCCAGGTAAATTTGAGCGGTGATGAATACCAGGGTGAAGGAACAGCCGTGCAAGACCACGCCAGCCAGCAACCCGGCCTTGCTGTTGATCGCGCTCAATGCGAACCGCAGCACGCCGAAGCCCAGACCGCATGCAAAAATCCATTTCAACCGCCATTTCAATAGCAGTCCGCCCAACATGAACATGGTGATTATTTCCGTCACTTGCCCCAGGGTCATCCAGGCGGTGGTTCGCAGCAGACCAAGTTCACGCAGATGGGGCGGGGTGTAGGGATAAAATCCGCACAGCGGAATCGCGAATAGTGCCACGGTGATAAATACCACGCGGTGGTCGCGATTTTTCAGTAGCGTGAGCGCATCCAAGCCCAGGCGTTGGCGCAAAGTCAGATGTTCGGCGGATTTGGGAGTAGCCAGGATCGGTAGAAAATAGGTGCACGCGCCGACCGCGAGCCAGGTCACGGCCCCGTAGTAACCCGCCCGAGTCGAGTCATCCGCGTTTAGCAAGCTCACCAGCCAGCAACCGCTCATCCAGCCCAACGTGGCCATCGCGCGGATCGGGCCAAACTCTTTTTTGGCATCTTCCAGGCGCGCGAAAACTATAGTCGAAGATATGCTCCACGTTGGTGACGAACAAAGCGCGTGAAGTTGGATCAGCGCCAGCACTAGCCACGGACTCCAGCGCAAATGGATCGCCGTAGTCGCCAGTGCCATCGCCCCGGCCGTGGCCAAAGAGAGCCCGCGCAACACCTTCACCGGTGATGCATGCCGATCGGCCATCGCTCCGAAAATTAATGGGGAAATGAATGCCGCAACCGCGGTGGTGGCAAAGGCGTAGGCTTTGATCGCGTGCAGTCCGTGCGCGTCGAGTACGCTGCTCAACGGTACCAACCACATTCCCAACGCCGCCCCCTGAATGAAGAACAGCGCCGTCAATTCCGCGTACTCGGTCCGGCGAATCGTCGTCAGCACGGGCATAGGACACACGGGTGGCGGCCAAAAAGCAAAGTCAATGCGTGCCGAGTCACGCGGTAACGCTTTTCAATTTGCGGAAATTTGATCAAAGTCGTCGCGAGCCTGGCGCCGGGAGAAATTCGTTTCTCCAATTTACACATGGGTTTATGAATCGGACGGGAAGTATAAACCCCGCCGAAAATCAAAGTGGTCGTTAGCCCGTCTTGGCGGATTTGACGGTGGGCTCAACTTTTTCCTTACTCCGCAAGAGTTTGATCTTGAGAAGTAGTATCTGGCGTCCGATTTCAGAATTGGCTTTAGTGAAGACCTAGCCTATTCCCACGGGCACACCGAGGTGCATCTTCAACAGAAGTTATGTTTTTGCCCTACAGCTCGCGAAACAAGAACCGCAAGGAGGACGATCGGAAAGTTGGAGAAATCTGCGTCACCATGGAATCCCAAATCCGGTGCTCAGATTAGCTGCTCGACACATTTGCAGAAAACCTCTTCAGCGGCCCGAACCGCCGTCAGGTTTTACGTTTCATTTGTGTCGTCAGGCCCATATGGAGAATGCATTTACACCGTTCCGAAAAGCGACTGGGAACGCTTCAGCCAAACGGCAATCAGGCTAATGTCTGCCGGTGAAACTCCTGAAATCCTCCCAGCCTGCCCAAGAGAAATCGGCCGAATCTTACTCAACTTTGCTTTTGCTTCGGCACTCAGTCCAACAATAGCATGATAATCTAAAGAAGTAGGTATTTGCTTGTCTTCGTGTTTTTTAAAAGTTTCTACATCTTTAAGTTGTCTGGTGATATAGCCTGCGTACTTGAGCTCAATTTCAACTGCCTGAGTGACAACTGGAGGCAGCGAATCATTATTATTAGGCAATGATTCGTATGAGGTTTCGGTCTTTGTTAAAAGTTGGGCCAGCGTCTCAGTTCCGACTCTGGTTTGACCTAAACGAGAAATCTCCGTTGAGATTAAGTCGCATTTCTTTAGAAACAATTGATGTAGTTCGCCAGGTAGTAATCCAATCTCGTATCCTATCTGAGACAGTCTTCGATCTGCATTGTCTTGTCTGAGGAGCAATCGATATTCGGCACGCGATGTAAACATCCGATAAGGTTCGAGGGTTCCCAAATTAACGAGATCGTCAATAAGCACTCCAATGTAAGCTTGATTCCTCTGCAGCACGACTGGTTGACGACCAAGGCATCGGAACGCTGCATTGATGCCTGCCATGATACCCTGCGCGGCAGCTTCTTCGTAACCGGACGTTCCATTTATTTGACCCGCCAAATAAAGATTATCACAACCTTTTGTTTCAAGAGTGGGGCGAAGTTGGGTCGGAGGAGCGAAATCATACTCCACAGCATAGGCAGGGCGAATTATTTCTGCATTTTCACAACCAATCACGGATCGGACAAGTTCGATCTGAACTTCGAATGGAAGACTCGTCGAAAGTCCGTTAATGTAAATTTCGTCAGTCGAGATACCCTCAGGTTCCAAAAAAATCTGATGTGTCTCGCGATCCTCAAATCTGACTATCTTATCTTCGATCGAAGGGCAATATCGAGGCCCAATTCCAACGATTTCGCCAGAATACATAGGTGACAAGTGAATATTGTCTTTTACTATTTGTCTTGTCTTGCTTGTAGTTCGTGTAATGAAGCAGCATTTTTGACCAGCAGCTGCTTCAAGAATTGATCCAACAGGATATTTACTAGCTGTCTCATCAAACTTGTGATGGCGTTCGGATTGTTCCACGTGGAACGAACGATGAGGCCAAAAGCTAAAATATGGAATTGGATCGTCTCCACCTTGTTTTTCTAGTTTTGTAAAATCAATCGATCTTCCGGACAAACGAGGTGGGGTACCGGTTTTTAGCCGTATTAGCTCGATCCCAATTTGCCGCAAAGAAGCAGATACTCCAACGGTTGCGGCTTCACCAGCTCTACCGCCGTGTTCCTTCTGACTTCCGACGTGCATCAACCCGTTTAGAAATGTTCCGGTGGTTATTATGACAGTATTGCTCCTGTAATAAACTCCAATAGAAGTCTCGACGCCGGACACGGTGGATTTATCGAAAATGATTCTGGTTGTGTGTCCTTGCTTTACATCGAGATTTGGTTGCCTCTCACAAACCCACTTCATCCTGAATTGGTAGGCTTTCTTGTCACATTGAGCACGCGGCGACCACACTGCAGGACCTCTCTTTGTATTGAGCATCCTAAACTGTAGTCCAGTCATGTCGGCATTGCGGCCCATCTCTCCACCGAGCGCATCGATTTCTCTAACGAGGTGGCCCTTTGCTGTTCCGCCAATTGCTGGGTTGCAAGACATCTGACCGATAGTGTCAGCATTCGTAGTCAGTAGCAAAACAGAGCAACCGATTCGAGACGCAGCTAGCGCCGCTTCGACGCCCGCATGCCCAGCACCCACAACCGTCACGTCGTAAGTTTTTGGATAATAGTACATGGATGATTTATCATCAGATCAGATTTGTGGTTGAAGTAGCAATCTTCAAGTCAGGGGGGACGAATCAGGCTAACAGCTGCAGGTTGGGACGTAGTCACATTGTTACTGATCCGAGATTCAGACGAAATTTACTCTCTTTCACAGCTGCCATATTGAAGTTGTATTACTGACGTCCTTGAGTGTCAATCAGGGTTTCGTTTTCTACTTTGCAGCATATGATGCGAGGGGTCTCAAATACTCCCGCGGTTTCCAGATGATAAGTTAGAAACTCCTTGGGTCATTTACTACTGATTGAACGAGCAGTAAGATCAGCAGCGACTGTAGCTAACGTTTGCCATGTAGTGTGCTTGAGGATGTGAAGCGCTGTTTGGCTGATTGGTAATCGCCGGTCGCCGGGATCAGCGAACCTGCTCGGCCCAGACCAAACGGCGGCATGTTGTGGTAAATGGTTTCGTGCCCGCCGGGCTTGACCGTGTAGGTCTCATGCCAGATGCCGACATCTCCGCTGTTGCCCACCGCGCTGGTGAATGCGGCCCAGGCGGGCAAATGTTCGCGATCCTTGTTCGTGGCGTATTCCAGCAGGCAGGCCGCCGAACGCCAATACTGCAATAGGATTGTGGTACGGCCAAACCAGGCGTGACTTACAAGACAGCCAAGTTCTTTGTGTGCCTCCAACTCGCGCACCATCCGCGGGAGCGACCGGGCCACTGGCAGCCATTTGTGGATCTTGAGTGGTTGGTTGATCCGCATGCCAATGAGGAAAACGCAGAATTCGCCGGGCATTGTGGCCGTCATTCGTTGTTGTATAATATGTTTGCTCATAGTGTGTTATTCATCATTTAAACAAAAGTTTATACGGCCGCCACCAACCAACAAACTTTGTTGCGAAGGACGCGTCCGACACCCTGGCTCCGTACCGGTCAAAAAAGCTGGGCGGGAGGTCCAAAGAGGCCTTTGATCAAGTGGCGTGGTCACAATTACGCAATCCAACAACGCCCCTGCAAAGCGAGGGGAAGTGTGGCGGCAGCATCAAGTTTACTCTTCGAATTTAAGCGTGCGCGTGTTGCACTCTCGGCCGGTGGGCACGGTGAGCGGCGCGTAGAGGTCAGGACGTCGGGCTCGAATCCAACTCCGCCCGGTGGCATCGGCGAGCAAGCGCGCGTCGAGGTCGGCGATGACCATCTTATCGGCGGCTTTCCAGGTCTCGGCGAGAATACGGCCGTAGGGGTCGAGAATCATCGCGTTGCCCGTGCGAATCTCGTCGTCCACGCCGACGCCGTTGCTGAAAATGAGGAACAGGCCGTTGTCGTGCGCGCGACTGGGCAGCCAGCGCAGCAACCAGCCGCGGCCCTTGTCGCCGCGAAACTCGCGCTCGATCGCGGCGGGATCGGCGTAGCGGTTGTCCCAGAGCCGGCGGTCGATCAAGCCCATGAGATGCGGATTCTTGCTGCGGACAGCGCCCGTCTGGTGCGGCGCCAGCAAAATCTCGGCGCCGCGCAACGCATTGATCCGGACGTTCTCGATGAGATTGCAGTCGTAACAGATCAGCACGCCAACGCGAAAACCCTCGGGCAAATCGAACACCGTGTAGTCTGTCCCGTCGCGAATAGCCGTGTGCTCGAAGGCGTGGAGCTTGCGGTGGCAGTGGATCGAACCGTCGGGCAAAGCCACGACGTAACTGTTATGAAACACGCCGACCCCGGCGGCTTCCACCAAACCCGCGCCCAAAGAAATCCGGTGGCGTCGCGCCAATTCGATCAAGCGCCATGTGCTGGGCCCATCCGGGATGGGTTCGGCCAAGGCAACCAGTCGTTCGACTGAAAGCTTGCGGATAAACCAATAACCAGTGATGCAACACTCGGGGAAGACGACCAACTGCACGCCTTGGGCGGCGGCTTGTTCCACGAAGGATTCGATTTTCTGCAAGTTGGCCGGCTTGTCGCCGGGCAAACTTTGGAACTGCACGGCGGCGACCCGCAGGATGCGTTTGTCCTTCGAGTGGTCTGGAAGTTGGGCCATTGATTTACGCTATGTCAGGAAGACAACAAAGATCACGAAAAACCTAAGTAAAAAAATGGCGGGAGCGGCGGGGCTCGAACCCGTAACCTCTGCCGTGACAGGGCAGCGCTCTAACCAATTGAGCTACGCCCCCGCTTGGGGAGGGAGAGCCTAGGGAAACGCCGGCCGAGGGTCAAGCTGAAGTCGGAAAATATTCGGGCAGCAGACGCCAAGGAGGTGGGGGTGGGGAACCCCGCTGAAGAAACGTACTGCTACCCGAACGTTCCAACTCTTAAGGTTATTATCATTTTTTGTCAACCACGGAAAAAACCAACAAATTAAACCCTTTTTAACTGGTCTGGACGGCTGGCAAACGTCGCCGCCATCGAACCTAACTCAGGCGCATCGGCATGACGACGTAAAGGAAAGGACCGTTGATTTTCAGCACCCCAGGGCTGAGTTCGTCGATCATCTCCAGGAACACTTCATCAACCGTGAGCGCGTTCAACGGATCAATCAGATACTTGGGATTGAAGGCCACAGCGATTTCCTTCCCCTTGTAGTTCACCGCCATGCTTTCGCGCGCTTCCCCGACTTCCGGGCTATTGGCCGTAATCGCCAAATTGTTCCGGGTAAAGGAAAGTTTCACCGAGTTGGCCTTTTCGCTAGTCATGATTTCCGCGCGTTTGAGCGCATGGAGAAATTCCTCGCGCGGCAAGCCGACCCGTTCCTTGGTCTCCCCAGGGATCACCTGCCGATAATTAGGATAGTTCCCTTCAATCAACTTGGTGATTATTTTCACCGTAAAATTCTTGCCGGCAGAGAGCGCAAACTCGGCTTGGTTATCGCCATACTTAATCGCGGTTTCCCCGTTTTCCTGCAACAGACGGTTCAGTTCGGCCACGGCCTTGGCCGGAATAATAAATTCCCCCTGGCTTGGTTCGGGCACTTCCACTTCTTCGTCCACCAAAGCCAAGCGCCGCCCGTCAGTGGCTACGATGGTCATCTTGTGGTCCTTCAAGCTGATGAAAATGCCATTCAAAACATACCGCGCCTCATCGGTAGAAATCGCGAATGATGTTTTCCGAAGCATGCCCCGAAATTTTTCCTGCCCCACCAACACTTTCTTCTCCTCTTTAAATTTAGGCAGCGGCGGATACTCCTCCGCGGACAAACCGTTAATCTTGTAGAACGACGATCCCGAGCGGACGCTGCAAACATTCTTTTCGTCCACCTCAATTTCGATTTCACCACCGCTGAGCTCGCGAGCGATGCCAAAAAGTTTTTTTACCGGCAGCGTGGTCGTTCCGGAATTTCTTACTTTGGCCTCCACCCCACACACAACGGTGACATCCAGATCCGTTGCGGTTAGCTCCAAGCGTTCGCCCTCGGCTCGCAAAAGCACATTCGAAAGGATGGGCAGGGTCGTCCGCGTGCTCACGACATTTTGAACAGCTTGCAATCCGATGAGGAGTTGTTCCTTGGTAATGGTCAGGTTCATGCGGGTCTAATATCTGTTTCTTTTCAGAAAAAAACTATTCTTATTAAGGGCTGTGAATAAAACGCTAAAACCATCGAGGCAAATTTGCCACAACGACTTACATGGAAAAGAGGACCCTAAATAAAAAACGAAGGCCAGCCAAAAAGATAAATCTTTTTGACTTTATTGACACAAACCACGCACAATTAACCGACCCCCTTGGTTCGCTTCACCTGTTTCGCCTGTTGGATTATCGCCGGCAACAGTTCCCCTACGTACGCCACTTCGGTTTGGGTGCTCGTCCGGCCTAGGGAGAAGCGGACGAGTGAGTTTGCCAGGCCTGGCGCCACACCCAGTGCCGCAATGACGTGTGAGGGATTCAACGAGCCTGCCGAGCAGGCCGAACCGCTCGAGGCACAAATCCCTTCCAAGTCTAAACCCGCGAGTAAAGAAATGCTATCTGCGCCCGCCACCAAAAAGGAAACCGTGTTTGCCAAACGCTGAGTCTCCGCACCAACCAGCAGCGTGTCCGGCAGACGTTTTATTAGAGAGGCGAGAACGGCGGCAAGCGGGGCAAGCTGCTGGCGACAAAAAACTGGTTCAAAGACGAAGCGTTCCAAGGCTTCCACCAACCCAACGATAGTCGCCAGATTCTCGGTGCCGGCTCGGCGTTCGTTTTCGTGGCCACCGCCAAACAGGATAGGATCCGGCAGCAGCGGGGAACGGATAAACAAAAGGCCTGCGCCCTTTGGCCCATAAAACTTGTGGGCGCAGACGGAGACCAGATCCGCATTGAACTGATGAATGTCCGCAAATGGTTCCTTGCCGAACCATTGCACCGCGTCAGTATGAAATAAGACTCCGCGTTGGCGGCACAAGGCGCCCAAGGCGGCCACCGGTTGGAGCGTGCCGATTTCATTGTTCGCCGCCTGGATGGAAACCAGCGTGGTTTCCGGGCGAAGCGCGCGCGCCAAATCATCCGGTGATACGCGGCCCGCGCGATCGACGGGTAAATGAGTTACTTCAAATCCGTCCTTCGCCGCGAGGGAATCGAACGCATGCAACACGGAGTGATGTTCGATGGCGGAGGTAACCAAGTGACGTCCCTTCGGTTTGCGTAAGCGGGCGGTCCCAAAGATGGCAAGATTGTTGGCTTCCGTGCCGCCACTCGTAAAAATCACTTCACTTGGCTGGCTCTTGAGCAGGTGCGCCGCGCGATCGCGGGCGTCGTCCAACGCCGCGCGGGCACGCTGGCCGACGTGATGAAGGCTGGAAGGATTGCCCCAGACTTCCCCGAGATAAGGCAACATCGCGTCCCGGACCGCCGGGTCGAGGGGCGTAGTGGCATTGTGATCGAAGTAAATGGTCCGCATGGTTAGCCAATGAAGGATGAAGAATGAAGCATGAAGAAGCAAACAGAAGCGTTGCGAACCGCCCCACGGCAATGCCCCGCGGAGAACAGCCGTGTGTCCATCATCAAAAGCGATTCACGGCGATTTGGCGAGGCGCGCGACAAAGGCCCCGTCCACCCCGTCGGCGAAGGGCAGCAGCTCGCGTTGACGCGCCAGCTTAAAACCGGCGTCTTCGCTGAGGAATTGACTAATAACCTCATCGTTTTCTTCGGGTTCCAAGCTGCAGGTGCTGTACACCAGCAGACCCCCGGGCTTGAGAAGCCCGGCGGCCCGACGGAGCAAACCCAATTGGGTTGACTGGAGGCGGGGGATTTCCTCCGGTTGTATGCGCCAGCGCAAATCCACGCGGCGGCGCAAAACGCCGGTGTTTGAACACGGAGCGTCCACCAAGATTTTGTCAAACCGCTGAGGCTGCGGGCTGCCGGAAGCGGTCGACTGGCGACCGGCGACCATAGCTTCGGAGTTTCCCGCGTCCCGCGTTCCGGGTTCCGCGTTTTGCGCCAAAGTAGTTACTGTTTCGACGCACGTGATGCCCAGGCGGGTGCAATTCTCCCGCACAAGCTTCAATCGCTCTTCCGCCACGTCTCCCGCGACGATATGGCCTTCGTTATTCATCAATTGCGCGATGAAGGTTGTCTTGCCCCCTGGCGCCGCGCAAAAGTCGAGGATGGTTTCGCCGGGGCGCGGATCGAGTTCCCGGACCGCCAGGAGCGTGCTGGGGTCTTGAATGTAAAATCCCCCCTGCCGAAAGCTTTCCAACGTCGTGAGCGGCGGGTGGGATTTCAATTCAAACACCAAATTCTCGCCGGTCCAATCGCGGGCCAGAAAATCATAGTCCACGCCCTCGTTGCGCCATTGGGCCAACAGTTTACCGGCTTCGGTGCGGAGCATGTTGACGCGGGCGTAAAGCTTGGCGGGCAGGTTGTTCCATTCGAGCAGCGCGCGCGTGGGTTCCCCACCCCAACGTTTACGCCAGCGTGCAACGAGCCAGTCCGGCTGCGACCAACCGAGCGCGGGTTGCGCGGTTTTGAGATCTGCCAGGCGGATTTTTGTCGCGACCGCCTCGCGCAGGAAACTGCGCAGGACGGCGTTCACAAAACCGGCTTGGGGACCAAAGCCGGCGCGTTTGGCCATGGCGACCGTCTCATGCACTGCGGCGTGGTTGGGGATCCGGTCGAGCCAGAAGATCTGGTAGAGTCCGAGACGCAGCAGGTCCTGCAAACCCGGTTTCTGGGGCCGCCCTTGTGTTTTTAGGGCGATGAGCCAGTCGAGCGTAGACTGCCAGCGCACGACCCCATAAACAAGTTCCTGGCAGAGGCGCCGGTCGAGATCCAGCAGGCCCGGTCTCGGCTCTCGACCCTCGCTGGTCGGGCCGGCGGCTTCCGTCAGCGCGCGTCCCAGCAGCGTTTCGGTGAATTCTTTTCCCGCCCGCCGCCGCGTCAGGACGCGGGCCGCAATTTCTCTTGGTTTTTGTCCGGGGATCAATTAAAAATTAAAAGTGCAAAATTAAAAATGCATTAGGCTGGGGAATTAGCAATGCAAAATGCCGTCCGGCCTGATGTTCCCCCGTTGTTTCGTAATTTTTAATTTTTAATTTTTGGTTCCCTTTTATGAGAGAAGAATTCGAAAAAATGGCGGTGGCAGGAAAAATCGAAGGTCGACAGGTCGAGCCCCTCGTTCAACTCACTACCAGCGGCTTCTGCACCCACCGGAGCTGGGGCTTCGGTCGTATCAAGACGGTGGACACCGTGTTCGCCCGGTTCACAATTGATTTTCCCGGCAAGGCCGGCCACGCGATGGATCTCGCTTTCGCCGCCGAATCGCTCAAGCCGATTCCCAAGGAACATATCCTGGCCCGCAAAGCCGCCGACCTCGAAGGACTACGGCAGATGGCGGCGCTGCATCATCTCGATCTCATCAAGGTCGTCATCAACAGTTACGGCGGGCAGGCCACCCTGGACCAAATTCATCAAGTCCTCGTGCCCGACGTGATTCGTGACGACTGGAAGAAATGGTGGGAAACCGCCAAGTATGAAATGAAGAAGGACGGCCACTTCGTCGTGCCGCTCAAGAAAACCGCGCCGATTGAGTACCAAGCCGAGGAAACCTCGCTCCTCGACCGGCTGTTGGCCGATTTTCGCGCCGCGAAGGGTTTGAAGGCCCGCTTGACGGTGGCGCAGGAATTTACCCGGAGCGACGTCGATCTGACGAATAAGACCACCGCCGCCAAGGAAATCATCAACCTGCTCAACGCGGACATTCCATCCCATATGCGCACGCAGGCGGCGGTCGCCTTGGAAGCAATTTTCGCACGGGATGATCTGGCCGTGCTGGCCAAGTTTTCGCCGACGCCAGGCGAAATCAACGCCGCCCAAATCTGGAACCAAGACGGCGTGCGGTTTACCGCGCTGATGGAAGCCGTGCCCGCCGCCAAGCATCGGCGCACGCTGGAGTCGTTCAAAACCGCGCAGCCGGAGCGCTGGTCCGAGATGCTGCGGAGCGCCTTGAACACGGTGTCGGCCAAGCTCTGCAAGGAATTCGCCGCGATGCTCGCCAACGACGGGAAACTCGGCGAGTTAAAGGAGACCATGGCGCGGCTCATCAGCCAGCATGGCGCGAGCAGTGAATTGCTGCTCTGGCTGGGCAAGGAACGGAGCGACGATTTCGCCGACATTTTGGGCCCGCAAGTTTTCCGCGCCATGATCACGGCGATGGAACGCGATCAATTCAACGAGAAACGTTCCAGCCGGCTCCGGGAGTTCATGCTGGCGGATCAGGAGTTGATTGCCGACCTCACCGCCACCGCTGATCTCGAGGTCATCAAGGATCTGACGCGGGCGTTGCAACTTTCGACGGTGTTTGACGACATGGATAAGCGCTCCTTGCTCGCGCGCATCGTCAAGCGGCATCCGTCCGTCCAGTCCCTGGTCAGCGGTGAACAAACGAAGCAGGACGCCGTGCTGCATGTGTCCTGGGAAAGTCTGGAACGGCGCAAGGTGGAATACACGGAACTGGTGCAGAAAAAAATTCCGGCGAACTCCAAGGAAATCGCCGTGGCCCGCAGCTACGGTGATCTACGGGAAAATCACGAATACAAGGCCGCGAAAGAAATGCAAAAGGTCCTGATGCGCCGCAAGGAGGAATTGGAGGCGCAGCTGACCCGGGCGCGCGGCACTGATTTTACCGGCGCGCGCACCGACGTGGTCAGCATCGGCACGATTGTGCATGCCACCAACCTGGATTCCAGCGGGCCCGAGATTTTTACCGTTTTGGGGGCGTGGGATTTCGACGCCGACAAAAGCATCATCAGCTATCTGACCCCGATTGGTCAGGCGCTGTTGAACCACAAGGCGGGCGAGGAGGTTGAGGCCGAGGTGGATGGCGCGCGCCATCGTCACCGCATTGACCGAATCGAGGCGTTCAAGCTGGCGAATTGAATTAAAGCGGGCGAACGGCCGATGCCCATGGCAACTCCCGCGCTATACCTTACCGCCGTAGCTTCCGTAGTCGTCCACATCCAGCAGGTCAAACCACGTCGTGATGTCCGTGCGCTCCGGGGCAACCTGCTGGTGGAGGGTGTTGAAGAACTCACGGGAATCAGGGTTATCGGGCGTGCGTCGCTCTTGCCACGCTGACCAGATTTCGATTTCAGCTTCTGTGCGTCGGGGTTTCGCGTTGGTTTTCACCCAAGCTAGAACCGCGCCATCTCCTTTGCCGGCGGCGAGCTGTTTCTTCAATGCCTGGGCGTCAATGCCCGCAAACTCCAGAAATCTTTTGTCCAGCGGACAAGCGTAACTGTATTCGCCATTTTTGCCCGCCAGCACCGCGCGGCCCTTATCCAGCATGCGGGGCAAAATCACATAACCTCCCAGTCGCACTCGTGGACTGCGCGGGGCTTGTTTCGTCAAATCAATCTTTGGAATCTTCATGATTTATGTTAGGTTGGTTGCCAGCGTCCAGCCCGGTGAAAGCACAGCGAGCTGGCCCGCACCCCACCCGACTGCCCGTGGCGAAACCGACCCGTTTGAAACAAGGAATGGTCCAGCGAGCCAAACCCTGTTCAATAGACGCAGCCGGGCCTCACTTATTTTCGGGCTTCGCGGCCGGCGGCTTTTGCAACTTGTCCACCTCGTCGGCTTTGATCGTCTCGATCTTGGCGCCCTTTTTCATCTCCTCAAGCGACGGGACTTTGATGATGTCGCTGGTGAGTGGCGCCGCCGGCGGAGCGGGCGGCGCCGGGGGTTGGATGGAAACCAATTCAAGGTCGAACAGTAATGTTGCGGAGGCGGGTATGCTCGGCGGCCGGCCATTTTCGCCGTAAGCGAGGTCATAGGGGATGAACAATTGCCACTTAGCCCCGGTCTTCATATGAGTCAGGGCCTCGGTCCAGCCCTTGATGACGCCGCCGACGCGGAACGTCGCCGGCTTGCCGGCCTTCGCTGAACTGTCGAACTCTGACCCGTCGATGAACGTGCCGCGGTAGTTCACCGAAACAACGTCTTCGGGCTTGGGAACATCGCCGGCGCCTTCAGTGACGACTTTATATTGGAGCCCGCTTGGCAGGGTAACGATGCCCGGTTTGGCTTTGTTCGCGGTGAGAAACGTCTCGCCTAGCGCTTTGTTCTTCGCGCCCAAGATGGCCCGGCGCTCCTGTTGATACTTCTTGATAGTCTCTTGCGCCTCCGGAGGAGTGAGGCCCGGTTTGTTCCCCAAGGCGTCCTGCATACCGCGATTAAATGCTGCCTCGTCGTATTCAAAATTGGCTTGTTTGAAATTGCCGCCAACACTGAGGCCGATGGCATAATTCGCCTTCTCTTTGTCGTCTTTGAAGGGTTTGGCGTCCTCGGCACGCAACCCATTGGCAACCATCAGGCAGCCGAAAATCGTAGCGGTCATCAGTTTCATCTTCATGCCGCGGACGATAAAAAATCCCGCCCCGGAGTTCAAGTTCATTTTGGCTTCGGTTTCGGCCCCTAAAGCCCGCCGCCACCCGGTACCACCAAAAACTTTATTCGCCGCATTGAATGATTCGCCGTATGCTGGGTCTAAATCAGGCGGATCCGCCGCGATAAGAGATTATGTCACGAAGATTTGTATTGATGATCGGGTTGCTCCTGGCCGGCGGACTCCCGGCAGTTTGGGTTTTGGGTGCTGGCAGCGCAAAATCAGAGGCGGCCAAGCCCGAAGCGATCGCTGAAGCCGTTAGCATCGCCCGAACCAACCTGCCCGCCCCAGGCCCGGATGATGCCCGCATCGCGTACGTCGCCGCCGGACTGCTCGAGCGCCAGCATTTCTTGCAACATCGGTTCGACGATGAATTCTCCGGCAAATTCCTGGACCGTTACCTCGAAACCCTGGACCCGCAACATTTGCATTTCACGCAGGAAGATCTCGCCGAGTTCGAGCGCTATCGCACCCGGCTGGACGACCTCACGCACGTGGGCGACACGACGCCAGCCTATCAGATCTTTAACCGTTTCTATGAGCGCCTGGCCCAGCGCGTCGCCTATGCCGGGACCTTATTGCAGGAGGAAAAATTCACTTTCGACACCGACGAGCGCATCGCCACCAACCGCAAGGATGCGCCCTACCCGCGGGATCTGATCGAGGCCCACATCCTGTGGCGGCAACGTCTGCGCAATGAATATCTCGACGAAAAGCTCGCCAAAATGGTCGCCAAGAAAAAAGCGGCCAGTGCCATCACGCCGCCGCGGACGAACGAGCCGGCCGCCAAACCCACGACCGCGACAAAGGAAACCAAACCCAAAACCACCGCGGAGGAAATTGTCGAAACCTTGAACCAGCGCTATGCGCGGAATCTCCGCTTCTTCCGCGAATGGGATGCGGACGATGTTTTGGAGCTTTATCTGACGTCGCTGGCGCACGTCTATGATCCGCACTCCGATTATTTCAATCCGCGGCAGGCCGAGAATTTTGCCATCGGGATGAATCTTTCGCTCTTTGGCATCGGTGCGGAACTCCGTTCGGAGGATGGCTACTGCACCATTTTTAAACTCATGGCCGGCGGGCCGGCGGCCAAGGGCAAGCAACTTGGAGAAAAAGACCGAATTGTGGCCGTGGCCCAAAGCAATGCGCCGCCGGTGGATTGTGTTGAAATGAGCCTCAACAAGGTCGTGCAGATGATTCGCGGCCCGAAAGGGACGGAGGTCAGATTGACCGTCATTCCCGTGACGGATGCTTCCGAGCGCCGCGTCGTGACGATTATTCGCGATGAGATCAAACTGGATGACCAGGCGGCGAAAGCCAAGGTCATTGACCTGCCGACCGCAGCCGGCCAAACCTTTCGCCTCGGCGTCATTGATCTGCCCACGTTTTACGTGCCGATGGATGTGGGCGCCTCGAGGAAAACCGCGCCCAACGGCGCGGGCGGCGAGTCCGACCAGCACTATACCTCGGTGGACGTGGCCAAGTTGTTGGCCAAACTCAAGGCGGAGAAATGTGAGGGCATCATTCTTGACCTGCGGCGCAATGGCGGTGGCTCCCTTGAAGAATGTGTCAAACTCACCGGCATGTTCATCAAGGAGGGCCCCATCGTTCAAATCAATGGGCCGGGCGGCCCCTCCCAAGTTACCGACGACCCGGACCCCAACGTGGTTTACGACGGTCCGCTGGTCGTGCTGACGAGCCGTTTCAGCGCTTCGGCGTCGGAAATTCTCGCCGGTGCCTTGCAGGATTATGGGCGCGCGATCATCGTCGGCGACCTGTCCACTCATGGCAAAGGCACCGTGCAGAACCTAAACCCGCTGCGGTTCGCCATGCCCCAAAGCGCCACGGCCACAAACGATCCCGGCACGCTCAAGATCACCCGCGGCAAGTTCTATCGCGTCAGCGGTGGCTCGACCCAGCTCAAAGGGGTGCTGTCCGACATTGTGCTGCCGTCGAAACTCAATTACATGAAAGAGATTGGCGAGAGCGCGCTGGAGAACGCATTGCAATGGGACACCATTGCCAGCGCCAAGTATGACAAGCTGAATCAGGTTGAGCCTTATCTTACCGACCTCTTGCGGCGTTCCAACGAACGCATTTCCACGAACCAGGACTTTGTTTACATTCGCGAGGACATCGAACAATTCCGCAAGTTCCAGGCGGACAAGTCGATTTCTCTCAACGAACAAGAACGCCTTCAAGAACTGGAAGCCAATGAAGTTCGCGAAAAAGCGCGCAACCAGGAACGCCTCGCCCGCAAGGCGCCCGAACCGACCGTTTATGAACTGACGCTCAAACAATTGATGTTGCCGGGTCTGCCCGCGCCCATGGTAAAAACTAACAGTCTGAGCTCAAAAACCGCCGGCGACCCCGGGCTCTTACATGCCAGCATGGCCAACCCGGACGCCGGCAGTGAAACTGAGACCGCGCCCGTAACGGACGCGACGCTGGAAGAAGCCGGGCAAATTCTCATGGATTATGTTGGCCTGCTCAGCCAGAAAGGGGTGGCCGTGATCAATGAAAAATCACCAATCAAAAACTAAGCCTGGGCGAGCGACTCAGCTTGCCGGGCGAGGACTTTTGCGCTCGGCCCTCGGCCTTCGACCTTCGACCCTTTGGTCGTCCGCAGTTTTAGTCCTTAATTTAGCCTTGGTTTCGTCCGCCTTCGGTCAGGGCGCCCAGGCCAAACAGCGCGCCAAAGAATTGGTGAACCAGAACAATGTCCGACAGGGCGTCCCGCCGCCCGCCCCCGCCCCGCCCTCGCCCGCGGCCCCGGGTTCTCCCGGCAATCCCGCCGCACCCAATGCGGCGGCGCTCCAGGCGCAGAACATATCGAAAATCAAGACCGATCTGGCCGCGTTCAAGCCTGGTTCCGCGGTGACGCCGGAGCAAAAACAGCAACTCATCAAAGACCTGGCCGTCGCGGCGCGTTCCACCAAACCGTCGCTGCCCTCCGTAACCAAATTTGTAAATACGCTCGCGGCCGCGCTGGGGGAAAACAATCTGGGCGCATCCGAACAGGAACGGTTGGCGCTGAATCTCAACACGGTGTTCAACAGTAAGCCGCTTACGGCCGCGCAATTCGACGCCCTCATCGCGGACGTGCAGGCGATCTTGCAGGTGGGCGGGGCCAAGCGATCCGTGGCCGCGAGCATCGCGGCTGATCTCAAAGCGGTGGGCGCCGAGGTGCGGCGCTAAACCCCAAACCTGGCCCGCTCAGGAATGCCCCGATGACCGTCAAATGTCCAACCTGCCGCAAGCCCGGCGACTGGTTTGCGGGAGGGTTCGGTCCCTTCTGTTCGCGGCGCTGCCGGCTCGTTGACTTGGGCAAATGGTTTGCCGAGGAACATGCGATCGCCAGTCCGCTTCGTCCGGAACATCTCGAGCAATACGCTGATTTGCCGCCGGGTAAGCATCTGGACCAGCCAGAGGTGGAGTAGTCCCGGCGGTGTCGGAGATCGGCGCTTCCCTTCATCGCTTCCGCAAGCACTTCAACGCTTCCTCAAAATCCGCCGGCCAGGGCGCCGTGAAGTTCACCGGCTTGCCGGTGCGCGGATGGATGAACCCTAGTTTGTGGGAATGCAGCAGCACGCGGGGGGCTTCGTAGCGCGTTAATTCTGCGAGGCGTTTCGTTTGGCGTGAGCCGTACGTGGGATCACCGACGACCGGAAATCCGACATGCTGGAAGTGAACGCGGATCTGGTGGGTCCGGCCGGTGTACAATTGGGCCTCGACGAGCGAGGCGGCGCGCAGTCGTTCAATGACGCGGTAGCCGGTGTGCGCCGCCCGGCCAACGCGTTCGTCGCGCACCGCCATGCGTTTGCGATGGGTCGGATGCCGCGCGATGGCGGCGCGGATGTTGCCGGTGTCGGCCGGCATTACCCCGCAGACGATGGCGAGGTAGATTTTTTCCACGGTGCGCCCGGCAAATTGCTGCGACAGCGCGACATGAGTTTCGTCGTTCTTGGCCACGACCAGGCAGCCGCTGGTATCCTTGTCGAGCCGGTGGACAATGCCCGGGCGGGCCACGCCGCCAATGCCGCTGAGTTCGCCGGCGCAGTGATGCAGCAGTGCGTTGACGAGCGTGTGTTCTTCGTTTCCGACGGCGGGATGCACCACCAATCCGGCCGGCTTGTTTAACACCAGCAACGCTTCGTCCTCGAACAGAATGTCCAGTGGAATCGCCTCCGGTTGCGCCTCGGCGACGCGGGCTTCCGGCCAGACGATCCGCACGATTTCGCCCGCGCGCGGCGCGTGCGTAGGTTTGGTGGGTTGCCCGTTGACCGTGATGTGACCCTGTTCGATCAGCCGTTGAATGGCGCCGCGCGAGGTGGCAGTCAACTGCCGGCGCAGAAAGGCATCGAGTCGCTCCCCGGGAAGGGAGTGTTCGATGGTCAGGGATTCGGGGCCGAGTGGCATTGGGGAAGTACTCAGTGTTCAGTATTCAGAAATCGCGCGTTTCCGCGACTGAACACTGAATACTTTCTTCATTCCGGGTTCAGCGTTTCGATTCCGCCGTTTCTGCTGGTTTAGCCGCGGGTTCGGCTTTCCACGTCAGCCAAAAAACCAGCGCCACGCCGACGCAGATGCCGCTGTCGGCGACGTTGAAGGCCGGGAAACCGATCTCCTCGCCGCCTGGGCGTTTGAGATAAAAGTAAATGAAGTCAATCACCTGCTGCCGCCCGGGCAGGAGCCGATCGGTCAAATTCCCGGCGATGCCGCCGAGGATCATGCCGAACGCGAGCTGACCGAGCCGGGTCCGGGTGTCGAAATGATTCCGCGCCAGAAAGAGGACGACGAGGGCCAGGAGGGCCACGATGGCGAGGAGTTCGTTGTTGCCCCGAAACATGCTCCACGCCGCGCCGGTGTTACCCCAATGCACAAACTTGAAAAAGCCCTCGAGGATGACGCGTTCCTGGCCGCGGCCAAGGAGTTGCAATACGATGAACTTGGTGAGTTGATCGAAGGCAAACACCAAGGCCGCCATGACCGCGATACGGCGGTTCGGCGTGCGCAGAAGAGTTTGGGCCAGACTCATGACAGCAGTGCGCAGTAGTTAGCGGTTTATGGCCCATAAAACAAATTCTTTCCATTCGCCCGGCGCGGCCACGGAATTGAACCACGGCGGCCGACCGCGGTCCGGCTGCGTTCCTTGTCCGGCCGACTCCGGCATTCTTGCTGTGAAACTAAGGGGGGTTCGCTCCGGGCTTCCGATTGAACGCCATGTAGTAAAGCACCGGCACGGCCATGCGGCTGATGAGCAGCGAAGCGACCTCCCCGGCCATGAGCGAAATGGCCAGCCCTTGAAAGATTGGGTCGGCGAGAATCACACTCGCGCCCACGACCACCGCCATGGCGGTGAGCAGCATCGGACGAAAGCGCACCGCGCCGGCATCCACCACCGCCGCGGCCAAAGGCATGCCTTCGCGGAGTCGTTGTTCGATGAAATCCACGAGGATGATCGAGTTGCGCACCACAATGCCCGCGCCCGCCATGAAGCCGATCATCGAAGTCGCGGTGAAGAACGCGCCCATCGCGCCGTGCGCCGGCATGATGCCCACCAGCGAAAACGGAATCGCCATCATCACAATCATCGGCGTCAGGAACGAACGGAACCAGCCGACCATCAAAACGTAGATCAACACGAGACACGCGGCGAACGCCGTGCCGAGGTCGCGGAAGACTTCGATCGTGATATGCCACTCACCGTCCCATTTGATGGCGGGTTCGTGATCGGTGAACGGCTGAACGGCGTTATGGATCTTGATCTTCGTGGCCGCCGACGTAAGGAGGCTCTGACCATTGGGGTTTTCAGAATGAGCCTCCTCACGTCGGCTGCTACCTAGATCGGAAAACTCGCGCGCATCGAGCTTCTTCAGCGCTTTGTTCATCGCCAGAATCGCATACACCGGACTCTCGATCACGCCGGCCACGTCGCCGATGACATAGGTCACAGGCATGAGATTCTTGTGATAGATGCTCTTGTCGGTGATCGTGCGCTCGATGGTCACCAACTCGCGCAACGGAATGAGCGGTGGCGCGCCATTGGCCGCGCCGGGCTCGGGCAGCGCATTCGCGTCGCCCGAGCGCACCCGCAACGCGAGCAATTCCTCCGGGCTGGTGCGGCTGGCGAGCGGCAATTGCAAAACGATGTTGACGTCCTCCTTCTCGCGCGGCACGTGCAACAAGTCCACGGATTGCCCGCCGACCGCGATGGCCAGCGTCTGCGAAATCGTTTCGGCGCTGATCCCGTGCAATGCCGCCTTCTCCTTGTCGATCACGAAGCGGGTCTTCGGCTGGTCGTCCTCGAGATACCAATCCGTGTCCACCACGCCCGGGGTATTTTTGAAAATGTCACGCACCTGGCGCGCGAGCGCGTGGCGACTTGCTTCCGTAGGTCCATAAATTTCGGCGACGAGCGTTTGCAGCACCGGCGGGCCGGGCGGCACTTCCGCCACCGCGACCCGCGCCCCAAATTTCGCCGCGATCGCCGCCACGCGCGGGCGGACGCGCCGGGTGATGTCGTGGCTCTGCGCCTTGCGGTCGCCCTTCGGCACGAGGTTGACCTGGATGTCCGCCACGTTCGCGCCGCGCCGCAGGAAATAATGCCGCACCAGCCCGTTGAAGTTGAACGGCGACGCCACGCCCACGTAAACCTGATAATCCGTGACCTCGGGTTCGCTGCGAACGGCAGCGGCGATTTCACGCGCGGCTTGCGCGGTGCGTTCCAGCGCGCTGCCTTCGGGCATGTTGAGGATGATCTGGAACTCGCTCTTGTTGTCGAACGGCAACATCTTCACCTTCACCCAACCGATGCCAACCAGGGCCAGGGCCACGAGCAACAAACCCACGATGCTCGCGAGAAAAATCCACCGCCACTTCGCTTGGGCAATCATCGGTCCCATGAAACGGCGATAGAGCTTCGTGAAGAAATCCTCCTCATGTTCGTAGCCGCCGACGTGAGGAGGCTCTATTTTTGTCCCGCCGGCCGAGGGGAGAAGGGGAAAAGGTGCCGGGGGAGCTTCGGCAACGGATGGCTTAACCTCCTCGGCACCCTTTCCCCTGTTCTCTTTTTCGGTTTTGCCTTCAGCTAGCGCCTCCGCATGTCGGCGGCTACGGCCCCATTTGAGAATTCTCACCGCTGCCCAGGGCGTGACGATGAATGCGATGAGCATGGACCAGAACATCGCCGCGCTGGAACCAATCGGAATCGGGCGCATGTAGGGCCCCATGAGTCCACCGACGAAGGCCATCGGCAGCACCGCGGCAATGACGGCAAACGTGGCGAGAATGGTAGGATTGCCGACTTCATTCACCGCGTCCACCGCGATATCGCTCCACTTCCGCCCTCGGTTGAATGGCAGATGAAAGTGGCGAACGACGTTCTCGACCACGACGATGGCGTCGTCCACGAGGATGCCGATGGCGAGCACCATGCCGAACATGGTGAGGACGTTGATCGAGAACCCGAAGGCCAGCATCGTGCCGAAGGTGCCGAGCAGCGCGACGGGAACGACGATGGTGGGAATGAGGGTCGCCCGGATGTTTTGCAGGAACAGGTACATCACGAGGAACACCAGGACGATCGCCTCGAACAGCGTCTTGAGCACCTCCTCGATGGAGATCGCGACGAACGTCGAGGTGTCCAGCGGGTAGTCGACGCGGACGCCCGGGGGGAAGAAGCGGGAGAGTTCCTTCACCTTCTTGCGCACGGCCTCGGCGGTGTTGAGCGCGTTGGCGGAGGGCGCGAGCTTGATGGCGACGGCCGCGGAGAGGTGGCCGTTCACGCGCGCCTTGGTGCCGTAGTTCTCGGCGCCGAGAGCCACGCGCGCCACGTCCTTCAGCACGACCCGCGAGCCGTCCGAATTCGCGCGCAACAGGATGTTCTCGAACTCCTCGGGAGTGCGCAGCGTGGTGCGCCCCTGCATGATCACGTTGAGCTGCTGCCCGGGCATCGCGGGATTCGCGCCGACCTGACCGACCGGGACCTGCTGGTTCTGGTTTTGGATCGCCGCGGTAACGTCGGCCGGCGTCAGGGCGAGGGCGGCGAGGCGTTCCGGGCGGAGCCACACGCGCATCGCGTACTGCGACCCGAACATGTTCGCCTCGCCTACGCCCGAGACGCGGCGGATCGGGTCGAGGATGCTCGACGCGATGTAATTCCCGAGGGCGATTTCATCGAGGCTGTCGTTGGTCGTCGACAGCGTGAAAAACATCATGAAGTTCCGGGTCGCCTTCGCCACCACGACGCCCTGCTGCTGGACGGTCGCGGGCAGGCTCGGCGCGGCGAGCTGCACCTTGTTCTGCACCTGCACCTGCGCCACGTCGGGGTCGGTGCCGGCTTCGAAGGTCAGCGACACATTGGCATTGCCCTGCGAGCTGCTGGTGGAGGACATGTAGACCAGCCGATCGATGCCGGTCAGCGACTGCTCGATGATCTGCGTCACCGATTC
>JANXWY010000284.1 GCA_025350905.1 Verrucomicrobiota bacterium
TGAGGATGATCTGGAACTCGCTCTTGTTGTCGAATGGCAGCATCTTCACCTTCACCCAGCCGACGCCGACGAGCGCCATGGCCACGAGCAGCAAACCCACGATGCCCGCCAGAAAAATCCACCGCCACTTCGCCTGGGCAATGAGCCGCCCCATAAAACGACGGTAAAGCCTGGTAAAGAAATCTTCGTCATGTTCGTAGCCGCCGGCGTGAGGAGGCTCTATTTTTTCCCCGCCAGCAGAGGGGACAGGGGGAAAAGATGCGGCGGGAGCTTCGGCAACGGATGACTTGACGCCCTCTGCACCCTTTCCCCTTTTCTCCTTTTCGGTTTTGCCTTCAGTTGGAGACTCCTCACGTCGGCTGCCACGGCCCCATTGGAGAATCCTCACCGCCGCCCAGGGCGTGACGATGAAGGCGATGAGCAGGGACCAAAACATCGCCGCGCTCGAACCAATCGGAATGGGCCGCATGTACGGGCCCATCAATCCGCCGACGAAGGCCATCGGCAACACCGCGGCAATCACGGCGAACGTGGCGAGAATGGTGGGATTTCCGACTTCGTTCACCGCGTCCACCGCGATGTCGCTCCAGTTGCGCTCCCGGTTGAAGGCCAGATGAAAATGGCGAACGATGTTCTCCACCACCACGATGGCGTCGTCCACCAGGATGCCGATGGAGAAAATCAGCGCGAACAGGGTGATGCGGTTGAGGGTGAAGCCATAGAGGTAAAACACCAGGAGCGTGAGGGCGAGCGTCGCTGGAATCGCCACGCCGACGATGCCGGATTCGCGCCAGCCGAGGGTGAGCCAGATGAGCACCATGACCCCGACCACGGCGATGCCCATGTGCAACAGCAATTCATTGGATTTGTCCGCTGCGGTTTCGCCGTAGTGCCGGGTAATGGAAACCGATACCTCGTCCGGAATCACCCGGCCCTTGAGCGTTTCGATTTTGCGCAAGACTTCGTCGGCCACGGCGATCGCATTCGCGCCCGGACGTTTGGCAATGGTGAGCGTGAGGGCGGGTTCTTCGCCGGTTCCTCGCCCGCTGCCAAACAGCACATACTGGTTCGGTTCCTCCGCGCCATCGGTGATGGTGGCTACTTCCCGCAGGTAAACCGGTTTCCCGCCATAGACGCCGACGACCACGTTGCCCACGTCTTCCGCTGTTTCCAGAAAGGCCCCGGTCTCAATGATCACCTCCTGGTTCTCGCTCGTGAGGCCGCCGGCGGCGAATTGTTTATTCGCCTGACGCAGCATCGGAATCAAACCGGCCGGGCTGAGATTGCGCGACGCGAGTTTGGCCGGATCCAGCAGCACGCGCACTTGACGTTGGGCGCCGCCGATCAAGGTGGTTTCGGCCACGAGCGGAACTTGTTTCACCGCGTCGTCCACCTGCGCGACGAGGCGGCGCAGCGTCAGATGGTCATAGCGCGCGCTGTGGAAGGTGAGCGCGAGAATCGGTACGTCGTCAATGGACCTGGCCTTGATCAACGGCGCGGAAACCCCATGAGGGATGCGGTCGAAATTTTGTTGCAGTTTCTGGTTCAGCTTGACGAGGCTGCGCTCCAGGTCTTCGCCGACCTTGAAGCGCACGATGACGAGGCTTTCCCCCGGGCGTGACGTGGAGTAGAGATATTCCACGCCGGGAATTTCCCAGAGCAATTTTTCCATCGGCCGCGTCGCGCGCTCTTCAACCTCCTTGGCGCTAAAGCCGGGCAGCGCGACCAGCACATCCACCATCGGGACCTTGATCTGGGGCTCTTCTTCTCGCGGTAACATAACTACGGCGAACGCGCCGAGCAGCACCGACGCGATGACGATCAGGGGCGTGAGTTTGGAATCAATGAATGTCCGCGCGATGCGGCCGGCGGGGCCGAGGGGCGTGGCGGGTGAAGCTGGGTTTTTCACGGCAATTAAAAATTAAAAATGCAAAATTAAAAAATGGGAAACCCGCGCCCCGACCCGGCGACCATTTTTAATTATTCATTTTGCATTTGGCATTGAAACCGGTTGCCCATCCTTCAAATCCGCCGCCCCTTCGACGACAACCTTCTCCCCGGCCTCAACTCCGGCAACCAGCTCCAC
Organism: Verrucomicrobiota bacterium; assembly: GCA_025350905.1. Lineage (GTDB taxonomy): Bacteria > Verrucomicrobiota > Verrucomicrobiia > Limisphaerales > JADLHS01 > JADLHS01. Next base: position 2,087 of record JANXWY010000284.1, read on the forward strand.
TTCGCTGCCAATGCGCTTGCCGGTTTTGACCAGGCGCAGCTGCGCCTTATTGTCGCTGACGACGAAGACCAGCTCCATCTGGCCGCGTTGGATCACCGCGGTGGCGGGCCCGCGCAACGCGGAGGTTTCACCCACGGGCATGGCCACGCGACCGAATTGTCCGGCCCGCAAACCGGGTTGGGTGGGCAGATCGAGTTTCACGAGAAAAGTGCGACTGCCGGGATCGGCGGCGGGCGCGATTTCACTGATCACTCCTGCCAGTTCGGTTTCCAGCGCAGCGATGCGCACGGGGAGTCGGTCCCCCAGCGTAAGTTTGCCGACGACGGCTTCCGGCACATCGGCTTCCAGCCGGAGCGTGTGGGAATCTTCCATGTCCAAGAGGGGTTTGCCGGGGGCGGCGAGATCACCCACGTCGGCGTGTTTGCGGGTAATGACCCCGGCGAACGGCGCGGTGACTTTGGTATAGCTCAGCAGCGTCTCCACCTCCGTCACGCTGGCGACGGCGACTTGGGCGCGAGCTTGGGCATTATCGAATTCGGCCGGCGAGAGAATTTTTTGCTCCAGGAGCGCGGTTAGCCGTTTCAGGTCCGCTTCGGCTTGTTGGCGAATCGCCACGGCTTGGTCATGGCGCGCCTGGACTTCGCGCGCATCAATCACGGCCAGGACTTCGCCGGCGGTCACTTGCTGGCCCGGCACCACCAGCATTTGCTCAATCTTGCCGCTGACTTTGGCCTCGATAACCGAGCGCAACCTGGCGCGCACCGTCCCGACGACTTCCTCAGTCGCCACCCGTTTTTTGCTTTCGACGATCTGCACCCGCACGGCGGTGGAGGGAAGGGGCCGGGTTTCCGCCCGCTCACTTTTGTGGCCACAGCCTGCGAGCAGGGCAGTCAGGCCGGCGACGAATAAAATATTACGGTTCATGATCTCCCCGGCGGTCCCGAGTTGGCGAGCGAACGCAGGGCGCTCAAAGCGACGTGGGTTTGGAGGCACAACAGCTTCCCGCTTCCCGTCCCACCCCGCATTTCGTCAGGATGATTTCCAAGGGACAAAAGTTGGTAACGGACGATTGGAGCAGGTTAAACCCAACAAAAGCCGTGAACCAGAGCCAGTAGGGGCTGTGGAAGTGCGCCAGCGCGAGGCTGGCGAGAATAAACAGGCCGGCGAACCGGCGGATGATCAGGTCCATTTTCATAATTGTGTGGTGGGTCAGTTAGGTTGGGTCGCGAGCAACGCGCCCTGGACCGCGCCGGGAATCGGGCTGCGGTACGGATTGCGCGGGAGCGGGCCAGCGCTGGTCGCGTCGCCGGCAAATTTATACCCGGCGAACCCAAGTTCGCTCCTCGGTAATTGGCCGCTGACCATTTTCCAATTCATAACCGTCTGCCAACTCTGAGCCGCGACCTGGCGAAAGGTTACAACCCGCTGGGGAGTCGCCGGCTTCAACCGACGGGAGTCGCTCGACCATGGACGGGCGCGGAGGCACGCCACGGCGAGGCGCTCACTTTTCCACCGGCAAACCGGCCTTCTCCCACGCCTTAATGCCGCCGTCGAGGTGGTAAATAGATTGGAACGGGAGTTTCTCGAATTTCGGCAGCGCCTGGGTGCTGCGTCCACCGACGGCGCAGTGGACCAGGTAGCTCCGATTCGTATCGAGGCCGGAGATGGCTTGGGCGAAATCCGCCGAATGGAAATTGATGTTGGTCGCCCCGGCAATATGTCCGGCGGCGAATTCTCCCGGCGAACGGACGTCGACCACCACCACCTTTTTCGCGGCGACCAGCTTTTGTGCCTCCACGGCATTGACGTGGTGAACGAGGTTGGTTTCCGCTGCCAGCGCACTGGTCATCAGCAAAAGGCTCGCGAGGCCGCCCCCCACTATTTTTGCAAGCGGGGCCAAGGATAGGCGCGGAGAGTCTCCATTGGTCAACTTCAGAATTATTGCCATAGGTTCATTCCTGCGGTTTCAATTGTTCGCGCCATCGTTCCCCGGCCCGCACCCGACTCACGCGGCGGGCGCCGAGCCCACTGCCCATTAAACTTCGCGCACCACCACCCGCGCGCCCTCGACCGCCACCACTTTGATCGCCGCCCCCCGCTCAATGAGCCCGCCCTCGGTGACCACATCCACCCGTTGGCCATTGATGGTGGCGATGCCCGAAGGTCGCAATTGACTGAGGGCCACACCCGTGCCGTTCAGCAGTTCCGGTTTGGCCACGCCCAACTCGCCGGTGGCGCTGTGGGAAATAAACCGTTTGGCTATCCGGCTCTCCGGGAAAAATTTCAACCAGCCCCAAACGCCCAGCGCCAACCCCACCAGTACGCCGCCCAGAATCACGCTGCCGGTCTGATAACCAAAGTCCCGGTAGCCGAGGATCACTGCCGCCATCAGACAGACGAAGCCGATGATGCCAGCGATCAGGCCCGGCAACAGGATTTCCAGGAACAGCAAAATCGCGCCGACAACGAGCAATGTAATGATGAGGGCCATGGTGCAGTCGAGTCCGGCGTTATCCGGCGTCAGGGTTCAAAACTTTTCGGCGGAGCAAAAACCAGTGAGGTGACAAAGGCCCGGCGCACGCTCCGCACATTGCGCCACTGCGACGTGGTTCGCGGGCCCATCCGCCCCGACCGGTGCCGCACATGGTTGACCACGGTGGCCGGGTGTCGCCCCTGTTCATTGAGTTGTTCGAAACGCTTTGCCGCCTGTGCCTCTTGGCGACTCGCCGCGCGCGATGTTACGCTCGCCGGCGGGAGGGTAATGGGAGGCCGTAAAACCGGGGTGGAAGGTTGTGCCGGGCGCCGGGCGGTACGTGTGGCTTCCTCGGCCCGATTCCGTTGCGTCCAATCCGGCAGGGGCGGCTTCTCCTCCGACCTGGTTTGGGGGGGAGGAGGAATGAGCGGGGGTGGCCTTGGTGGTCTGGGCGGTTCTTCCCCCAGCAGCCGGCGTAAAGTTTCCTCGAGATTGAATTCGCTGGGGGGGTTATTCGGCGGCGAAGCTGGTTCAGCCCCGTCGGCCGGGGGCGGCCCCTGTTTTTCCTGGCGTCGTTTCGCCACCCAATTCGCCAAGGCACTGCCAATGACCAGCGCCGCGACAATCCATGGACTGTCGAACAAACCGGCGGCAAGCAAAGCATTCATGGGCGCGGCCACCAAGCTTTAACTTTTTGTGCCGTGCGTGCCCGCGCCGGCGGCATCCGGCCCGTCGCTCCCAATGTTTTCCCGCATGGTCGTGTCGGCCTGCATGTTCTTGATGCGGTAATAATCCATCACCCCGAGGTGGCCCTTGTCGAAAGCGCGGGCGATGGCGAGCGGGATTTGCGCCTCGGCTTCGACGACCCGGGCGCGCATTTCGGAAACCCGCGCCACCATTTCCTGTTCCGTGGCGACGGCGGCCGCGCGGCGGACCTCTGCCTGCGCTTGGGCGATTAGTTTGTTGGCTTCCGCCTGCTCCGCCTGAAGTTTGGCGCCGACGTTGCCGCCGACGTCCACATCGGCGATGTCGATGGACAGAATCTCGAACGCCGTGTTGCTGTCGAGCGCCTTGCCCAACACCGTTTTGGAAATGCGATCGGGATTTTCCAGCACCGCCTTGTAAGTTTCCGACGAGCCAATGGTGGAAACGATGCCTTCGCCCACGCGGGCGATGATGGTTTCCTCCGTGGCGCCGCCGACGAAACGATCCAGATTAGTACGCACGGTCACGCGCGCCTTGGCCTTGATGACAATGCCGTCCTTCGCCACCGCATCGATGGTGGTCTTGCCGGACGTGGGCGCGGGACAATCAATCACTTTCGGATTGACGGAGGTTTTCACCGCTTCCAGCACGGTCTTGCCCGTGCCTTTGGTGGCGAGGTCGATCGCGCACGCGCGGTCAAAAACGAGATTGATGCCGGCCTTCTTGGCCGCGACCAGGGCGAGCACGACCATTTGCACATTACCGCCGGCCAGGAAGTGCGTCGAGAGTTCGTCGATGGTGACGGGCAGCCCCGATTTCACGGCTGTGATGCGGCCGTCCACGATCAAGGCGACCGGAATCCCCCGCAACCGGAGCGCGATCAGCTCCGTGACGGTGACTTTGGCGCCGGAGAACAGGGCCCGGATGTAAATCATCCCGAAGTTGATGACCAGGATGCCAGCCACGAGGAGCACCAACCCGCCAATACCGTAAAGCACCAGATCGAGTTTGAAGGGCAAGCCCTCGGATTGCGCCAAGATAAAGTTCATGGCCTGATAATGGCGCCGGCCGGAATCTTTTAACAAGGATATATGGAGTGCTCAGTCGGAGGGGCTGCAACCGGGGAACGGCCGCCCTTTCGCATTCGCCGTTTCGAGGATTGCTACTGCAATGGTTTGAAATGCGCTGCGCAGCCGTCTCATGCCTGGATTGCCTCATCGGGAAAAGACACCGCCAACTCTGGGCTGGATGACACAGCCCCGTTGGGGCAGGCTCGCCGGGCAACCGCGGATCGTGGCGAAGGTGGATGAGTTGCTGCGCTGTTGCCACGCGCTGGCCGCCCGGCTCATCGCCGCGCGCAGCACCGCCCCCCCCACCTCGACGCCACCCTCCATCAGATCTTGATCGTTTGAACCGGTAGCGCCATAGGCGCGGCATCTTTGTAGCAACCAGACCCATTCAAATCTCAAGCTCCGTAGGAGCGGCATATTCCTATGATGTCGCTCCTACGGAGCTTGAAAATCATTTCGGCTATGAGTTCTACAAAGATTTCGCACCTACGGTGCTAGGGAGACGCTGAATAAAGCGATGTTTTCAATTTTCCCGGATTGCTGACGGCGCATGATGGTCAAGCGACCCGCGAAACTCGCCTGACGGCTTGGTTCGGCGTCGCAGTTCTGGTTCGGTGGCGGTCTTGAACCGCC
>JANXWY010000308.1 GCA_025350905.1 Verrucomicrobiota bacterium
GGCAGGTTGATGCGCTCCACTGCCGGTCACAACTCTGCACGAGCAAGTTTTCCGCGACCGCTCGAATGGCGTTACAAGCATGAACCAGGACGGACTTCGAATTCGTTGGCTGATCCGGCTGCGCTGGGCGGCCATTGTCGGGCAGGCGGCGATGATCTCCACCTTTCTTTTCGTGTTGCGAATCCGGATTCCCTTTTTGTTGCTGGCCTTGGTCCTCTTGGCGGCGGCGATCAGCCAGGGGGTACTTTGGTACGCGAGTCGTCTCCGGACGCAGCCGGGCACTGCCGTGATGGGCGGGGTGCTTGCGTTGGATGTGTTGCTCCTAACCGCCATGCTTTTTCTCACGGGCGGTCCGCACAATCCATTCACGGTCCTTTACCTGACCCAGGTGGCGATGGCGGCCTCGTTGCTGGGGGTGCGTTGGACATGGGGACTTCTCGGGCTCGTTCTGGCGTGCTTCGGCGGGCTCTTCTGGCGGTACGTGCCGTTGCCCATCCCGACCAGCGGCGAAGCGATTTGCGGCGTGGCGCCGGCTCGACTCCACTTGGTGGGAATGTTCGTTGCCCTCGCGTTGACCGGCGGCTGTCTCGCGTGGTTTGTCGCCCGGTTGAACGCCCAACTCTGGGAGCGCAAGCAACTCGAGCGTACCGTGGAGCAAATCACGCAGCGGGAACAACAGGATCTTGGGACCAGCCTCCACGAGGACCTTTGTCAACGGCTGGCGGGGTTGACCGCCCTCGGAAAATCGTTGGAAAAAAGATTGCACGGCACCAACGAAACCGGAGCGGAAATCGCCAGCGAAATCACCCGGGAATTGAAGCAGACGCTCACGCTGGCCAGCCAGATGGCCGAACGTTTATTACCTGTCGCGGCGTTGCAGGATGGGTTTCTGGCGGCCGTGAACGAACTCGCCACCGCAACGGAGCAGGAGTTTGGACTCCGCTGCCAAGTGGTCGATTCCGATTTCCCGACGCTGATCGACCCCTACACGGCCAACCACCTTTACCGGATGGTGGAGGAAGCCACGGCCAATGTGGTGCGGCATGCCGAAGCGACAACAATCGAGATCAAACTTTCGTCCACGGACAGGGCCATCAACGTGGCGGTCGCCGATGATGGAATCGGCATCCCCGAAACCCCAGAACACCAAGCCGGGGTCGGGCTTCAGATCATGCGCTATCGCAGCGACCTCATCCACGCCACCCTGAGCATCAGTCGGCTCTCGCCGCACGGCACCGCGGTTGCCATCCAATTCCCACGAACATGAATATTCACCGCCCGGTTGCGGACGCCGCACGTCAAGCAAACCGATCCTCGGGGGACTCGAATTGGGCAAAGCAACTATCCAATCGAACTCACGTTGCGGGCCCGCTCGCTGCCCTCGGACGAGTGGCGATGCCTCCAACCACGTGGGCGACGGGGCCGCGAACTCGATCCTCAATAGCATCCAACCGCGATTAAACTTAAAGAACCATAAATGAAAAACCTCTGCCTCTTTGCCTTGGTCGGTACGCTTACGCTCCTCGCCGGCTGCCAGCGTCAGCCCGCCGGGGTCCCGCTGGGCGACGGTCTCCGGTCGTTCGACGCCCGGGGCGTCATTCGCGAAATCGCCGCCGACGGTCGCAAAGCCGTGATCCGGCACGAGGAAATTCCCGGCTACATGGAAGCCATGACCATGCAGCTTGAGGTAAAGGACACCAATGAACTCGTCAACCTCCGCCCCGGCGACCAGATCAACTTTCGTTTGTTGGTGACGGACACGGATGCCTGGATTGATCACGTGCAAAAAACGGGCGCGAGTGTCGAAGTGGCGGCCGTCGCCACGCCCCCTGCGCCAAGCTTAAAGGAATTGAATCCGGGTGATCCCCTGCCCGACTGCCTACTGACTAATCAACTCGGCCGGACGATCCGTCTTAGCGATTTCAAAGGCGGCGCGCTGGCGTTCACGTTTATCTTTACCCGTTGCCCGTTGCCCACCTATTGCCCGCGGATGAACCACCATTTTGCCGCCGTTCAAACCGCCTTGCTCGCCGGCCAGGCCGGCACGAACTGGCAGCTGCTTTCCATCTCCTTCGATCCCGAATTCGACACGCCCGCCCGGCTGTTAAATTACGTGGCTGACCATAACTATGATCTGCATCATTGGAGTTTCGCCACCGGCACCGAAGCCAACATTCGGCAACTCGGCGGCGCGTTTGGTTTGGCTTACTGGCGCTTGGGCGGAACCTTCAACCATAACGTCCGGACAGTGGTCGTTGATGCCGCCGGGCGGGTACAAAAGATTTTTCCGAACAACGAATGGCAACCCGCCGAACTGGTCGAAGAAATGAAAAAGGCGATGGCCGCAAAAAACTGAGCCGGCAGTGCGGCAGTTCTTGTCGCCAGTCCATGGCCCGATCGTTGGGCTCCAATTCTACCTCGTTGAGGATGATGGCTGGTGATTTCCATTGGCGCGCCTCGTCGCCGCAGCCGCCGATTTAGCTGCCTGACGCGCGAAAGCGGAAGGGTTAATCCCCCAGTTGAAACCGCACCGGCACTTCGATGGCGGATTCCACAGCGAGCGAGCCAATGCGCGCGGGTTCAAAATCCCAATCGCGTATGGTCTGGAGCGCCGCTTCATCGAGCAGCGCGAAACCGGAGGACTGCTTTAGCACTACCCGGCTCGCACGACCGTGGCTGCTGACTTGCACGGCGAGCAGCACGGTGCCTTCCTGATGTCGTCGCCGCGCGGCCGGCGGATACGGGGGCTTGGGATTGCGGCGATAATTCGCCCGCGTGCGATCAACGGACCGCGCTTGGATCGGTGTGCCGGTGAGTTCTGGTGGTGGTAAACTTCCACCTTCGCCGCTTTCCGCGCCGGGAGGCAGGGCGGCGAAGCGCACCGCCATGGTTGGTGAAGGCGCTTGCGGTGGCAATTGGGTTGGCTCCGGTAAGGCGACCATTGGTTCGGGTGCGGCTTCAACCGGCCACGCCAACGGAGGCTGGTCCGCTGGCGGCGCCGCGACAATGTCGACTTTCGTTGCCGTTGGAATCGCGAGCGCGAGGGGAGCGGCGCGGACGGCGGGCGCGTCTGGAACGGCGAGCAACGTCATCGTCAACGGTAAGTCTCCCAACGGCAAAGCCGACGGCTGCACGACCAGCAGCCCCCAATAATTGGCCAGGCCGAAGGCGGCCACATGGCATACCAGGGAGACGCCAAAACTAAATTGCAGGCCGCCCATTTTCATTTTCCACGGTCCATCGCCATAGGCAGTTCCATGATTAGCGGTAGCGACGGACGGGCCGGAGCGGGTCGCCGCTGTTGTCCGAGCGTTCACCCACGAATGGCTCCAGGTCGATGCCGAAGTTGAGAAAAACCTCCGCCGCGGGCGACTCATGCGTCAGGCCAAACAGCGCCGTCAGCCCAAAGTAGGTGCTGCGCGTCGGTCGATACAAGGCGGTCGGACCCAGCATGATCGTGGTGGTGTAACTTTTGTCGACCACGCCGGCATCGACCTCCTCATCGGTTTCATATTCGATCAGGAATTCCGCGCCCAGTGACAGCTTTGAATCGATGGCTACATAGCTGAGGGCCGTGTTCAATTCGTACACGGTTTCATGATCGCCGGAAATTTGGCGGCCATACGACAGGTCGGCCCCGAAATGAATCCGTTTGGTGAACTCTTCCGCCAACAACAGGCCCACGAAATAGGAATCGGCATCCCAGTTCTGGAAAATCCAACCGGCATTGAGCGTCGGGTTGAGTGGGATTACTCCCCAATCCGCGAGCGCATGCGGGAGCTCGATCAGGGTGGAATCATACTGGAGCTTTCCGTTTTGGATGGCGTAATTGAACTCCACGTCGAATTGCGTACGCCACGGCAGGCCGAACTCGAACTCGGATTCGAACATATTGCCGGCCTTGCCCTCGCGCGGAATCGAGGAAATATAAAACTGGTTGAACTCAATCTCGCCGGTGGGAATCACATACACATCCGTCTCGGCAAAAGCGCGGCGGGTGGTCCATTCCGGTTGGTTCGCCGGGCCCACGCGGTCCGATTCAGAACTGACGTCGTGCAAACTGGGTGCCTGGCCCTTGACGATCACGGGCGTCAGCACGTGGGGACTCTCGTTTGTGGTTTGGGCGGACATCTGCGAAGTTGGCCCGAGACCTAGCCCAAAAAGCGCCGCCGTGATCGGGGTGAGGAGGAATTTTCTACTTCCGCGGATTGTTTCACAAAGTTTTCTGGTCATGGTTGTCAGTAAGATTCCGGATTGACTGCACTCTGCTTTGCGCGGAACCCAATAACAAAGTTAGCGTTAGCGAGACAACTCTTTTCAACGAGCCGGAAACTTGGTCATGGAATTTCGGGCGCGGATGAGAATTCTGGATCCGAGTTCTGATTGCGTTGTGCGGCTCGCCAACTAAGCTGAGCCCTGCGCATGACTAAAATACCCGACCCGAGTTGCCCGTGGACGGCGCGCAGTCGCGGCCTGATTTTTGTATTGGCCGCTTCCTCCATCGCGTGTCTGCTCGCGGATTTTTACCAGCTCTGTCCGATGAGTTTTTTCACGCCGTTCATTTTTCTGCCGGCGTTCGTCACCCTGTGCGCGCTGGCGGTGCTGGATCGTCAGCGCGGTTCGGGCCACGTCTGGCGGGCCGTTTGGATCGGCCTACTCGGCGGATTGCTGGCGGCGCTGGCCTACGATGCGTTCCGGCTTCCGTTTGTGTTCGCGAAAGAGTGGGGCCTGGACGCGATCGTTCCGCCCATGAAACTGTTCAAAGTCTTTCCCCGCTTTGGCGCGATGGTGCTCGGCCAACCGATTGAACAATCCAGCTACTCCCTCGCCGCGCAACTCATCGGCTGGCTCTACCACTTCAGCAATGGGGCAACTTTTGGCGTCATGTATCTGGCGCTGATCGGCGACGCGCAACGACGGCATTGGATTTGGGCCGTGCTTTTTGCCATGGGACTGGAAATGGGGATGTTGCTTACCCCTTATCCGCAAGTCTTCAACCTCCCACTCACGGCGCGCTTTGTGATAGTTACGCTCGCGGCGCACGGGATTTTCGGCGTGGGGCTGGGTTGGGCCACACGCTGGCTTTCGGTCCGTCCGCAACTCCTGCCCGCTGGAATTTGACAACGGACCTGCCCGAACGGCTTGTTGGCGGGCTCCCTGAATTCCGTTACTCCTTCCTGGCGCCGCATACTAATCAGTCCCGGGTTCGCGAGTATAAACTAACACCGCGCCATGAACCGGTCCTGGGCGCGCCGGCATCCGTACCGGCAAGTCATGATCACACGCACCGGCTGGGAGCGACACGAAGACCTGCCTTATGGCTTGTTAGTCCGCGCCACTCGCTGGAGCAATACGTCCACCGTTTCTCTGATTTTTGGTTCCGCGCCAATTTCCAAATAACTCGACCGCGCGCGCCACGTCGTGTACCCGCCCAGGGCAAACTGGTCCGGCGGCGGGAGGTAACCATTGCAGCCGTTGGCGAGTTCCATGACCATCGTCAGGGGAAACGGACTGGCCTGCTTGATGGCCAGTCCCGTGCGGCCGAACGTTTCGCACGGCGTCGTGGCGATGGCGAAGTCGCCAATGCGCAGCGCCTGCAACTTGATTTCCTTCCTCGCCGGCCAGTCGGCCAGCTTCACCGTTTCCCGCGCATAATTTTCTTCCCAGTTGCGTGTCGGGCGCTCGCCCACGTTCTTCGCCAGATAAGCCCGAGCGGTCGCCACCTCGGAACGCGAAGGGCGGCGGACCTTGAGCAAACGCTTTTGTTCGGCCATGGCCAGCGGCACCCAATCCTGGTAACGCGCGGCTTTCAATGCTTCGAGGCCCGCGTCGGCCACCGCCCGAGCGACTTGGAAGCGATCGTTCTTCCAGTTCGGTTTGGTGAAATCAATGCAGTTGGCGTCTCCGCTCGTCCCATTGCTCATGAGGGCCACAAACGGTTGGCCTTCCGCGACGCCGAGTTCCTCCGCCATTACCCGGCAGAACTCACCGAAATAGTCCGCCGACAATCCCGCCTCGGACACGCCGGCGTAATGCGTGGAATAATTTGCCAGCACGGCCAGCGGTTTTCCATCTGCGGTCTGGACGGAAAGCACGGTGACGGCGGGATCCACGGGGCCGGTCGGACGAATCTTATTCGTATTGGCATACCCGGGGTTCATCATCGCAAGGTTGGTGACCTGACCGGTAAAAGCCGCCGGCGGATTTTCCGCGGTCCCCGGCTGCATGAGCCAGCGCCGGCAATGAACAAATTGCGCGCAGTCACTCTTCCCCCAGCCGACCCGCGCCGGCACGCGGTTGCGCCACGCCTCAACAATGGCTTCCGCAAGGCGCGGGATCAGAAATGCCACATAGCCCGGCTCCACGTCGTTGCCGTGACAGCTGTAGGCGGCCGGCGCGCTGTGCGTATGCGTCGCTGCGATCAACATCCGGTCGATCGGAATCCCGGTGACGCGCTGCGCCGCCGCTTTTGCCGCGTCCATCGTGGCGCGATCCACCATGCAACTGTCCACCACGGCAATCGCAATTTGGGTCGAGCCGTCATCCAAAACCAACGCGCGCACGTGGAGCGGATCCAAGACCTTGTCCGCGACCGTCAGCGTGAGATTGCCCGCGGTGCGAATGGGAAAATTGGTCGGCGTGATGTCCACCAGCGCCGCGCCGGCGCGAAAGACGGCCGACGCGGCGGAACATTTCGTTGCGCCGATGATCATCGCGCCAAGTAAAGCGACACACATCACAGAAGCCAAAATCCGAATCGGGCTCGCAGCAGCTGATGTTAGGAGTCCCCATTCACATGGCCTTTGCCAATCACAAATACGCGAAGTCAGAGCCTCCTTACGTCGGCGGCTACGTTTCAAACCAGCGCTCCGCGCTATGGATGTCATGGTCATTCTCCTTTCAAACACGCCAGCAAATCCGCCAATTCCTGTTGGGTCATCGCGGCTTCCAAGCCCTCGGGCATCAACGACGCCGAGCCGACGGTCAGCCGGGCGATGCCGGAACGCGGGAAAGTTTCCTCGATGCCTTGCGCCTGGCGCAAGGTGACGCTGGCGGGAGCATCGCCAATGATCAGTCCGGTCAGTTCACGGCCGTCTTTGCATTCGATCGTACAGGCGTTAAAACCGGAAACGACCTCGAAATTCGGATGCACGATGTGGAGCAGGATGGTTTCCTTTGGCTGATTGCGGATGCCGAACAAATCCGGGCCCACATTGTGGCCTTCGTGATCGAGGCGGTGACACGCCGCGCAATGGGTCGCAAACGTTTTGTGTCCGTTGGCCGAGTTGCCGGTGAGCGCGAGCACGGCGCGCGCCTTTTCATAAGCCTTCATACGATCGCCGGTTTCGGCGGCGACGAAAAGTTGCTGGGCGCGTTCGCGAATGACGACGTCACTGTGCTGGCGCAGCGACTCGCGTTGCGCACGGCTGAGGACATTTTCCGGCAGCTGCTTCGCTGCGATCGCTGACAACAACCCGCCGATCAGACGCGGCTGCGCGAGGATCGACACCAGGATGAACCCGCGCGTGTTCGGCGGCAGTGCGTTCCAACGCGACGGTGCGAGCAATTCGGTGACCGCGGTGTCACCCGGCAAACCGAGGAGCGAGCGGACCGCCGCCCGTTGTAATTCCGCCGGTTCCGCGGCCACCAGCAGCTGCAGCAACGCGGCGGTGGCAGTTGGGCTTTCTGAATTGACCAGAAAACCAATGGCCGCTTTGCGAGTGGCGATGGGATCGGCGGATACCCCAGCCAACCGCACTGCCTCGGCGGTGAAACTTGAAGGCAACGCGACCGGAAAGGCCACCAGCTTGCCGCGCGCGCGCAATGCGTCCGTCACGCCGTCTAGCGCCGCAATGAGCCACGGCGCGGGCGGCGCATGCGTATCAATAATGAGCGCCAGAAAGTCTTGGAAGTTCCCAATCGAGATTGAATGTGCCGCAGCGGATTCCCGCGCCCCTTCCGAAGGCGAGAGGGCCATGAGAGGTTGCTTTGGTGCAGGTTTCCCCGTTGCAGGTTCTGAAGAAGCGCGCTGCCCCCTCACCCCTGCCTTCTCGCTCTCGGCGGGGGCAAGGGAGTAACTCGCAGCCGCCTCTGCACCAAGCACCCGGCCGAGCTCCGACCAAAATTCCACGGGCGCCGGATCGTTGGTCCGCTGGGCGAGATACCGGGCGAGTTGCAACGCCGGCTGCTCCCCCGGCTTGAGTCCGCTGAGAATTGCGGCCCGCATCCAGCGATTTGTGCCGTCACCAACCGCGAGTCGGGCGAGAACCTCGGGCCAATCGTTGACGCGGGAATCTGGAGGTCCCTGGTTGAAACCGAGCGCAAACCAAAACCGCGCGCGCGGATTGGGATCGGCGGCGAACACGGGGAACAACGCTTCGGGAAATCCCGGCAGGCCCCATTGCCGCTCCGCCAGGATCCGCCAAGCGTTCTCCCGGAGGACCGGATCGGTCGAAAGCAACGACACGCGCAAGGCACGATCTAAGAGCGTCGAAGCGTGTCCCCTCTCCCCTTCGGAAGGGGAGAGGGTAAGGGTGAGGGGTTTGCTTTCTGCAAACTTTACAGCGGCTGGCGTTGGCCACACGCGCGGCCCCCTCACCCCAGCCCTCTCCCCCTCGGCGGGGGCGAGGGAGCTGTTTGCGCTCCGTTCATTCGCGGTCAAGATCGCCAAGGTACGCAACGCGTACAAACGGCGTAGCGCAGCGGCAGGCCGCGGATCAGCCGGCAAACCACTCCAGCCCGTCGTGAGTAGGATGTCACTACGGCGTTTGAGTTCACTTTCAGAGAATTGGAAAAGTTGGGCGAGTAACGGAAGCGACCGCGGTTCGTGCCGCTCGACAAGCAACCGCTGCGCGGTGTCCCGCCGCCACGCGTTGGGATCGCCGAGTACCTGGACCAGTTCAGCGGTGGACGCGCGGTTCAAGGATTGTAGCCGACGACGTGAGGCGGCGGATGCCGGCTTCGATCGCAGATCCGCCGCCTCACGTCGGCGGCTACGAGTTTTAAGTTCATTCCCCGTCACCCGCCAGATGCGGCCCAGGTCACGACCACTGACAAAATCAGTTCGCTTCCGCACTTCGACTGGCAGGTAGTCCGGATGCTCGATGGTCTTGCGATACATGTCGCAAACGTAGAGCGCGCCGTCCGGGCCGGTCGCGAGAAAGACGGGCCGAAACCAGTTGTCCGGCGAGGCCAGAAATTCGCGACCTTCGTTCTCCATCCGGGAGGCGAAGGTCGGTCCGACCGGCGTGAGTCGGTCGCGATGCACCAGATTCGCCGTCGGATCACACGCGAAGGCATCGCCCCGATACGCCACCGGCAACGCGTCGCCGCGATAGATATGAACGCCGCAGGCGGCGGTGAACGTGCCGACGTGCGAGTCGGCGGTGGTGAGGTTGTCGCTGATGGGATACAGGCGCGCGGCGAAATTCTGATTTGCCCCGCCGATGAGATCGGTGACCATTGTTTCCGGCACGTTCTGCACCGTCTCGGTCAGCGCGAAGTTGGGGTTGCGCGCCAGGTAGCGCGGCGAGATTACCGTGTGCTGGATATGGACGCGGTTCATGCAGTGGAAACGATTCCCCGCGTCATCAAACGTCTGTCCGAACTGCCCGCGTCCGCCGACCGGTTCAATTTCCAGCGTGAACGGATTGAAACGCGCGTCTGTGCCGATCTCGACGGCGGGCCGCTCCGGATGTTCAGGAGAGGTGATCTTGCTGGCGCGGGTCAATCCACTCGTGAGGTAAATCCAGCCGTCCGGGCCGAAGGTCGGGTGACTGACGCGCAATTGCGTCGTCGCATTGGTGTCGAAGCCCGTTAGTAACACACGCCGCTCGTCCGCGCGGCCATCGCCATCGGTGTCCTTCAAAAAGAGCACATCCGGCGCGCAGGTGACGATGAAGCCGCCGTTCCACGGCGTCAGGCCGTTCGGGAAGGTCAAGCCGTCGGCGAACACGGTCCGGCGGTCCATGCGCCCGTCGCCATCGGTGTCATCGAGCCGGGCGATGACGCCGGCGGGCGGCTGGTCGGGCCCGGGCCCGGTAGGATAACCGCGATTCTCCGCCACGAATAAATGTCCTTCCGCATCCCACGCCAGCGCACACGGCTGAACGACGAGCGGTTCGGCGGCGACGAGTTCAACGCGCAGATCGGGATCGTGTTGAAACGCCGCCAGGGCCCGCACCGGCGGCGCGGGGCTCTCGAAGGCGCGGCCAGCCAGCGCGCTGCCAACCAACCCGGCCACCCCGATCCACTGCGCGAGCGGGCGCACCGTGATTGGCCAGGAGGGCCGTCCTTCAGTTCGTGGCAACCGGGCGCCGGAAATCGAAGTTTGCATTCAGCTTCGGGAACGGCCGGAAACTAATCGGCCGATCCCGTGCCGGCCAGAATATTTTCTTCCTTGTCGCCGCGCCGGCGTGAGCGGCTCGACAACTTTTGACGGCAGATGATTGTGTGGCTCGATATTTCAAACCCGAAGTCGCGTTCGAGTTACATTGCGCTGCGTTGCATTGGCTGCGGTTTAGGATCCGCGCGACCCTCACGCGTAGCTTGGCACCGCAAGGTCGGTCATCAACAGCAGCCCGGGCGCAGCGCGCAACAAGCGTGGCACGACATTCACCAGTGCGGCGACGGTGGCTGCGTCCCCGGCCACGCCGCCGTTGATCACGAGGTTGAGTGGCGGGTCACTTTCGAGCTGACAGGCATCATGGGGGTTGGGCGCGTCGAGATACATTTTGAGATCGAGAGTGAGGCGGGTTTGGCCGTCCACTTTTCCCACCACGGTCTGGTGCAAGCCACAGCACTGGCCTTTCCGGACTTCGACAAACCGCGTGCGGATCGCGCGGCGCGCCACCATCGCCTTACCGGTTTCGAGCAGTTCGTCGAGCTTCCAGCCGAGGCAATGGGCAAGGAGCGCGGCGGATTCCCGAAGCCCGGCGTGGCCGGCGTGACCTGCCTGGAACCGTGCCTCGAATTCGGCGGGCGTGAGGCCACTGCCGATCTTCTTTTGCAAGGACCCGCGGCGCGTCGTGGCGTTGACAACACGTTGCAGATGGACGGCAGTGAGCTGTCGGCACACGCCGGTCAGGCAGATCGGCAACACATCCATGACGAAGCCGGGATTGACCCCGGTGCCGACCAAACGCGCGCCGCCGTCCTTGCCGGCTTTATCGAGTTTGACGGCGAGGTCGGGCTCGCGCAGTTGCGGAAATAGCAGCTCCTCGCACGACGAGACCACGTTGATGCCACGGCGGAGCATCGGCTCCAACTGGGGGTACGCGGCGCTGACCTGTGAGACCGTCGTGTGGAAAATAACGTCGGGCTTAACCCGCACGAGCAGGTCGTCGAGCGAGCGAAAAACCCAGGCGTTGCGGATGCCGGGGTCTCCCGTAATTTCGGAAAGTGGTCGACCGATTTTGGCGGGATCGATGTCAATCCCGCCGACGATGTCCACCCACGGTTTGGTGGCGGCGAGCTTCAGGGTTTCGAGGCCAATGGGGCCGAGGCCGAATTGCGCAATTTTGATTTTACTCATGCGACTTTGGGTTCCGGGCAACTGAGGTTGTAAGCTTGGCCCGGATTGTCCGGCGACCCGCTCGCCGATGCAAGTCGGATGTCCACTTTATCGGATGTCCACTTTGGGCACGGCCCAAAGCAAACTAGTCAGCCAGCGTAAGCTCAGGATGAAAAGCGCACCCACTCGACCTGCGCTTCCGGCGCGTCAGATCCGGCTCCTCGCTAGCGGGATCGGTCAACTTCTGCCGGGTGATAAACCGGGTGGCGCCGGGCGGGGTGGGTGCATGAGGTTTTGTTTCAATTGTTGCGGAGTCACTTCGTTCTCCCACCGACTGATCACCACGGTGGCGACGCCGTTGCCGATCAGATTGGTCAGCGCGCGGGCTTCGCTCATGAAGCGATCAATCCCCACCAGCAACGCAAGCGATGCCAGCGGCACGCTCGGCACGGCGGTCAGCGTCGCTGCCAACGTCACGAAGCCCGCGCCGGTGACGCCGCTGGCGCCTTTCGAGGTGATCATCGCGATCACCAGCAAGCTGAGCTGGTGTTTCAAGTCGAGCGGGGTGTTCGTGGCCTGGGCGAGAAACACGGCCGCCATGGTCATGTAGATATTAGTGCCGTCGAGATTGAAACTGTAGCCGGTGGGGATGACCAGGCCCACGGTGGACCGGGCACAGCCGAGCCGCTGCATTTTCTCAATCAGGCCGGGAAGTGCGGTCTCCGAGGAACTCGTGCCGAGGACGAGGAACAATTCCTCCTTGATATACCCGATGAAGCGGAAGATGGAAAAACCGCTGAACCACGCGATCGCGCCCAACACCACGACGACGAAAAGAATCGCTGCGGCATAGAAACTCACCATGAGCACCGCGAGCTTGTTCAGCGCGCCGAGCCCATAGCTGCCGATGGTAAAACCCATCGCGCCGAACGCGCCAATGGGCGCCGCTTTAACTACGAGCTTCATCACGCCAAAGAAAATCTGCGAGCCGTATTCAATGACGTGCAGCAGCGGTTGGCCGCGCTCTCCCAGGCCGGCAATGGCGAAGGCGACGAGGATCGCGACGAGCAGCACCTGGAGCAAATCGCCGGTGACGAACGCGCCAAAAAAAGTCTTGGGAATCACGTTCAGGAAAAAATCCACGGCGGTCAACGTGTGCGCCGGGTCCGCATAGGTTCGGGCCAAGCCCGGATCGAGCGTGGCGGGATCAATGTTGAATCCCGCCCCGGGCTTCACAACGTTTACCACCACCAGGCCGATGAGCAGGGCAAACGTCGAAACGATTTCAAAATAGAGCAAGGTCTTGCCGCCGATGCGCCCGAGTTTGCGGAGGTCGCCCAGCGACGCGATGCCGTGGACGACGGTGCAAAAGATGATCGGGCTGATCAGCATCTTCACCAGGTTGATGAAGGCGTCGCCGAGCGGCTTGAGGGATTTGCCAAACGCCGGCCACAGGGCCCCGACGACAATCCCCAACCCGATGGCCAGGAGGACTTGGACGTAAAGCACCCGATGCCATGGCCGCGGGCGACGGGAGGGTTCGGCGACTAAATCAGCGTTCATGGTTACGGCGGGAGCGCGGCGCAGCATCTCTCCCCGACGACCCGGGAGTCAAGCAGGAGGACGAGCGGTTTTCGCGGTTGCAGGCCGTTTCTTCCGTTGTCTACAGCTTGAGTCACAGGTAGGATTGGGTGCGGAAGCAGGAAAAAGTTCTCGACTTGAAAACCACATGAACATTTCCGCCTGGTTCGCCCCTGGGGGGGCAGTGACGATTCTGTGCCGCGACGAATTTCGCGTCGTGCCTGTCGTCGGCGCTTGCTTCGTCGATAGCTGGAACGCCAGGAACATCATTATTATCCTCCGCGGGTTTAATTTCTGATCCGATATGGAAATCTACAATCATCCCACCTTCCAGATGGCTGGCCAGCAGTTTGATCTGGTGGCCGATCGCCTGCAAATTCCCGAAGCCGAGCGGGACCGACTGAAATATCCCAAACGCGCCATGGTGGTCACCCTGCCGATCCATTGCGAAGACGGGAGCACCAAAGTTTACACCGGCTATCGCGTGCAACACCACTTGAGCCTCGGCCCGACGAAGGGCGGCTTGCGTTTCCATCCGGATGTGACGCTCGGTGAAGTCGCGGCCCTGGCCATGTGGATGAGTTGGAAATGCGCCCTGACCGGTCTGCCCTACGGCGGGGCGAAAGGTGGGATCGCCTGCGATCCGCACCAGATGTCACCGCGCGAGCTGGAACGGCTCACCCGGCGCTACACGCAGGAAATGATTCCGTTCATCGGGCCGCAAGTGGACATCATGGCGCCGGACATGGGCACGAATGAACAAATCATGGCCTGGATGATGGATACGTATTCGGTACACATGGGTTACACCGTGCCGAGCATCGTCACAGGCAAACCCATCGGCCTGGGCGGATCGCAGGGGCGGCGCGAAGCCACCGGGCGCGGCGTCGCCTACCTGATCAATCGCGCTTGTGACACGATCGGCCTCGATCTCGCCCG
>JANXWY010000379.1 GCA_025350905.1 Verrucomicrobiota bacterium
CAGAGAAAGGTTCCGTTCTGCACTTCGAGCAGCGGTTCGGTTTTTACGAGTAACCGATCAGTTCCCGAAGTCGCCAGGAACATCACCAGACCGGAAATCACAAACGCCGCTCCAGCGATTCGGATATAGATCGTGAATGCCTTCTGAATCTTTGCGGCCGTTTGGTCGTCCTGTTTCATGGCGGACCACTGATCAACTAATTTCCTTCAGGGTTCGGCGGGTTCCGCCCGGGCGGAAGTTCTGGCTTGCAGCCATAAAACATCGGCGTCGTTCACATGATCCGGTGGGCGTTCGTAGGAAGTCGCGTCATAGGGTCCGGTCAGGCGGATGCTGCTATTGACCCATTTGTGTATTTCCGAATGGCCGTCGGCGAACGCAAACCCGCACGCCAGATTGTGGTAGCTCCCCGGCCAGTCCAAAAAATGCGTGGGCAACCGCATCAACACCGCAAACGCCGCATCATTGATGCTTCGTTCCTCCTCGTCCAACAAAACCCACAAACCAGACGGCGCCGGCGCAACCATGTCCCCGAATTTACCGTATGTCCGCCAAGGGTGGTTGTGCGTATTGAAGGTGCCGAAAGCTTTGCCGTCCAGCCACGGCCCATCCACAGCCTCCAAAGGCGCCAATGATTTGGTGCCCACCGCCTGATTCATTGCAAAGGTCCGCACCCGTGGATACTTGATCCCATTGATGGTAACCATGCTCGTATCCGACGGACACTTGTACACATTGGCGGACCGCCCACAATAACTTGCCAGTTTCGCGTATTTCGGATCGGTCAAAAGAATGGTGTTGGTTGCATCGGCTGCATTGTGTTTGAAATTCCCCTCCACCCAATGGTTCGTGCTGGCACGGTCCTCTGGGTTCGGTGGCAGCCAGTCGTTGTGGTCGCCGGCGTACATGTGTAGGGCCGTGACCAGTTGTTTGCCATTGTTCATGCAATAGATCCCCTGCGCCTTGGCTTTGGCCCGGCCCAGCGCCGGGAAAAGCAACGCCGCGAGAATCGCAATAATGGCAATCACGACCAACAATTCCAGCAGCGTAAAGCCGCCTGCTTGTCCAGCCTCTCGAAGTTGCTCTTTCGTTTTCATAATATGCTCCAGACTGTGAAATGGCTGCCTGCCAATTTCCCTCGGAAACCACAAACCGCAAGCGGCACGCCATCACAACCAATCGGCCAGTGACCAAATTACTTTTTCTCTTCCCGATCCACCAAGGCTGCCGAATGGCTTACTGGAAGATAAACTCGGCCATTTTCAACCCCATGCGCTTGTCCACACTAATGCTCACAATAAAATGCGACGTGCTTTGATCATAAACCATCGTTACCGGCACGCCGTTCGCCCTGGCCCATTCTTCAAACTCATGCGCCCGCGCTGCCACATTGTCCCTTGCATCATTTTCCCCGGTAAAAATGAGGTGGCGCGGCAGTCTCCCGGGCTTGTCACCCGGCACCGACAAAGCCGGATTCACCAAAATGACACCCGCCCACATTTCCGGATGTTCCCGCGCCAGCTTCCTCACGATTTCTCCACCGCTGCTGTGCGCCATCAAAAAAATCCGTTTCTCATCCACGTTCCCGGAGCGTAGCGCCGCTTTGCGGACGGCCAGAATGTCTTGGTCCGCCAACTCCGGGTGGTTTTCCCGAAAATCTTTTCCGTACCCGTCCGAACCGCGCACGTTCACGGCCAGGTGCATCACGCCAATGTTTGCCAGGAACTGCGGATATTTGCTCCAGGCCCAGTCAAACATGCCATCGCGATGCGGCACGGCGATAACCAGCGGATATTTCCTTCCTTGCTCAAAATTGCGTGGCTCCAACTGGTAACAGGGAATCCTCAGGCCATCGAACGATTCCACCCAAAGCTCCGTCGCGGGAATGTTTTTGCTGACTTTGAAAGGCTCGGCCCCGGGCACCAAACACCGGAGCCGGCGCTCCGCGATGTTGTATTCCCAGGTCCCACACGGCTCATAGCCGGGCGAGGCCACGGCAAAAATCCGGTTTCCATCATCCGCCGCCTTGTAGCCATAAAGGTAACCGCCCCAGAACAAGTTTGTACTCGTCTCTCCGTCAGCCGTTCGCACGGCCAGATAAAAATGGTTCGTCAGACTGCCGACGTAGGCAAAACCTCTCCCGCCTTGAATCCATTGTCCGTTGTAGGTGTGTTCTGGACCGAACGTCAGTTGTGTCAACTTCCGCGCCCCGCCCGGCCCGAGGTCGAGGCGATACAAATGCCGCCATTCCGAATCGTCCTCGGAACAAAACAGAAATGCATTGTTCTCCCGGGAATAATTCAGCCACAAATAGTCCCGGCTTAGATTCGTCGTCAATTGCGTCGGCTTGGAGGTTTCCAAATTGTACGACCACAATTCCCGGTTCGAGACAAACGCAATTTCCGTGTCCGACACGCGCCTTATCAAATCCCGGGCGCGGGGCGGCGAAACGGTCATCAGATTACGTTCCTTTCCGTTCAATTCGGCTACGCGCAACTCCGCGCTGCCATTGGCGTTGCCAGCGTACACGAACGCATTTGTGCTGACCCAGGCCACCTGCCCGGCCGTGGCCAGCCAGGATACTTGTTGCCCGTTTGTCGCTTTGGCTTTCATCGCCGGCCGAAAAGAGCCGGCACTGGCGTCATAAAGCGTCAAGGTTTCATTACTGTCGAAATCGCGGAGCAAAAGGTGGCGATCATCGGACGACCAATCGAACAGCCGACGCGCCTGCTCTTTTCGTGGCAGAAGCCGCGTCCCACCGGCTACAAGATCAAGTTCCCAAAGCGCGTTCCCGCGGCCCGTTTGACGGATGTACGCAAGTTTGGTCACGCCATGATTCGGTTCCGGACTCCGGGAAAACTCCGCCACGGACATTATTTCTTCTACAACTGGCAGCCGCGTTTCCTGCGCCGTTCGTTCTGCTGAGTTCTCTGAGCAACCCTGCCCCAGGAACAAAACCACCAGCCCGCAAGCCAACTGATGGTTATTGAATGGCCTGCCCCAGAAAGGCATGCTCACAGAAAGACAGACAATTTGCATTGCAACACATCCGCGCGGCCTGACCACTGTATCCTGCGGCAATGACAAAGTCCGCTACGACCTCCATCATCGCAGTCATCACCACCAATCGGCAAATGTGCCAGTGTGGCTACCTAAGTGAGGAGGCGAATTTCCCGAAGTCCTGCGCAAAAGAACACAAGGAGCGCAGAGAAAACTGCTTTCGTC
>JANXWY010000457.1 GCA_025350905.1 Verrucomicrobiota bacterium
TTGATGACCCCGCCACCCACCGTCTCCGCCGCCTTCTGCGCCGTCTCCGATACGGAGTTTAACGCCTCGTTGAACCAACTCATATCCAGTCTCCCTTTTCTGTCTTCGCAGTTGAATTCGCAAAATCGACTGCTCACCAGATAAGGCTGCAAAAGCGGGAAAAGTCCGCCAAATATTTTCCGACCTCTATAATTGGAGACGAGTGCTTCACGACCTGGTTGTTGAGAACTATGCGGTTGTGGATCGGCTGCGTGTGCAGTTCCACAAGGGTTTAAACCTGCTGACCGGCGAAACGGGAAGCGGTAAATCAATTGTAGTTCTGTTTCGCACAATTGCCGGACGCGCAGGATGGCTTGGTGCGAACGCGCCGTGGCGCCGGCCACGAACAAGCGCAGGACGTAGTTGTCTTTCGGCCGCGGGGGCCGGGCTTTGGTCGAAGCCGGGGAGCCGCGGCGGGTGAGGCTGGTTTTCATGCGCCTTTGGTTCGATCAATCCGCTGCGCGTAAATCGAGCCCGACGAGCACCCGCGCGGTATCCGAAAGGTTGCCGATGAGCGTGCGCACGGGTTTTGGCAATTTGCGCACCACGGTCGGAATGGCCAGGATCTGGTCGCCCTTGGCCAATTGCGGCTGCTTGACCAAATCGATGACCGTGATCCGATAGCGCCCTTTGAGATGGCTTTCACAAAATTGTTTCAGGTTCGCAAACGCCGTCCGCGATTGCGGGCTCTGGTCCACCACATACAGGCGCAACTGCCAGAGTTGGGCGAGCTGGCGCGGAGCGTGCGCCGCGCGTGGTTTTCCCGGCTTGATCTTCATCGAGTTCCATTTCCGTTTCTGGCTTTGCCCCGGGGACTGGCCGGCACCTTGGCATCCGCCTGGCGTAAAATTCCCGAGGCGGTTCGCTCGGTCGTCAACATCAGCGTGCTGGTGCCGACCTGTTCATCAATGCGCCGCAGTTCCATGGTTTCACTTTCGTAATCGGAGCGCAGGCCGTTGATTTGTCGTTCGATCGCCTCACGCTTGCGCTCCAGTTCGCGTTTGCGGCGGGCGGCTTCCTGCTGGCTCGTCAGCACGGCGGCCTTTTCGAGTGCCCCTTGGGCCGCGCGGGCGGAGCCGGTCAGCACGCCGCTGGCCCCGATGTAGGCATCCACGAGATCAATGCCCCGGTCGGAAATCAGGAACTCGCGAATTTGGTTCGAGTGCGCCATGCCGCGCGCTTTGAGCACATAGAGCACGCGGTTGCGTTCGCCGTTGCCTTCGAAGTCTTGCAGCAACAGCCAGGAGTCCATGAGCGAGGACATGGCGGCTTCACTTTGTTGCAGCGCGTGCCCACCCTGAGTCAGACTGGTGAAGAGCGAGGTGATTTGTCCGGCCTTCAAGAAATCAATCAGCCGCGTGACCATGCCCTTGCCTTCGGAATCGGTGCCGGAGTCCATCAGGCTGGTGATGGGGTCGATGATGACGACGTGCGGTTGAAACGTGGCGATCTCCTTGAACATCGTGGCCAGATGCATTTCCAGGCCGTAGAGCGAGGGCCGCGCGGAGTGAAAGCGCAACAGGCCGCGCTTGACCAGCGGCTCCAGGCGCAACCCGATGGAATGCATGTTGCGGATGATCTGGTCGGGCGATTCCTCGAACGAGAAAAAGAGCACGCGCTCTCCGCGCCGGGCGGCGGCCTGGGCAAAATTGGAAGAGATGATGGTCTTGCCGGTGCCGGGCGTGCCGGTGAGCAGAATGCTGCTCCCGCGAAAAAACCCGCGCCCGCCGAGCATCGCGTCGAGCCGGGAAATGCCCGTGGCAATCCGCGCGGTGGACACCTTGTGATTCAGCGCCAGCGACGTGATGGGCAGCACGCTGATGCCCGCGGCGCCGATGAGAAAGGGAAACTCGTTCGTGCCGTGCAGCGCGCCGCGGTATTTCACCACCCGCAGATGGCGGGTGGCGATCTGGTCATTGACCCGATGGTCGAGCAGGATGACGCAGTCGGATACGTATTCCTCGAGCCCGTGGCGGGTCAGGGCTTCGCGCCCGCGCTCGGCCGTGAGGACGGCGGTCACGCCCTTCTCCTTCAGCCAGCGAAAGAGCCGGCGCAATTCGCTGCGCAGGATGGCCTCGTTCGGCAGGCTGGCGAAGAGCACTTCCAACGTGTCCAGCACCACGCGCTTGGCCCCGATCGAATCAATCGCGTGATTGAGCCGGACGAACAACCCCTCGAGGTCATACTCGCCACTCTCCTGGAATTCACTGCGTTCGATGTGAACGTAGTCCACCACAATTTTTTTGCGCCGGACCAGACCCGTCAAGTCGAAGCCGAGCGACGCGACGTTGGCCTTGAGCTCTTTTTCCGTTTCCTCGAAAGCCATGAACACGCCCGGCTCACCAAACTGCACCGCGCCGCGCACGAGAAATTCCGCAGCCAGGAGCGTCTTGCCGCAGCCGGCGCCGCCGCAGACCAAGGTGGGCCGTCCGCGCGGCAACCCGCCATCGGTGATCTCATCGAGCCCCTGGATGCCCGTCGGACTTTTAGGCAAACGCGGGGTCGCCGAGGTGGATTTGCCGCCGTTGATTTTCATCTTAAATTATTCGCCGTCGAACCGGGCAACCGCCCACTCAATCGCATCGAACCGGGCGCCACGTGATCCAATCCGATCCGATCGCGGTCAGCCAGCGGGCGGCCCCGCCCGATGCTGGAATCGTCGGGCGGGCGCGCTCCGTCGTGACAACTTGATTCAGTCATATTTCATGCTGACGTGCCGGTGCCGGCTATTCACTTCGTGGGGCTTGAGGCCGCAACCGCGAGGCGCCGAGCGCAGGCAACTATGGGTTGGAGGCGCCGAACTGTATATGGGGTGAACACCCCATGGCCACCGGTCGGGGTCGGGCTCAGACTCCGTGGGAGGAACTTATGCCCAGGCCACGGACAACCAGTCGCCCGCGCTTCCTGGTGACTTCTTGCCGGGCAAAAACGGGTGCGTCTCGCCGTCTGCCACGGCGACCTCTGCGCGCTGGCCGCCCCGGCTTCATGCTCAAAGCTGGCGCCGCGTCCGGGCGGCCGCTGCTGCGGCCGGAGGGGTTGGCGCCGCACACCGACCAGCGCCGCACGCGGCCGCGGCCGACGATTCTGATTTGGGCCGCTCCGGCGGGGTATGGGGCCGTCCTGGGTTTTGTCGCCGGCGGGAAAAATAAAGGTTTGCCGGGCGCTTGAATCCTCAGCGCCCAATGTACGCGGTGTCCCGGCAACTGCGCGACTGGCTGGCGCAGCAGACGCATCCGCTGCCCTCAACGAGCGAGCCGCCGTTGCGCGCCGAGCTGTTCAGCCTCGAACAACTCACGCGCCATGCCAAGGTGCTCGCAGTGCAGCACCAGGTCGTCGCCCGGCGCGGTACCGACAGCCTGCTGGATCGGCTCACCCAAAATGAGCAGATCCTCAGCGACTATAATCGCGCCACCTCGGCCACCGGCGGGACGCGGCGGGTGACCCACGCCGCGGAATGGTTGCTCGACAATTTTTATCTGATCGAGGAGCAGATTCAAATGGCGCGCCGGCATCTACCCCCGGGTTATAGTCGGGAACTGCCCCGCCTCGGCAACGGGCCCTCGGCCGGCTTGCCCCGCGTTTACGATCTGGTGCTCGAATTGATTTCGCACGTGGATGCGCAACTCGACGCCAAATCGCTGCGCGCGTTTGTCGCCGCCTACCAAACGGGGTCCGGGTTGAACATGGGTGAGCTGTGGGCGGTGCCGATCATGTTGCGCCTGGCGTTGATTGAAAATCTGCGCCGCGTCACCGCCCGCCTGTTGGTCGCCCGGCAGGACCGCGACCTCGCGGATTTGTGGGGTGACCGGTTACAGGCCATGGCCGAGAAACATCCCTCGCATCTGGTGGTCGTGGTGGCGGACATGGCGAAAGTCCGGTTGCCGCTGTCCAGCGCGTTCGTGGCCGAATTCTGCCAACGCTTGTCCCGCCAACACCCGGTGGTACACCTGGCGCGGAGTTGGCTCGAACAGCGGCTCGCCGAACAGGGGCTGGCCATCGACCAGCTCGTTCATCAGGAGAGCCAGAACCAGGCGGCGGACCAGGTGTCCGTCAGCCATACCATAACCAGCCTGCGCTTCTTAGGCGCCACGGATTGGCGGGATTTTGTCGAGGATCTGAGCGGGGTCGAACAGGTGTTGCGCACCGACCCGGCGGCGGTGTACGGCGAGATGGATTTTGCCACGCGCGATCGGTATCGCCATGCGGTCGAAGCCCTCGCCCGCCACAGCCGATTCTCCGAAACCGAGGTCGCGCATCGGGCCGTCCAACTGGCCGCGACCAGCGCGCGGGAGCAAGGGCGTGGTGATCGCACCGCCCATGTGGGTTATTATTTGATCGACAAAGGGCAGGCAGCGCTGGAGCGCGGGCTGGCGGTGCGTTGGCCGTGGTGGACGCGGCTCGAACGCACGACGCGCCATTTTCCCTTGGTGGCGTATGCGGGCGGCATCTGCCTGATTACGGCGCTCGGAACGTTCGGCTTGGGGTGGCAGGCCCTCGCCCTCGGGGTTCAGGGCTGGCGGCTCGATTTCCTGGCCGCGGTGTCCCTCCTGTGCCTCAGCCACCTGGCGGTGGCGCTGCTCAACTGGCTGTTCACGCTGCTCGTTAAACCCCGCCTGCTCCCGCGGCTGGACTTCGCCTCCGGCATCCCGCCCGAGTGCCGGACCATGGTGGTCGTGCCGACGATGTTGACGAGTCCCGGCGGCATCGATGAACTCGTCGAAACCGTCGAGATTCATTACCTGGCCAATCGGGACGCAAATATTTACTTCGCCTTATTGACGGATTTTCGCGACGCGATGCAGGCGACGATGCCCGAGGACCCGGCCCTGCTTCAGCGGGTGCAAGCCGGCATCGCGCAGCTGAACGAAAAATACCAGGCCGACCGGCCCGGCATCTTCCTCCTGTTTCACCGGCCGCGTCGGTGGAACGAATGGGAAAATCGCTGGATGGGTTATGAACGCAAGCGGGGTAAATTGACGGCGTTCAATGCGCTCCTGCGCGGCGGGGCCCGCGACTGCTTTTCCGCGGTGATCGGGTCGCCGTCCCTCTGGCCGGGCATCCGCTTTGTCATCACCCTCGATACCGACACCCAGCTGCCGCGCGAGGCCGCCCGGCAATTGGTGGGGACGATGGCCCATCCGCTCAACCGGCCCCAGTTCGATCCGGTGCGCGGGATCGTCACCGAAGGCTACAGCATTTTGCAACCGCGCGTCGGGGTCAGTCTGCCCAGCGCCGGGCGCTCCTGGTTTGTCAAAATGTTCGCCGGCGATGTCGGCATCGATCCCTACACGCGTGCGGTTTCCGATCTGTACCAGGATCTGTTTCAGGAAGGGTCTTTCATTGGGAAAGGGATTTACGATGTGGACGCGTTTCAACAAGCGGTCGCCGGCCGCTTTCCTGACAACGCAGTCCTGAGCCACGATTTGATCGAGTCGTGCCACGCCCGTTCGGCGCTGGTCAGCGACGTGGAGTTTTACGAGGAGTACCCCGCCCGCTACAACACGGATATCAATCGCCGGCATCGCTGGATTCGCGGCGACTGGCAAATCGCCCAGTGGCTGTTGCCGCGGGTGCCGGGACCGGATGCCCGGCGCATTGCCAACCCCCTTTCCGGTTTGTCGCAATGGAAGATCTTCGACAATCTACGACGCAGTTTGGTCCCCGCCGCCCTGATTTTGTTGTTGCTGGGAAATTGGCTGTGGCTGCCGGAACTCGGTGGGTTGGGCCAACTGCTGGTGCTGGCCATCATCGCCCTGCCCGGCGCGTTGTCGTCGGTCGTCGAAGTGTTTCGCAAACCGGCGGAACTCCCGCTGGCGTTGCATCTGCGGGGGTTGGTCGGCGCGTGGAGCCGCCATCTGGGCCAGGCATTCCTCACTTTCGCGTTTCTGCCCTACGACGCTTTTATCAGTCTCGATGCGATTGGCCGGACGCTGTTGCGGTTGCTCTTTACCCGCAAACGCCTCTTGGAATGGCAGACCGCCGGCGATTCGGAACGCGCCGCCGGTGCGGACTTGCTTGGATTTTATTCGACGATGTGGATTGCGCCGGTCACCGCCTTGGCCAGCGGGGGTTTCCTGGTGGTGATGGTGCCTGGCCAGTTGCCGCTGGCGGCGCCGATTCTGGGCCTGTGGTTGGCGGCGCCGTGGATCGCCTGGCGCATCAGCCAGCCGATCGAGCCGCTGGTGCCCGGGTTGGATGCGGAACAGTTGGCCTTCCTGCGCCAAACGGCGCGCAAGACCTGGCGCTTTTTTGAAACGTTTGTCACGGCCGAGGAACACTGGCTGCCGCCGGATAATTACCAGGCGGCGCCCGGGCCGGTCATTGCTTCGCGCACTTCGCCCACGAATATGGGACTGGCCTTGCTGGCCAACCTGGCGGCCCATGATTTTGGGTACCTGCCCGTCGGCCCACTGCTGCACCGCACGCAAAATGCCTTCACCACGATGCGGCGGCTGGAACGGCATCGTGGACATTTTTACAATTGGTACGACACCCGCACGCTTCAGCCGTTGCCGCCGCTCTACGTTTCCAGTGTGGACAGCGGCAATCTCGCGGGCCACCTGCTGATCCTCGGTTCGGGGTTGGGCGAATTCGCCGATCGAAAAATTCTGGAGCCGGCGGTCTTCGCCGGACTGCGTGACACGGCGGCCGTGCTGCTGGAACTGGCCGGTCCGAACGCAGTCTTGAGCCGGCTCACCGCTGAATTGGCGAGCGCCCCGTCCACCCTGGTTGCGGGGTTTGCCGCGCTGCAACGGGCAACTGACCAGGCGGCCGACTTTGCCGCGACCCTCGGCGACGAGGCGGGGGCGGATTTAAAATGGTGGAGTCAGACGCTGGAGCGGAGTTGTCGGGA
Organism: Verrucomicrobiota bacterium; assembly: GCA_025350905.1. Lineage (GTDB taxonomy): Bacteria > Verrucomicrobiota > Verrucomicrobiia > Limisphaerales > JADLHS01 > JADLHS01. The sequence goes on from JANXWY010000457.1 coordinate 6,893, forward strand.
ACATTTGGCGGAGGTGCGTTGGCTGGCGCCGTGGCTGGAGAATGCCGACCGCTTGGTCCGCGCTCCGGAAGCGCTTGCCGAGAAACTTCTCCAGCTCGACCAAGCTCTCACCTTGCGCGAAGTATCCGAATTGGACCATACGCTCGGTCCGGTGATCGAAGCGGCGTTGGCAGCCAGTCCCACGGAAACGGCCGCCGAGCAAACCGGAGCGCGCCTCCGCCTCGCGGAATGGGCGCGCTGCTTGCGGGAAGCCAGCGACCAGGCCCGCGAGCGTTTGCAAACGCTGACGGCCTTGGCCCGGGAATGCGGCGAGTTGGCGACGATGGATTTCACCTGCTTGTTCGAGCCGACCCGGGATTTGTTCTCCATCGGTTACAACGTCACGGAGCACCGGCTGGACGAGAGCTATTATGACTTGCTGGCTTCCGAGGCGCGGCTGGCGAGCTTCGTCGCCATTGCCCAGGGCCAGGTGGCTCAAGACCATTGGTTCTCGCTGGGCCGGCTGCTGGTGGCCTCGCAGAGCGAGCCCGTCCTGGTTTCCTGGGGTGGCTCGTTGTTCGAATACCTGATGCCGCTCCTGGTCATGCCCACTTACCCCCATACTTTGCTCGATCAATCGTATCACGGGGCGGTCGCACACCAAATCGCGTATGGCCAGTTGCACGGCGTGCCCTGGGGGGTTTCCGAATCACAATATAACCGCACCGACGTTCATCTAAACTATCAATACCGCGCCTTCGGCGTGCCGGGTCTGGGTTTGAAGCGCGGCCTGGCGGAGGACCTGGTGATTGCACCCTATGCCTCCCTGATGGCCCTCATGGTCGCCCCGCGCGCTGCCTGCAAAAATCTGGAGCGACTCGCCGCTGAGGGACGGGAAGGCGCGTACGGATTTTACGAGGCGGTGGATTACACGCCGTCGCGCCTGCCGCCGGGCCAAGCCAGTGTCACGCTTCCAACCTTCATGGCGCATCACCAGGGAATGGGCTTGCTCGCGCTGGCCTACGCGATCCTGGACCAGCCCATGCAACGGCGCTTCCTGGCGTGCCCGGTGTTCCGCGCGACGGACTTGTTATTGCAGGAGCGCGTGCCCCGCACCGCGGTCAAGGTGCTTTCCGGCAATTTGGAATTAGGGGAAGCCCGGAAGCTGGCGACCGAAGGCCAGGACGGCATGCGCATTTACCCCAATCCCAGCTTGCACGCGCCGGAGGTACACCTGTTGTCCAACGGTCGTTATCATGTGGTGGTCAGCAGCGCCGGCGGCGGTTACAGCCGCTGGCGCGACCTCGCGGTCACCCGCTGGCACGAGGATGCCACCCGCGATTGCTGGGGAAGCTTCATCTATCTGCGCGACGTGGACACCGGGGAGTTTTGGTCCGCGGCGTATCAGCCCACCTTGCGCGCCCTGAAGGGCTACGAAGCCATTTTTACCCAGGCGCGCGCCGAGTTTCGCCAGCGCCACGCCGGCCTTGAAATCCATACGGAGATCAGTGTTTCGCCGGAGGATGACGTGGAATTGCGGCGCGTCACGCTCACCAATCATTCGCACACGAAGCGGCGCATTGAACTAACCAGTTACGCGGAGGTGGTGCTCGCGCTCCCGGCCGCCGACGCGGCGCATCCCGCCTTCAGCAATTTGTTTGTGCAAACGGAATTCGTGCGCGTGCATCCCGCCTTGCTGTGCACGCGCCGGCCCCGCTCCGCCGGTGAGCAGCCGCCCTGGCTCCTGAATTTGATGGTGGGGCAGGGCGGCGAGCAGGGCGACCTTTCGTGGGAAACCGACCGCGCCCGTTTTATCGGCCGCGGCCGAACCCTGGCCCGACCGGCCGCCTTGCTGGCGGCGACCAGGCCCCTCTCCAACACCGTCGGGGCCGTGCTGGATCCGATTGTCGCGTTGCGGCGCACGGTGACCCTGGCGCCCCATGCCACGGCGCGGATCGATTTCGTCCTGGGCGTGGCGGAAAACCGGGAAGCCGCGCTGGGGTTGATCGAAAAATATCACAACCCGCACATGGCCGCCCGGGCCTTGGACCTCGCTTGGACCCATAGCCAGGTCACCCTGCGCTACCTCAACGCTTCCGAGGCCGAAGCGCAGCTTTATGCGCGGCTGGCCGGCGCTTTGGTTTACGCGAACCCCGCGCGCCGCGCCACGCCCAGCGTGCTCCTCAGTAACCGGCGCGGCCAAAGCGGTCTCTGGAGTTACGGCATCTCCGGGGATGCGCCCATCGTCCTGCTTCGGATCAGCGACTCCGCCAAAATCGAGCTCGTGCAGCAACTCATCCAGGCGCACTCCTATTGGCGGATGAAAGGACTGCCGGTCGAAGTGGTGATTTTGAACGAGGACGTCTCGGGTTACCGACAGCCGTTGCACGACCAGATTATCAGCCTGATCGCGTCGGGGATTGAAGCCCAAATGACGGACAAGCCGGGCGGGATTTTTGTGCGGCGACTCGAACAGGTTTCCAATGAAGACCGGATCCTGCTGCAATCCGTGGCGCGTTTGGTCCTCAGCGATGAGCAGGGAACTTTGGCTCAACAACTCGAGCGCCCTGGCAGCCTCGAGCCGCTGATCCCGGCACTCATTCCCACCCGCTCCCGATTTCGCGATGCGCAGGCCGGCGCGCCGCTTCCGCTGCGGGAGCTGCTTTTCCATAACGGCCTCGGTGGGTTCACGCCCGACGGTCGGGAATACGTCATCACGCTGGCGTCGGGCCAGATGACCCCGCTGCCCTGGGTCAATGTGATCGCGAATCCTTATTTCGGAACCGTGGTCTCGGAGACTGGAGGCGCCTACACTTGGGTGGAGAACAGCCACGAATTTCGCCTGACCCCCTGGCATAACGACCCAATCTCGGACGCCACCGGGGAGGCTTTCTACCTCCGAGAGGAGTCGACTGGCACCTGCTGGTCGCCGACCCCGCTGCCCGCGCGCGGTGACACGCCCTATGTCATTCGCCACGGTTTTGGCTATTCCGTGTTCGAACACACCGAGAACGGCATTGCCTCGGAGTTGACAGTGTACGTGGCCATGGACGCGCCGGTGAAGTTCGCGGTCTTGAAACTGCACAACCTCACCGGCCGGCCGCGCCGCTTGTCGGTCACGGGCTACTGGGAATGGGTGTTGGGCGATCTGCGCCCCAAAAACGCGTTGCACGTGCAGACCGAGCTGGACCCCAAGACCGGAGCCTTGCTGGCCCGCAACCGTTACCATCCCGAGTTTGCCGAACGCATCGCGTTCGTCGATGTCAATGACCCGGCGCGTACGTTCACGGGCGATCGCAAGGAGTTTCTCGGGCGGAACGGTAGCCTGGCCCATCCCGCCGCGCTCAAACGCGCGCGGCTGTCCGGAAAAGTCGGCGCTGGTTTGGATGCCTGCGGTGCGGTCCAGGTCCCGTGCGACATCCCCGCGGGCCAGGAACGCGAGATTGTTTTCCGCCTGGGCGTTGGTCGGAGCGCGGCGGAGGTCCAGACGTTGATTCAACGCTTTCGCCGCCCCGATGCCAGCCGTGCCGCACTGGAAGGGGTTTGGGAGTATTGGAAGCGAACGTTGGGCGCGGTGCAGGTGGAAACCCCCGATCCGTCCGTGAACTTGCTGGCGAACGGTTGGCTGTTATATCAAACCTTGAGCTGCCGGTTATGGGGGCGCACCGGGTTTTATCAATCCGGCGGGGCCTACGGTTTCCGCGATCAATTGCAGGACGTGCTGGCTCTGGTCCACGCCGAGCCCGCGCTGACCCGCGAGCATCTCCTCCGCGCTGCCGGCCATCAATTTCGCGAAGGCGATGTGCAGCATTGGTGGCATCCGCCGGCCGGGCGCGGGGTGCGCACGCATTTCTCCGACGATTTTCTTTGGCTGCCCTACGCCACGTGCCGTTACGTCGCGTGCGTTGCGGACTCCGGGGTGCTGGATGAAAAAATTCCCTTTCTGGAAGCCCGGCCGGTCAAGCCGGAGGAGGACGCCTACTACGACCTGCCGAACCGCTCCGAGGATTCGGCCTCGCTGTATGAACACTGTGTGCGCGCCATCGAACACGGGCTGAACTTCGGCGCGCACGGCCTGCCGCTGATTGGCTCGGGCGACTGGAACGATGGCATGAACATGGTGGGCAAAGAGGGACGGGGCGAAAGCGTCTGGCTCGCCTTCTTTCTTTACGACGTGTTGACGCAGTTTGCGGAGCTCGCCCGCGGCCGCTCTGACCCCGCCTTTGCCGAGCGCTGTCTCGCCCAAGCCCGCCAGCTTCAGAAAAATACCGAGCAACATGCCTGGGACGGTCAGTGGTACCTTCGCGCCTGGTTCGACAACGGGGAACCGCTCGGCTCGCACACCAATCCCGAGTGCCAGATTGATTCCATACCGCAAACCTGGTCGGTCCTCAGCCGGGCCGGCGATCCGCAGCGCTCCCGCAAAGCTATGGCGGCCGTGTGCGAACGGCTCATCCACCGCGCCGCGGGCTTGATTCAGGTGCTGGATCCGCCCTTCAATCATTCCCACCTCAACCCGGGTTATATCAAGGGGTATGTTCCCGGCGTCCGCGAAAATGGCGGCCAATATACCCATGCCGCGATTTGGACCGTCATGGCGTGTGCCCTGCACGGCGAAATCGAAAAAGCCTGGGAGTTGTTTGCGCACATTAATCCCATCCACCACGGCGCCACGCCCGCCCAAATCGCGACCTACCAGGTGGAGCCGTACGTAGTCGCCGCGGACGTTTATGCCGTCGCGCCGCACGAGGGAAGGGGCGGATGGACCTGGTACACGGGCTCCGCCGGTTGGATGTATCGGCTGGTGATCGAAACCCTGCTGGGCTTGAACCTTGAAGGGGATCAATTGAGGCTGACGCCGCGGTTGCCAAACGCCTGGCCCACAATGAAGGTTCACTACCGCTATCGGCAAACCAACTTTCACCTAACCTTTACCCGGCTCGCCGCGGATTCCGCAGAAGCGAATCAACTGCTGCTCGACGGCACCGAACTGGCCACGAAAACCGTCCCGCTGATGGACGACGGCCGCGATCATTCCGTCGAATTAAAATTCCGGTAACGGTTGTTGATTCAGCCGACCGGCGCTCGCCGGGCCAGCCGCGTCGCTGCCTGGTCCTCCCGACTGGCGCGCCCGCTCCATCGCCCATTCGCCTGCACCGTCCGGCGGCAGCAATTGTAATTTTGAGGGAAAGCGGCGTGGGGTGGGAGCAGGCGAAAACGGGAGCGGACGGAAAAGCATGGCGGCTGGAGTCAATGTTGCGCCGCGAAATCTAAGACGGACAATGCGCGGCCGCACGCGTTGAGGG